>CAZNWR010000071.1:0-12173 GCA_964576645.1 uncultured Enterobacteriaceae bacterium | reverse complement strand
CAACGGCGTTGCTGCATCCAGGGGACAGACCGTGAGCCGCCGGGACGCGGCGATCGAGCGTACATGGATGTATTTACAGCGTGTCTGTCACCTGGATACCGCAAGGTCCACAGCTGTGTGTATTGCTTTTTCGAACAGTTACATGGGGAAATGTTGCGCGGCGCCCGGTACCACCGCGCAAGCTACCCCCGGGAATCAGCGGGCGTTGGCTTTACTCCGTTTCCTTGACCCGCTGCCCCCCGGAGAACGATCAATTTTCGTTGACCGCCTTCATGCTGAGGCGCACGCGGCCCTGCTTGTCAATTTCCAGGACCTTGACTTTGACGTATTCACCCTCGGTCAACTTGTCGCTCACATTCTCAACACGTTCGTTGGAAATCTGGGAAATGTGCACCAGTCCATCCTTGCCGGGGAGAATATTCACAAACGCCCCAAAGTCCATCAGCTTGGCTACGCGTCCTTCGTATACTTTCCCTACCTCGATATCCGCGGTCAGCTCCTCGATCCGCGCCCTTGCGGCATCGCTCGCGGCCTTGTCGGCGGAGTAAATTTTGATGGTGCCGTCATCTTCAATATCGATGGTCGTTCCGGTGGCCTCCGTGATCGCGCGTATAGTTGCGCCGCCCTTGCCGATCACATCGCGGATCTTGTCAGGATTGATCTTGAGGCTGGTAATGCGCGGAGCATATTCCGACATTTCCGAGCGCGGTCCCGGCAATACCGCGTTCATTTTTTCCAGTATGTGCAGCCTTCCCTGTTTCGCCTGGTCCAGCGCGACTTCCATAATCTCGCGCGTGATCCCATCTATCTTGATGTCCATCTGCAGGGCGTTGATCCCGGCCTCGGTGCCGGCAACCTTGAAGTCCATGTCTCCCAGGTGATCCTCGTCCCCCATGATGTCGGACAGGACAACAAACTTGTCGTCTTTCTTGATGAGCCCCATTGCAATGCCGGCCACCGGGGCCACGATGTTCACCCCGGCATCCATCAGCGACAGGCTGGTACCGCAAACCGTTGCCATGGAACTCGAGCCGTTGGACTCCGTGATCTCGGACACCACCCGGATCGTATATGGGAAAGAATGTGGATCGGGCATAACCGCCTGGATGCCGCGTTTGGCCAGTCTGCCATGGCCGATTTCCCGGCGCTTCGGTCCCATCATGCGCCCCGTCTCACCGACGCAATAGGGAGGGAAATTATAGTGCAGCATGAACGGCTCCTTTCGTTCCCCCTCAATTGCATCAATTATCTGGGCATCCCGATCCGAACCCAGGGCGGTTACCACCAGCGCCTGGGTTTCACCTCGGGTAAACAGCGCTGAGCCGTGTACACGCGGAAGAACGCCGACTTCTATGGAAATGGGGCGTACGGTCTTTTGGTCACGGCCATCTATGCGCGGTTCTCCGGCCAAAATGCCGCCCCTGACGATGTTCGCTTCAAGCGATTCTATGACTCCCGTTATCGCCCCGGGCGTCCACTTGTCAGGATTCGCTTCGGCGATTCCCGCCAGAGCCTCACGGCGGATTTCGTCAAGCTGCTCGCGCCGGCTGATCTTGTCCTGGATGGAGTACGCCTCCCGCAACAGGTCGCCGCACCGGCCTTCCACTTCCGCTTCCAGGTCCGTGTCGGCTTCCGGTGCCTGCCAGGACCACGGCTTCACGCCGACTTGCTTGGCAAGCGCCTGAATGCTGTCGATCACCACCTGCATCTGCTCATGCCCGTACATGACGGCCCCGAGCATCACCTCCTCGGACAACTGCTTGGCCTCGGACTCGACCATGAGCACCGAGCTGCCTGTCCCGGCGACCACCAGATCAAGCTCTGAATCGGCCAGATCGCCGAAGCTGGGGTTCAGCACGTACTCGCCGTTTCGGTACCCGACCCGCGCGGCCCCGATAGGTCCGTTAAACGGCACGCCGGAAAGCGTGACAGCCGCTGATGCGCCGATCATGGCTGCAATATCCGGATCCACGGCCGGATCGAGAGAAAGTACCGTGGCAACAATCTGGACTTCGTTTCTGAAACCCTTCGGGAACAGTGGACGTATGGGCCGGTCAATCAGTCTTGAGGTCAGCGTCTCCTTTTCAGTCGGCCGTCCCTCACGCTTGAAGAAACCGCCAGGTATCTTGCCCGCCGCGTAGGTGCGTTCCTGATAATCGACCGTCAACGGAAAAAAGTCCCGTTCCCGGTCAGCGTCCTTTGTAGCCACACAGCTGACCAGAACGACGGTGTCTCCAATGCTTACCACTGCCGCTCCGGAAGCCTGCCTCGCCACCTTGCCGGTTTCTATCCTGGCTTTTTGATTTCCATACTGAAACTCTATGCTGCCCGCATTCATATATTCACTCCACGTGTGTCATCTATCACCAACATGAAACGGCTGTTGCATGTGGTGCGGAAGGAAGGCTTTAAAACCGACGAAGCGTCAGGGGGGAATTCAGCTCGCTGAAGAACCATCACCCATGGGATTACTTGCGCAACCCCAGGCGTCCGATAAGGTCGCGATAACGATCGATATCGCTGTTTTTCAGATACTCCAGAAGCCGGCGGCGCTCGTTCACCAGCCGCAGCAAACCCTGGCGCGAGTGATGGTCCTTGGTATGGATCTTGAAATGCTCGGACAGGTCGGTAATGCGAGCGGTCAGCAAAGCAACCTGCACTTCCGCCGAGCCCGTATCACCGGACGACCTCTGATATTGACTGACGATATCAGCCTTCTGCTGCTGGCTTAATGCCATGAATTAACTCCTGACTTATGCTGATTCTCTGCAAAATTTCGCGCGTATTGTACCCACGCGAACTGCCCTGAACAAGAAAATCTCCAATCGCACCCGGCGGGATTAACCGCTGCTCACCAGCCGCCGGGGCGCGACTCGCCCGTCGTCCAGCACTTCCCCCATCCCGAGGAATTCCCGCGACTCATTGTAAATGCGAAGCAAACCGTCGGTGGGCGCATGTGGAACCACGACCGGCTGTCCCTGGCACAGGTAAAAGGCGGCGGCTTCCACCAGTTGCACTGCCGGTATGTCCCGCAGCACTTCATCCACATCCAGCAACAGGCAATCCAGCGACTGCGGGAATCCACCGGCACCCGAGATCTCCTCCAATTCGGCAAGCGCCACCGCTTCGCGCAGCCGGAACGGTCCGACCCCGGTCCTGCGCAATGACTCGACGTGCGCCCCGCATCCCAGCTCCCTCCCGATGTCTTCCGCAAGGGTCCTCACGTAGGTTCCCTTCGAACATTTGATGCTGACGTCGAAACGCTCACCGTTTAATCCGGTCAACACCAGTTCGTGAATCGTCACGGGTCGCGGCTGCCGCTCGACTTCGATACCCTGGTAGGCCAGATCGTACAGCCTCCGGCCATTGTGCTTGAGCGCCGAATACATCGGCGGCACTTGCTCGATCTTTCCGGTAAACCGTTTCAGGACCTCCGCGAGCTGCGCTTCATTCAGTCCCGGCACGGGTTGCCGTTCCAGTACTTCCCCCGCAACGTCCCCGGTCGTGGTCGCTATACCCAGTCTGACCGTGGCGACATACATCTTGTCGGCATCCAGCAGAAACGAAGAGAACTTGGTCGCTTCACCGAAACACAGGGGCAGCAATCCGGAAGCACCCCGATCCAGGCTGCCCGTATGACCCGCTTTGCGCGCCTGGAACAGTCCCTTGGCCTTCTGCAGAGCGTCGTTGGAGCCGATGCCAGCCGGCTTATCGAGCAGCAGGATCCCAGCTACGTCCCGGCCTTTACTACGCCTGCGTCTACTCATGTCCTCGACCTCAGCGGGCTGCCGGCCAATTCCCGCCCAGCCTTTTCCCTGCGTTTCCGTCGCAACCACGGGATATCCGTCAATTACCACTCCTGCCTTCTTTAAGGCTGTCGATCAGCGATGCGAGCTTTGCACCCCGCTCCACCGATTCGTCGTATACAAACCGGATTCGCGGCACCGATCTCATGGTCAGTTCCTTCGAAAGCTGCCGGCGATAACGCCCGGCCAGCTTGTTGAGTGCCTCTACAAGATCACCCTTATGCACATCTCCACCGAGGCAACTTACATAAACGCTGGCCTGGGCCAAATCCGGGCTGACGTCCACCGAGGATATCGTCAGCAATCCCGTTTCGACCAGATCGACCTCCCTTTGCAGCAGCACGGCAAGCTTTCGCTGGAGCAGGTCGGCAACACGTAGATTGCGTCCAAATTCACGCGGCATGCGCGTCTCACTCCATTGTCCGGCTGACTTCAATTCGCTCAAATACTTCGATCTGGTCGCCCACCTGGACGTCGTTATAGTTCTTCACTCCGATGCCGCATTCCGTTCCGGACCTGACTTCTGCAACGTCATCCTTGAAGCGCCGCAGTGATTCCAGCTCCCCCTCATAGATAACCACGTTATCCCTCAGCACCCGGATAGGATTGTTGCGCCGAACTGCGCCACTGGTCACGATACAGCCGGCAATGTCGCCCATCTTCGGCGACCGGAACACTTCCTTGACTTCCGCAATCCCGACAATCTGCTCGCGGATTTCAGGCGCGAGCATGCCTCCAATTGCCTGCTTGATGTCGTCAATTACATCGTAAATCACGCTGTAATAGCGCAGATCAACGCCCTCGTCCTCCACCAGCTTTCTGGCGGCAGCATCGGCGCGGACGTTGAACCCGATAACCATGCCCTTGGAGGCCATGATCAGGTTGATGTCCGACTCGGTGATGCCGCCGACGCCGCTGCTGAGAACGTTGATTTTTACTTCTTCCGTAGACAGCTTTTTGAGCGCATCGGACAGGGCCTCCGCCGAACCTTGCACGTCCGCCTTGATAAGCACATTGAGCGTAGCCGCGCCTTCCTCGCCCATCTGCGACAGCATATCCTCCAGCTTCGTCGCCTGCTGCTTGGCAAGCTTGACCTCCCGGTACTTGCCCTGCCGGAACAGGGCGATTTCCCGGGCCTTCTTCTCATCCTGCACCACTATCATTTCATCGCCGGCATTGGGCGTGCCCGACAGCCCCAGAACTTCAACGGGCGTGGAGGGACCCGCGAGTTCCACTTCATTGCCGTTCTCATCGTACATGGCGCGCACGCGTCCGAACTCATGCCCGCTAAGTACCACGTCGCCTTTGTTAAGCCGGCCGCTCTGTACCAGCAGGGTCGCAACCGGTCCGCGGCCCCGATCCAGACGAGACTCGACAACCGTGCCGGCGGCCGGCCCGGTATCGATCGCCTTCAGTTCCAGGATTTCCGACTGCAGCAATATCGCATCGAGCAAATTGTCCACGCCTTCGCCGGTCTTGGCGGAAACGTTAACGAACTGCGTGTCCCCTCCCCAGTCTTCCGGTATCACCTCGAGCTTGGAGAGCTCCTGACGCACCCGATCGGGATCGGCGTTGGGCCTGTCAATCTTGTTGACCGCGACGATGATGGGAACGCGCCCGGCTTTGGCATGGGTGACCGCCTCCTCGGTTTGCGGCATGACGCCGTCATCGGCGGCAACCACGATGACGACCACGTCGGTAACTTTCGCGCCGCGCGCACGCATTGCGGTAAACGCCTCGTGACCGGGCGTATCCAGAAACGTAATCCGACCCTTGGGCGTCTCTACGCCGTAAGCGCCGATGTGCTGCGTAATTCCGCCGGCCTCTCCCGCCGCAACCTTGGTGGTGCGAATATAGTCAAGCAGCGAGGTCTTGCCGTGATCGACGTGACCCATGATGGTTACCACCGGCGCACGAGCCTCCTCTTCACCGGTCAATTGCGCTGCCTGGATAACTTCCTCTTCCAGCGCGTTTTCCTTGAGCAGCTTGGCCTTGTGGCCCATTTCTTCGACCACAATCGCGGCCGTTTCCTGGTCGATGATCTGGTTTATGGTCACCATGGTGCCCAGGTTCATCATCACCTTAATGACCTCGGTGGCCTTGATCGACATACGCGCAGCAAGCTCCGACACCGTGATGCTTTCCGGAATCTCCACTTCGCGCACGATGGGCGAGGTCGGCATTTCGAACCCGTGCTGCACCTCGCGCCGTACCACGGTCGGCCGGATGGCCCGGGTGCGCTTGCGCCGGCGCCCGGACTTTTCCGTAGCGACGTGGAGTTCCTTGCGCTGAATAGGTGTCGGCGATTTCTCCGCCGCGCCATCGGCCGGCGCCGATACGGCTTCCTCCGCGCGCTGCTCCGCCTGTCGTGGTTGCTCCGGTTCCGGTGCCGCCTCAACGGGCGGGGTCGGGGGTTCTGCCAGTTTCTCGGAAGCAGCCTTCTCGGCTTCGAGACGAGCCGCTTCCTCCGCCGCCTTTGCGGCTTCCGCTGCGGCCGCCGCCGCGGCCGCTTCCTGCTCCTCGCGGAGTTTTGCCTCGCGCTCCTCCGCTTCCCGCGCCGCCTCTTCTTCCAGCGTGCTGCGTTTTGCGTAGGTACGGCGCCGCCTGAACTCCACGCTCACCGTCTTGGACCGGGCCTTGACCCGCGTTCCCGGCGCGGACACCGGGACCTTGATCTCACTGACCGTCTTACGCTTCAGCGTAATTTTTCTGGGCTCGGATGAATCGTCCTTGCCGTGCTTGCGCCGCAGGTAACCGAGCAGCTCCGCCTTTTCGGTGTCGCTGATGGCGTCATCCGCGGACTTTTCCGGCAGTCCCGCCTGTTCAAGCTGCTCTATCAGGCGGTCGACCGATACGCCGATGACGTCGGCATACTGGCGAACGGTAACCTCAGGCATCGACCTCTCCCTCGGTGACCATGTCTTCGTTCTCAAACCAGGGTTTGCGCGCGGTCATGATGAGTGCCCCCGCGCGCTCCCGATCCATACCTTCAATTTCCATAAGATCATCCACCGCCTGCTCGGCAAGATCCTCCATGGTGATCACGCCGCGTCCCGCCAGCTCATAGGCAAGGGCCTCGTCCATGCCTTCCATGCCGATCAGGTCGGCAGCCGGTTCCGCGTCGGCGAGCCGCTCCTCATTGACAATCGCGCGTGTCGTCATCACATCCCGCGCCCGGTCGCGCAGTTCATTCACCAGGCCGGAATCGAATTCCTCGATTTCAAGCACCTCGTTCTCGGGAACGTAAGCCACCTCTTCAATGCTCGAAAATCCTTCCTGAACGAGAATGTTAGCCACCTCTTCGTCAACGGCCAGTTGCTCCATGAACATCTGCTGCAATTTCTGCGCCTCGGCTTCCGTCTTTTCGTCCGCCTGTTCAACTGACATGACGTTCAACTCCCACTTTGTCAGTTCGCTGGCGAGCTTCACGTTCTGGCCGCCGCGGCCTATGGCCTGGGACAGATTTTCCTCCGCGACCGCCACATCCATGCTGTGTGCTTCCTCGTCGACCATAATGGATACAACCTCGGCCGGCGCCATTGCATTGATCACGTACTGGGCGGGATTTTCGTTCCAGAGAATGATATCCACCCTTTCTCCGGCCAGCTCGTTGGAAACAGCCTGGACGCGGGATCCGCGCATGCCGACGCAGGCGCCGATGGGATCAATCCTGGGATCCTTCGCACGAACAGAGATCTTCGCCCTGGAGCCGGGGTCCCGCGCTCCGTTTATTATCTCGATAAGGCCTTCATTGATCTCCGGCACCTCTATCTTGAACAATTCGATGAGTAGTTCAGGTGCGGTACGGCTGAGGAACAATTGTGGGCCCCGGGTTTCCGCGCGCACCTCGCGCAGATACGCGCGCAGACGGTCCCCCGGCCGAACCGCCTCCCTGGGAATCATTTGATCCCTGGGGACGAGCGCCTCGGCATTGTTGCCCAGGTCCAGAATCACGCCGCTGCGATCAACGCGCTTGACCACGCCGCTGACCATCTCTCCGACGCGGTCCTGGTAGGCTTCGATAACCTGGTTGCGTTCCGCCTCGCGAACCTTCTGCACGATAACCTGCTTGGCCGTTTGCGCCGCGATGCGTCCAAATTCCACCGACGGCATAGGCTCCTCGACAAACTGGCCGGCCTCGATTTCGGGCTGGCGGGCCCTGGCGTCGCTCAAGCGTATCTGACGGGTCGGGAACTCCAACGGCTCCTGGTCGTCTTCGAGAACCTCCCAGCGCCGAAATGTTTCGTAATCTCCCGTCTCGCGGTCAACCGCGACGCGCACTTCGATGTCCTCGCGGTTGCGTTTCTTGGTGGCACTGGCGAGGGCGGCCTCGATAGCCTCGAATATGATCTCCTTTCCAACGCCCTTCTCGTTGGAAACAACGTCGACCACCATGAGAATTTCTTTATTCATGAAATACCGGTTCCAAATCTAAATATATTGACTGCAATTGACCAATTTCGCTCTTACACCGGGCTTCCCGCCCGGCGCCTGTTACGGCTCCGGAATCAAACGTGCACGGTCGATCATATCCACCGGCACCAGGAAACTGCGCGAGTTCTCCCGCACCTCGATTTCCTCGTCACTGACGCTTTCCAAACGCCCGGCAATTTGCCTGCGGCCTTCCAGTTTGGCCTTCAGGCGTATGCGAACCGCTTCACCCACAAAACGCCGGAACTGGTCCACCGTGAACAAGGGACGATCCAGTCCCGGGGATGACACTTCCAGGTCATAGCCGCCGCGAATGGGATCCTCCACATCCAGAATGCCGGCTACCTGCCTGCTGACCAGCTCACAGTCGCGCAGACTGATGCCGTCATCCCGGTCGATGTAAATCCTCAACAGCGACTTTCGGCCCCGGGCCAGGTGCTCCACGCCCCACAATTCATATCCAAGCGCGGTTACCGCGGGCGCCAGCAATTCCGTAAGGCTCTGATTCTGCCTGTACATACACCTCAAACAAAAAGTGGGCCGGCGGCCCACTGTGCTGTATCCCGGCCCGGAAGCCCGGATTGTCCCTGGGTTTCCATGGCCGACTGTAGAACCGGGCGCCCGAGCGCGGATCCGGCTCAGCTCGCCAAGCTGCCACCCGCCGCGTCCTGCAACTGTCCAACACCAGGGCGGGCACACCGGCACTCCGGGCAGCGACCAGCTAACTATCTGCAAAGTATAGCGTTTTCAGCCAGTGACTGCCAATTCCGGATGGCAAACAAAAAACCCCGTGGTAACGGGGCTGGTACAGACACCTAACGACGCGGTACGTACGGCTATCGGGTGCATCCGCGCGCCTTTAAATCCAAGCGCCGCCCGGAAAACGAACCGGCGGCCAAGACTATAGTTTTTCCGGAGCTCGTTCAAGCGCCGCCTCTGTAAAATCAGGTGCTCAGCTGCCTTCCTCCGACCCTTCCAGACTCCATCGCTGCCACAGCCGCCGCCCCTCGGCAGCCTGCCAAAAAAACAGTCCGGGTAGCCCCAGCAACACCTCGCGGGCCCGTTTAATCAGTGAAATAGCCAGGCCCACATCCGGCGGAAGGCCAAACACTCCAGCCAACAGCAGGTAGCCACCCTCCTGGGCGCCGAATCCTCCGGGAATAATAAATGCAGCGCTGCGGATCCCCTGTCCCAGACTCTCGATGACCAGCGCCACAGCCAGGGGACGTCCCACCCCCAGAAAATGCAGAATGACCCACACTTCCGCGGACCCAAGCACCCACGCCATCAGATGATAGATACAGCCGCGCAGCAAGGCGCCCCTTTCGGTATAGATACCGGCGACCGTATCGTGGAGGCCGCGCAGCTCGCCGTTGCCCAGGGCCGGCCAGCGTTCCTGGAGGCGTGCGACGAACCCTTCCAGGACCCGTAACATCCCCCGTTTCTGCGCCACCAGGAAACCACCCACCATGGGGATAGCCACGGCCAGCCCCAGTAAAGCCCAGTGCACTACAGGTCCCTGGTGGCCGATGAGGATCAGTGCGCATAGTCCCAGACCGATGAATACGCACTGGCTGACGACTTCCAACGTAAGGTCGACCACTACACTGCCGGCGGCGACCGGCACCGCCGCGCCACGCAAGGCCAGAAATCTCGAGCCCACCACTTCGCCGCCGACCTGGATGAGCGGCAGCAGGCTGTTAACCGCCTCGCGGATCCATCGTCCGTAAATAAATATGGATAGCCGCGCAGGGCCGCGGTTCCGGACCAAGGAGCGCCAGGCCAGTCCGCACAGCACGAACTGCAACACATGCACCAACACGACTGCGGCAAGGCCCCAGCCAATGCGCACGCAGGTATCCAGCACCTGACTGAATCCTTCGCGGCTGATCAGAACGCCTGCCAGGACCAGGCCGGCGAGCATAGCCAGAACGATACCCCGATGCAGATGGCGGCGTGACATCAGTGCGAGCCTCCGCGGCGCGGAGGGCCAGGGAACTTCCCATGCCGTTCGTTCATGATTTTGCGCCGCCGCCAAGATCACTGAACGAAACAAGCTCCACCCCGGCGGATTCCAGGTCCCGGCGCACATCGTCGTTCACGAGCGCGTTCAACTCCGCCGCGCATGCTGCCGGATCCGAAAGCGGTCTTGGACCGGGCAGTTCCTCCACGGCGGGATGTAAGTATATTTCCGAAACACCCTCCGGGAGGCTCGCCAGCAAGCCGCGCATGCTTTGTACGCACATGCGCCCGGTATCAGCCAGGCCGAAAATGTGATCGTTACAGGCCAGCCCCGCGCGGCGGATACGCAGTTTCAGCAGCCCTGTCCAAGGTTTGAGAAATAATGAGGCGAACAGGCGCACCGACAGCGAGCCCCCGGCACCGCGCCACGCCGCCAGCGGCGGTTCGCTCGGGACCCGTATGGCCCGCAACCCGTACTCCGGACCGAAGCGCAGTATGCAGGAGAGCACCGTCGGGTGCAGGTGCATATGGTTGTGTCCGTTCACGTGGTCCAGCGGCAGTCCCGTCTCGCGAAAGGCATCGAACTGCGCCTTGATTTCGGTTTCAAGCTGTCGCCGTACCCGCGGCAGAAAAAAGTACCGCACACCGGAGGTAACCAGGTTGTCAGGAAGCAGTCCGGCGCTGTTGAGGAGATCCGGGATCGCATTGCGTGCTGCCGTCGCCTGTCCGCGGCTGACAACCACGTGTAAACCCACCTTCAATCCGGGAAGCCGCCGCGCCCTGGCCACCGCGTCGGACGCAGCGGGGGAACCCACCATCAGACTGGCAGTGCGGAGAATCCCCTCTCGATATGCTCTTTCTATGCCCTCATTGACCGCAGGTGACAATCCGAAATCGTCTCCCGTAACGATCAATTTCTTCACGCGGTATCATGCCTCTGATTCAGGAAATGAAAGAATTCCACACCTTCGCGCAGGCGCCGCTTGGTCATTTCCCAGCTCTGCATCATCTCCCAGGTGATCTCCCCTATCTTGCGGGGGCGGAAGTAGAAGCGCTTGTAGAAGGAGGCAAGTGATTCGAAAATCTCTTCGTGGGAAAGGTGCGGATATTCCAACGAACTTATCTGCAGCCCGTTGCCCGCCACCAGCGAGCTGTCATCTTCGCGCAGCCATCCGTTTTCCCGGGCCTGCTTGTACAGGAATGTGCCTGGATAGGCGGCGGCCAGGGACACCTGGATGGTATGCGGATTGATCTCCTGGGCAAACTGGATGGTCTCCTCTATCGTGTCCCGGGTTTCGCCCGGAAGGCCAACAATAAAGGTGCCGTGGATCTTGATCCCGAGTTTGTGGCAATCGGCCGTGAAGCGGCGTGCGAATTCCGTTCGCATACCCTTTTTGATATTGAACAGGATCTGCTGACTGCCGGTCTCATAGCCCACCAGTAACAGTCGCAGACCGTTGTCCTTCATGATCTTGAGGGTTTCATACGGCACGTTGGCCTTGGCATTGCAGGACCAGGTCACCCCCAGTTCTCCCAGCAGTCGCGCCGTCGCTTCCGCGCGCGGCCGATCATCCGTGAATGTATCGTCATCAAAGAAGACTTCTTTGACCTGCGGGAAGTAGTCCTTCACCTTGGCTACTTCCTCGGCCACCTTTTCCGGACTGCGGGTACGGTATTTGTGTCCGCCTATTGTCTGCGGCCACAGGCAGAAGGTGCATCGCGACTTGCAGCCGCGGCCCGTGTAGAACGACACGTAGGGATGCTCGAGATAGCCAATAAAATAATCCTCGATAACCAGGTCGCGGCGGTATACATCCACCACTGACGGAAGCGCATCCATATCGGCTATCAGCGCCCGTTCCGGGTTGTGCACCGCTTTCCCGTTTGCGCGATAGGTAATGCCGTCAATCTCGGAGAGCTGAAGGCCCTTGGCCACGTCGACTTTGTCGGCCTCCAAGAGCGAATTGCCGATCG
>CAZNWR010000070.1:0-12205 GCA_964576645.1 uncultured Enterobacteriaceae bacterium | reverse complement strand
TCTGGGTCAACGCTCACAACCTCATCGACCCGGCAGTGCCGTTCGGCGGCTACAAGCAATCGGGGCTGGGACGAGAAATGGCCAAGATGGTCATCGACATGTACACCGAAACCAAGTCGGTGTTCATGGCCTACTGATACAGCACATCCCGCTGACCGGCGCCTTGCGGGCGCCGGTCAGCGGGATACTACCTCCACGAACCCTCCCCCTTTCAGGCAGGTCAATACCACCTGGTCGAAGGCGTCGGTCAGATCCAGCGCGTGGCGTGCGCTTAGCCGGGCGAGTTTCAGCAGGCGCCGGTCGTCGACCATGTTGATCAACGGGGTCACGGGCGTGGCGCCCACCCCATGCAGGGCGCCCAGCGGGCTCGCCAGCAGGCGCCCGAGGTGACGGGGTTCAATGACTTCGCCCATGCACGTACCCGCGACCGCGGCCACACGCGCGGACCGGTGGGCGATACGGTCGGTGAGCGGCTCACCCAGAACCCGTGCCGAGACGACGAAAATTACGCGGTCCGCGCCGGCCGGAATAACCGGTTCGTAAGGCGCAGGCGCCTTGATCCAGCGCCCGCGCGCACCATCCGCCTTGATCAGGCAAAGATCCAAACGACTGTGCATGACCAGACTGGCAATCTGATCGGGCTCGACACCGCCAAGGCGGTTCGGCCGCGCGGGACTGCGCGCAAACGCCAGCACGCGCGCCTGGACAGCGTCGGAAAGTCCGGGCTGCAGATCACCGTCAGAAACTATCACCTGGTCCACCACGGATGCGTCATAAGGATGCATATGCACGGTGGACGTCAAACCGACACGCCCGGGATGCGCGCCGGCGATCCGGTACATGACCGTCTTTTTACCCCCGGCGCCGCTCACGCATAACATGCCGCGATGCGCGCCGAGCGCCTCGATCAGGTCATGCGAAACCTGTATGGCGGTGGATCCAGGTGGCAGCGTCCCGGATCCCGGAACCGGCGCGCGCATGTATGTCTGTCTCTGCGTCATCTATGGTCACATACCCGATGAATAGTGCATTCAGGCACTTACAGTGTATGACGCACAATCGGGGGAAATATATTCGCAGGCACCTGCATATTTAATGGGGTAGGCAGGGGTCAGAGCATGTGCTCCGGCATCTGTTTTGCAGGTACGGACTCAGGGCCTGCAATGCGGAATTAGAGACCCATATTCCTCCTTGCAGGCCCTGAGCCCTTCGCGTTCACTGCCAACCGGGGATTCAGGGTCCGCGCGCAGCGATATGGGTCTCTAATCGCGGAGCGCGGACCCGGAGTTCGCAGCGCCTGCAATTATTGAAATAAGGACGGAGCATCCGCTCCGAGCCCTGACTACTGGATGTCGGTATCGATGAAGCGGCGCGTGATCTCTTCGTAGGCGTCGATGCGGCGATCGCGCAGAAAAGGCCAGCCGTGGCGCTGGTTGCCCACCATGTTCAGATCCAGCTCCTGGACGTGCACGACCTCGGCATCGACGGGAGCCCGGAACAGTACTTGTCCGTCGGGCGCCGTGATAAAACTGGAACCCCAGAACTGGATGCCGGCGCCGTCGGACGCGGGATCGGGTTCGAAGCCAAGGCGGTTGACGGCCACCACGTAACAGCCGTTGGCGATGGCGTGGGAGCGCTGTATGGTTTCCCATGCCGCGAGTTGATTCTCACCGACTTCCTCTTTTTCCTCCGGATGCCAACCGATGGCGGTCGGGTAAAACAGCACCTCCGCGCCGCGCAGGGCAGTCAGGCGTGCGGCCTCCGGGTACCACTGGTCCCAGCAGATCAATGTGCCGATAGTGGCATCGCCTACCGCGAATGCCTTGAACCCCAGGTCTCCGGGCGTGAAGTAGAACTTTTCGTAGTAGCGGGGATCGTCCGGTATGTGCATCTTCCGGTAGGTGCCCAGAATACCGTGCTGCCCGTCGATTACGGCCACGCTGTTGTGGTACAGGCCCGGCGCCCGCCGTTCGAAAACGCTGACGATGGCGGTGATATTCAGTTCCCGCGCCAGTTTCTCGAATGCCTGCGTGGTCGGTCCGGGTATCGGCTCGGCGAGGGAAAACAAGGCCGCGTCCTCGGTCTGGCAGAAATAACGCGACCGGAACAGCTCCGGCAGACAGACAATGCGCGCGCCCTGCTCCGAGGCTTCGCGCGTCAGCTTTAACGCTTTGTCCAGGTTCGCGCCGGTGTCGGCTCCACATTGCATCTGTACGATGCCGACATTAATGCCGCGGGCCGTCGCCGAATCAGTCATGTTCGTCAATGTAAGTCGTCTCCGAAAAGCAGCGCATGTATTCATTCAGGAGCTGCACGCCGGCCGGAGGCCGGATCACGCCCGCATCCACTTTACTCCGGATAATTTCATTCATCCTCCGATGCAGATCCTTGGGGAAATACTGCACCAGGGCCAGCATCTCCTCAATGGTGGTGCCCGGAATGATCTTCTCCACGTAGTAACCGCCGGGCTCTTCCGGATCCGCGTAAATGTGAGCCTCCGGAACGCGGCCGAACAGATTATGCGAATCGCCCATGATGTCCTGGTAGGCGCCCACCAGGAACAGGCCGAGGTAGTACGGCTCGGAATTTTTGAGTAAATGCACAGGTAGAAACCGCTTGTCCTGCAAGGAGGATACGTAATGATCGACCTTGCCGTCGGAATCGCAGGTCAGGTCCACCAGCGTTGCCCGCCGCTGCGGTTCCTGGTCCAGGCGCTCCAGCGGCACAATGGGGAAGCCCTGGCCAATGGCCCAGTGATCAAGAATCGACTGAAACACGGAAAAGTCGCATAAATACTGGTCGACCAGATGTTCATCCAGTTCACGCAACTCGGCCGGCACCGCCGCCGATTCATCGATGCGGTTCAGAAGTCGATGAAGCCCCATGCAGATCGACCAGTACAAACGCTCGGCGGTGGCTTTCTGTTCCAGCGGCAGGTAACCCAGTGCAAAAAGCTGGTCCGCCTGCTCCCGCTTCTCCGCGCCGTAATGCAAGGCCTCCAGCAGTTCCCACGCGGGTTTCGATCCTGCCTGTTCCAGGTCGCCGCGGATGTCGGTCAGTATTTCATGGAGTTCATGAATAACCTGGTGATCGCCATCCCCCGGCACAAAGTCATCCGCGATCACGTCCTTCCGATAACTGCCCAGCACCGGTATTACCAGTACCGAGTGATGGGCGGTCAGCGCCCGGCCGCTTTCGGACACCAGCACCGGGCACGGCACCGATTCGGCGTCACAAACCTCCTTGACCGAGTAGACGATGGCGTTGGCGTATTCCTGCAGCGTGTAGTTGATGGGCGTATCGTCCTCACTGTAAGAAGACTCGTAGTTCACACCCAGTCCGCCCCCCACATCCAGGTAACGCACCGCCACGCCGCGTTTGTGCAGTTCCGCATAAATATGGGTTATCTCTTTGACGCCCTGTTTGACAATCTGGATGTCGGCCAACTGGCTGCCCAGGTGAAAGTGCAGCAACTGCAAGGCGTCCAGCGCGTTAGCCGCGCCAAGACGTTCCACCAGCTTCATCAGTTCCGGAATGGATACGCCGAACTTCGACAGGTCCCCGCCGGATTCGGCCCACTTGCCCGAACCACTGGTGGCAAGCCGAACGCGCACGCCGATCACCGGTTTCACGCCCAGCGCCGAGGCCTGGTTCATGAGCATTTCGAATTCGTTGAATTTTTCGACAACCGGAATGACGCTTTTACCCAGGCGCTGCATGGACAGGATCAGCTTCAGCATGGATACGTCCTTGACGCCGTTGCACACCAGCAGGGATTCGTCATTCTCAAGATGCGCCAGGCAGGCAACCAATTCCGCCTTGGATCCGCATTCCAGTCCCATGCCGAACGGCCTTCCCGCTTCCAGAACCTCTTCCACTACTTCGTGCAACTGGTTGACCTTGATCGGGTAAACGCCCCGGTACACGTTTTCATACCCTGATTCGTCAATAGCGGACGCAAATGCCCTGTTCAGGCGCTGTACGCGGATGCGGAGTACATCCTGGAATCTCAGCAGGGCCGGAAGCCTGGTGCCGCGTCGCTGCAAATCGGCGACAACATCGGCTATGACGATTTCCGGCGTCCCGTCGCCGATTGCGACGGCCAGCTTGCCGTCGGCATTGACCCGGAAGAACCCGTCGCTCCAGGCATTAACGCGGTACAGACCGGCGGCGCTTTCCGTGGTCCACCCGGGAGCCGGGGAATTCACGGACGGTTCCGGCTCGAACCTTTGCACGGTCGGATCCGCTGAAGCGCTCATGTCCTGAAGCTGCTACTGGCCCAGCAGGCAGGCAAATACCAGCGGAGCGACAATCGAGGCGTCGGATTCGATGATGAACTTCGGCGTGTCGGCCGCCAGCTTGCCCCAGGTGATTTTCTCGTTGGGAACGGCGCCGGAATAGGAACCGTAACTCGTTGTGGAATCACTGATCTGGCAGAAGTAGGCCCACCGGGGAATGTCCTTGATACGGAGATCCTGCTCCAGCATGGGCACGACGCAGATGGGGAAATCACCGGCTATGCCGCCGCCGATCTGAAAGAAACCGATCGGTGCTCCGCTTGAAGTCTTACGGTACCAGTCGGCCAGCGCAATCATGTATTCGATGCCGGTGCGCACTGTATGAACATTCTTGACGTCCCCCTTTATGCAGTGCGCCGCGTAGATGTTGCCACAGGTGGAATCCTCCCACCCCGGCACAAACATGGGCAAATCTTTCTCCGCCGCGGCGATCATCCAGGAGTCCTTCGGGTCGATCTGGTAGCTGTCCTTCAGCTTACCTTCACGCAAGATGCGATACAGCAGTTCGTGCGGAAAGAAACGCTCACCCGAGCGGTCGGCCGCCTGCCACGCGTCCAGCAGCACCTTCTCCAGGTGACGAAACGCCTCTTCTTCCGGTATGCAGGTGTCGGTAACCCGGTTCAACCCCTTTTCCAGGAGCTGCTCCTCTTCCTTCGGGGTCAGGTGCCGATAGTGGGGAATACGAACGTAATGATCGTGCGCAACCAGGTTATACACATCCTCTTCCAGGTTCGCGCCGGTGCAGCAAATGGCATGGACCTTGTCGCGCCTGATCATTTCGGCGAGAGACAGTCCCAACTCTCCGGTACTCATGGCGCCGGCGATGGTCATGAACATCCGCCCGCCGTCGTCCAGCAGCTTCGCATAGGCGTCGGTGGCGTCGACCAGGGCGGCGCTGTTGAAATGGCGGAAATGATGGTGAATAAAACTGCCGATGGGACCGTTTTTCATGCTTTACCTGCCTGTTCGTGCGTACAAGTTCGTCGGGGCGGCGAGCGGAGTCACCCGGATTATTCAATCAAATTGGAAACCGGTGGCGGACGGGTCCTGCCAGCGGGCACGGCCTTCGTGCTCGCAAGCTGCGCGCGATAGGCCATACCCGCTGTCACCCGTCCGGACACGACCTCGCCGTTCCTGAACAAATCCGCGCTAGGGTAACGCAACCCGCCCTGCAAGTTAACCGCCCAGGAATGTGCGGCTCCGGCCTTCCTGTCAGCCGGTCCCTTCCATGGCTGAACGTGGGACTTGCTGGGTCAGGCAGTGCACGGTTCCCAGGCCGATCACCAGCTCGCTGCAGTCCACCGGCGCGATGCGGCGGTCGGGAAACAGGCGCTGCAGAATGCGCACACTTTCCCCATCCATGGTGTCGCCAAAAACGGGCACCAGCACCGCTCCGTTGGCAATGTAGAAATTCGCATAACTGGCGGGCAGGCGCTGGCCGTCATGGAAACGCGGCGCCGGCATGGGTAATTCCACCACCTGGAGCGGCTCGCCCCCCGCCAGTTTCATGTTCCGCAGTCTTTCCCGGTTTTCGCGCAGCGGCCGGTAGTTTTCATCGGCAGCGTCGGATTCAACCACGGTCACCACGGTGTCCCGGGAAACAAACCGGGTGAGATCGTCCACGTGCCCGTCGGTATCGTCCCCGACGATGCCATCGCCCAGCCACAATACCGCGGACACATTGAACAGCGTGGCCAGCCGCCGTTCAATTGCCGCGCGATCCATGGACGGGTTCCGGTTGGGATTGAGAAGACATTGCTCCGTCGTCAGCAGGGTTCCCGCGCCGTTGACATCAATGGAACCGCCCTCCAGGATCATGCCCGCCTCGAAAGCGGGCACATCCAGCTCGTCCGCCATTTTCCCTGGGATCAGCCGATCCAGATCGTAGGGGGGGTATTTCCCTCCCCAGGCATTGTAGTCGCAGGCCACCGCGGCCAGCGGCGCGGCGGGATCGTTGCGTACGACAAAAATGGCGCCGTGATCGCGGCACCAGGCATCATTGGTGGGAAAACGGTGAAACCGGATATCGCCGCTGATCCCGGCATGCGCCAGGATATTTTGCACGCGCAGTTCGTGGGTACCGTCCAGGACGTTGATATGAACCGTTTCGCTGGCCGCCAGCGCCCGCACGATTTCCTTGTAAGCCGGTTCCACGGCTTCGAACCGGCCGGGCCAGGTGTCGGGATTGTGCGGCCATGACAACCACGTAGCGGCGTGGCGTTCCCACTCAGCCGGCATGCGGTATCCGGCCGATGCTGGGCTTCGGTTTGCGGATGGGTTACTCACTCTTTTCCTCCAGGCGGAAAAACGAGAATTCTCTGAAACCGCCCAGCGCTTTCGCGGTTCTTCCCAGGCGTTTCAACTCGACTTTGAAGGCGTTCACATTTTTGTGCGGAACCAGGAACATGAGGTTCTTTTCCCCTTCTGCAAGTTCCTGCTCCAGAGACTGCGTCACGTGACGGTTCAGTTCCCGAGGGGCGGGCGGGATCGGATGCCTGATGCTTATTACCTCCACCTGCGCATGGGTATACAGAGCCAGCCCCTGTATGCGCGGCCCCTTGACCATGACCAACTCGTTCGGTGGGCGGTCTCCGGCCGCGGCATTTATGGCCCGGGCGAGCCTGCGCGGATCGTTTGCAGGCGAATAGAGGCCGAACATCAATTTGGCAATCAACAACACGACGAGTTGGACGGCGACGATACGCTGTATCAGGTGCAGGCTCCAATTGCGGTGCAAATAGCGCGCCATGAGCAGGGAAAAAGGCACGGCCAGGGGTTCGAGGTAGAACGGCAACCGCGACTGGGACGCGAGAAACACCAGCAGGGGCAGCAACAGCCAGGTCCAGAGAAACGCCAATTCAGGCTGCTGTCGAAAAAGTGAGCGACGCGGTAGCGCCAATGCCACGCGCCCGGGGCGCCGAATCAGCATCAGCAACATCCAGGGGAACGAGGCCAGGAACATGGTTGGCAGGTAGATAAGAAACAGGCCTTTCCAACCCGGGTTGTGATGCTGCTGCGCGGTAAAGATCCGACCTACCACCTCGTTTGCGACAAACGCATGCAACAGGTAAGGAAACTTGAAGATCACGTAGAGATACCAGGAACAGCCTGCCGCGGCAAAAATCAACAGGCCGCGCCAATCGAACAACCGTGCCAGCGCCCGCCGATCCGATTCCACCAGGACGAACGTTGCGATGGCGGCCAGCGGCAGCAATGCCGGAGGTCCCTTGGTGAGAAAGGCAAGACCAAATCCCAGCCACATGAGTAACAGTCGGTTCAGCGGCCGGTCCGAACGCCACCGGTATTCCACGAATCCGAACACGGCAATGGTTTCAAACAGGGAGAGCAGCGTGTCGGTGTTGACTATGCTCATACCGATGAACGCCAGCGGAGACGCCGTGAGAATCAAGGGCGCGATCAGCCCGGTACCCGGACTGAGCCGCTTTACCAGCGCGAGACACAACAGGACTATGAATATGAACGCCAGCGCATTGGGCGTGCGGGCCGCCCACTGGTTCCAGCCAAACGCCTGAACCGAGCAGCGTATGGCCCAGTAGGTCAGCGGCGGCTTTTCGAAGTGATAATGCTCATGCTGAAGCGCGGGCAACAGCCAGTCGTGGGCGAGAATGCCCTCAACCGCGATATTGGTGTAGCGCTGTTCGTCCTGGATCCAGATGGATCGCGTGCCCTGGAAGGCAAACGCCACGATCACCAGAAGGAGCAGGTAGACGAGAAATTTTTGCCGATGTGTCAAAAGACGAGGCAGTCCATAACTATCGCTGGAGGCGGGCTATTCGCTCCGCTTAATCTCGCCGTACATCCCTGTACGACTCGAATTACTTCCGCGCGCTTTACCCATCCATGGATCACGCGCTCCAGATGACGCTTCGCGAACACCCCGCCACCAGCAGTATCGCTTGGATGGACGTCCGAGGAGGTAGAGTGCGCTCCGACTGCTCATTCGGAAACTGCCGGGCGGGTGACAGCGGGTATGGCCTACCGCGCGCAGCTTGCGAGCACGACGGCCGTGCCCGCCGGCAGGACCCGTCCGCCTCTAACCGGTACATGGGCGCCGTTCCGGGGCATCAGCGTTATTCTGAGTGTTGTTGAAACGAATTGGAAGAACGTCAACCCAGGGACGTCGCTCAGGCAACTTCGGTCGTGATATCCGACGGCTTGCTCTTGCCGGCCGTCCGCACCAGTAAAACCAGCGGCGCGCACAGGACCAGGAACCACGCCATGGCGCGAAAATCGTCTATGTAGGCGATAGCCGCCGCCTGCCTCGTCGTTTCAGCGTCAATAAGGGCCGCGCCGGTAACGGACGTCCAGTTCCACAGGGCGGGCACCACCTGTTTGATAAACGGCGTAATGTGCTCGGCCAGTACCGAGTGGTTGACCTGCACGTTACGGGCCAGCAACGCCATCATTACGGAGATGCCGATACTGGACCCGATGTTCCGGATCAGGCTGAACATGGCCGTGCCCTCATCCCGGAAGTGCGATTCCAGCGTGGAAAAGGTCAAGGTGCTCAGCGGTACAAAAACGAGTCCCATCCCCAAACCCTGGACGATGCTTACCCGCACCACATCCCATGAGTCAACATCCAGGTTGAACCCGGACATGTCCAGCAGGGACACGGCGGTGATAATGATGCCCGCCAGCACCAGCCAGCGTGAATCCACCTTCCCGATCAACCTGCCGGCTATAAACATAGACACCATCACGCCGAGTCCCCGCGGCGCAAGGGTTTCGCCCGCGACCAGCGCGGAGAATCCGAGGAGATTTTGAAGAAACGGGGGCAACAGCGCCAACGGCGCCACAATAACAACTCCCAGCATGAAAATGAGCAACAGTCCAAGCACGAAGTTACGATCCTTGAACAACCCGGGCTCGATAAAGGGTCGCCGCTCCGTGAACATATGCACCAGAAACATATAAGTGAATAACACGGCCAGCACGCACTCGATAATGATTTCGGAGGAGGAAAACCAGTCCTGTGATTGCCCGCGGTCAAGCATTATCTGAAGCAGTCCGAGGCTCAGGGCCAGTAGTGCAAACCCGAACATATCGAAGCGCCGCCCGGGGTTGGGCTTGGTGTCCGGTACAAACGCCATGATCCCGAGCGTGGCAAGCAGGCCCACCGGCACGTTCACATAGAAGACCCAGCGCCAGTTGTAGACCTCCGTGAGGTAGCCGCCCAGAGTCGGGCCGATCACGGGCCCCACCACCACTCCCATGCCCCAGATGGCCATGGCCTGGCCGTATTTTTCCCGGGGGTAGATATCGAACAGCACGGCCTGCGACAAGGGTATGAGTCCGGCCCCGAACGTGCCCTGGAGAAACCGGAAGAACACCATCTCGTCCAGGGTCGTGGCCGCTCCGCAAAGCATGGACGTGATGGTGAATCCGACAACGGCCGTGAGAAAGATCTTCTTCCGGCCCAGCCGCGTAGCGAGTACGCCGGTAGGCTGGGTCATGATGGCCGATGCAACGATGTAGGAAGTCAATACCCAGGCGATCTGATCCTGGGAGGCCGACAACGCGCCCTGCATGTGCGGCAGGGCAATGTTGGCGATGGTCATGTCCACCGTCTGCATGACGGCGGCAAGCATGATGGAGGCGGTGATGATACCGCGCTCTATGGAACTGCGGCCGGCGCTGTCCACCGACATCAGGCTGCTCCGTGAGGCGGCACCCGTGCAAAACCCAGCAGACCCTTTATTGCACCGATCAGCCCTTCCCACAGCCCGGCCAGGGTGCGCTGATGACCGGTATCCACTTCCACTTCCGTGCTCATCCCGTCGCGTAGCGCCGGCCCCCCGGGCTTGGCATCGATAGCGATGCGCACCGGGATGCGCTGCAGAACCTTGACCCAGTTACCGGTGGCATTCTGCGGAGGCAGGATGGAGAACTCCGCGCCGGTGGCCTGGGCAATGCTGCGCACCTTTCCGGTCCAATGGTAACTGGGGTAGGTGTCAACCTCGATGCTCACGGGTTGGCCGTGCTTTACGTGGGTAAGCTGCGTTTCCTTGAAGTTCGCCTCTATCCACATGTGCGAATGGGACACGATGCTCATTACCGCCTGCCCCGGGCTTACATACAGACCGGGGTCCGGCGTCTTGCTGGCCGTACCCGCAAAGGGCGCGTGCACGACAGTATGCTGCAGATCCAGTTGCGCGCCGTCGACAGCGTATTTTGCCGCCAGGTAGTCGGGGTGCTGTTCCACCGGGATGCCGGGATTGCCATCCAGTTGTGATGCAATCTGGTCGCGTTCCTGCCGCGTTACCGCTATCTGGCGAGTGGCGACATCCAGTTCGTGCCGCGCTTGATCCAGGGCATCCTCCGAGATCACCTTGCGATGGGCGAGTCCGGTGTGCCGCTGGTATTCGCGCTTGGCGAATGCCTCGTTGGTTTGCGCCAGCGCCAATTCTTCCGTCTTCTGCCGATACTGGGCTTTCAGACTCTGGATCTGGGTGCGCACCTCCTTGAGCTGGGCGCGCGCCCGCGCCAGCTTTATCCGGTAGGGACTCGGATCAATACGGAACAACACCTGCCCCTTGTTCACGTGCTGGTTCTCAGCAACATCCACCTCGGTGATCGGACCGTCCACCTGCGCGCTGATGATGACCTTGTCCGCCTTGACGTAGGCGTTGTCCGTGCCCACGTAGCGGCCGGTATGCAGATACACGTAGCCGCCGATCAGCAGCACAGCCAGCGGCCCGAAGCTCAACAATCCCCGGCGCACCCAGAGCCTGCGGGAACGCGGTTCCGGCAGCGGTTCGTTGCCCGGGGGCGGCGTGGCAACGTCCTCGTGAACCGGCGCCTGCTGCGGCGCTTCCGCGTCCGCCTCCCGGCGCAGGGCAGCCGGCTCGATCCTCTTGATATTTTCCTGCTGCGCGGTCATGCCTGGTCTGCCATTACTCTTTATTGACCGCGTTATTTGCCCTGGTCTCTGCTTCCACCAGGTTGCGCTTTATGCACCCCAGCGCCTGCATTAACCGGCGGTAACGGTCTTCGGACAGGCCCGCCAACGCTTCGGTCTGGGTTTCCGCGGCCAGGGACCAGATCCTGGCGAGCAGCGGCTGGGCCTTTTGAGTGAGATACAACCTGACCGCGCGCCGGTCTTGCGGGTCCGGGCGCCGCTCCACCCAACCCGACGCCTGCATGCGGTCGATGAGCCGCGCGGTACTGATGGGCTGCACATCCAGGTGCTCGGCCAGGCAGGCCTGGTTGATACCTTCGTTTCGCGAAAGATAAGCAAGCGCACGCCACTGGGCCTGGGTCAGTCCCAGGTCCTGGGCGCGCCGGTTGAAGCTCCGCCGCAGCAGGCGCGCAACGTCATGCACCAGCGAACCCAGGGAAGGTTCCGATGGCGACAGCGGCTTTAAATAGGGGATCTTGGATGCTTGCATATAATAAGCCTGCTTATTATGTGCATTGCACTATATTTCCCTGTCACAGTCAAGCGCCGGGACCCGGTCTCGTTTACCGCACCATGTGGAACCGCATCGGGACCCGGTTTCTCATTCCCGGCTCCTTGCCGGTATAGTTTTGGCTTGCGCCCCGGCCGGCGCACCAGGAGAACAAGCGATGTACGGATCTGAATCCGCCGCAGGCACGGGCCCACTGCCCCCCAGCACCCGGGAACTGTAAGATGCCCTTGGGACGACGCCGCTTTCTGCAGCTTTCCGCGGTGCCATTGCTGGTGAATTCCATGCCGGGCTCTGCAGTCACTATTAGCGGCCGTCACCGGGCGCGCGAGCTGGGCATCCGCATCGGCATGATGGATCCCGGCCCCTTGAACGCCATTACCGACGTCGCCGGCGTCGAAGTCGGTCAGACCACGATTATCCGAGGCTCCGGACCGCTGCGCGTGGGCGTGGGACCGGTGCGCACCGGCGTCACCG
>CAZNWR010000069.1:0-12300 GCA_964576645.1 uncultured Enterobacteriaceae bacterium | reverse complement strand
CTGTGGCAGGCGGAGCATGTTCGCGCACGCCTGCTGGACCTGCATGACGGGCTTGCGGTGGAGGTCAACGGCGTCACCACGGAGGCCGACCGGTTTCTGGATCGCGACCTGGCCTCCATGGGCGGCAAGGGCGTCTTCGTCAAGGAGCTGGAGCAGGCGCTGCTCGACGGGCGCGCGGACCTGGCGGTGCATTCCATGAAGGACGTGCCGGTGGATCTGCCGGAGGGTCTATGCATTGCCGCGGTGCTGGAGCGTGAGGATGTCCGCGACGCTTTCGTTTCCAACAAGTATTCGGCTCTGGAAGAATTACCGCGGGGCGCGCGCGTCGGGACATCAAGCCTGCGTCGTCGCAGCCAGTTGCTGGCACTGCGCCCGGACCTGGAGGTCGTGGATATTCGCGGCAACGTGGGCACGCGTCTGAACAAGCTGGACGGCGGCGCCATGGATGCGTTGATACTGGCGGCCGCCGGCGTCAAGCGGCTGGGAGAAGGGCAACGCATAACGCAACTGCTGGAGCCGGACATGATGTTGCCCGCCATCGGGCAGGGCGCCCTTGGCATTGAGACACGCGCCGGTGACCGGCGCGTGCTGGAGTTGGTGGAGCGTCTCGGCCACGAGGACACTATGGTTTGCGTCACGGCGGAGCGGGCGCTGAACAAGCGCCTTGGCGGAAGCTGCCACGTTCCGGTTGCGGGCCATGCCCGGCTTGCATCGGGTGAGCTCAGCCTGACCGCCCTGGTCGGGGCGCTCGACGGCTCACGCCTGCTGCGCCGATCGCGCACCGGGGAACGGCGCCGGCCTGACGCGCTCGGGGACGTTCTGGGAAAGGAGCTTCTGGATGCCGGCGCGGGTGCAATACTGGAGGGCCTGACGCCGTGACCGGGCGGGCGCTTGCCGGGCGCACCATCCTCGTGACGCGGCCGGCCGGGCAGGCGGAACGGTTGTGCCGCATGATCGAACGGGCGGGCGGCCGGGCATTGCGGTTTCCATTGCTGGAGATTGCCGTGGTTGACGGTACCGCGGCCGAAGCCGCGGGCGCATTGCTGGATAATTACGGAAATTATGATGCGATGATCTTTATCAGCCGTAACGCCGTCATTTTTGCAGAGAAGTTGCGCCCGGCGCTGTTTGCGCGGGAAACGCTTCCGGCGGTTTATGCTTCCGGGCCCGGCACGAGGGCCGAACTGGAAGCGCGCGGCATCGTGGCCGCCACGGGAAGAAATTCGGAATACGGAACGGAAGGTCTGCTGCGTTTGCAATCATTGAGCAGCCGTAGCGTGGCCGGCAAGCGGCTGCTGATTGTTCGTGGAGAAGGCGGCCGCGAGAAACTGAAGGCAGGTCTTGAGGAAAGAGGGGCCCGGGTGGATTACGTGGAAGTGTATTTGCGCAGGATACCCGAGATGGAGGCCGACACGATGCAAAAGCTATGGCAAGATCAGAGGCCCGGTGTCATAGTGGTCACGAGTGTGCAGAGCCTTGAAAACCTGCTGGCTTTAGGCGGACCCGAGTGCAGGCGAAGTCTTCTGGAAACGCCGCTTGCGGTAATGAGTCCCAGGATCGCCCGCCGCGCAGGCGAACTGGGTTTTATGCGGCCGCCGTGCGTGGCCGGCGGGACCGGTGACCGCGCCCTCACCGCAGCCGTAATTGAGGCTGCCGCGCAGATCGGATGAGCGAACAGGGAACCCAAACCGAAGACACGGCCCCGGCGCCGGACGAGCGAACCACGCGTTCCCGGCCTCTCAGGGCGGTGCTCATGGTACTCGTCGCCGTGGTGGTTCTGGGCGTTTGCGGGTTCTCGCTGTTCATGGCCTACCGGTTGCGCGAGCGCTTGTCCGATCAGCAACAGGCGTTCCAGGACCTGGGCGGGAACGTCGCGTCGATCAAAGGGGAATTGACGAAACTGCGGTCGGACAACGATGCGCTGGCATCGCGCCTCAATGATCTGGTGCGCAAGCAGGCTCAGACAGACGAACAAGTGAGCCGTCTGCTCAGCGAGCGCACCAACTCCAGCACGGATTGGGCGCTGGCCGAGTCCGAGTACCTGCTGGTCATAGCCACTCATCGGTTGATATTGGCCCACGACGTGCACACGGCGCTGGCCGCCATGCAGGCGGCGGATGCCCGCCTGCGCGACCTGGACCTGCCGGGGCTGACCCCGGCGCGCCGCCAGATCAGCTCGGATATGAACGCGCTCAAGTCGGTTCACCAGGTGGACATTACCGGTCTGACGCTGTTTTTGTCTGATCTTGCCGAGCGGGCGCCGAAGTTGCCGCTCAATTCAACACGATTCGTAACTCGCCGGCTGCCGAGGACAAAGCCCGCGCCGGAACACACGGACAACTGGCGCGAACTGCTCCATGAAATGTGGCGCAGCCTGAAAAGTCTTGTCGTCGTAACGCGCCGCAGTGGCGGCATCCGCCTGTTGCCGGATGAAAAGTACTTCGTTATCCAGAATCTTCAGCTTCAGATACAAGCGGCGCGCCTCGCGGTGCTGCGGCGTGACACCCAGGCGCTGCACGCGTCGGTAAAAAGCATTGTCCACTGGCTGCGCACGTATTATGACGTGAGCAACGGGGGGGTTGAGAGCGCTTTGCAATCAGTCCGGCAGATGGGCAATGTGAATCTGGAACCCACGTTGCCCGATATCAGTTCTTCACTGGAATCGCTGCGGGCTTACATTCATCAGCGGGCCGAGACGTCCTCGAACCAGGGCGGCCAGGGGCCATAGCCGGAATGCGGCGAGTGAACCGTCACGGACAACGGCCGTGAAACTGCTCATTACATCACTGCTTGCCCTGCTCGCCGCGATCCTCATCGGCGTCGTGCTGACCCACGATCCCGGCCTGGTGGTCCTGGATTACGGCGGCTGGACGATGCAAACCAGTGCCGGGCTGTTCGTGTTCGGGGTGCTGCTCACGGTCGTGGTGTTGTACCTGCTGTTGCGGTTCGTGGGTGGCGTGCTGCATCTCCCCAAGGATTTACGGCGCTGGTCGGCGCACCGCAGGCTCACTCGCTCGGAGAAATACCTGGCTGACGGGTTGCTGTGCATGGTGGAGGGAAACTGGCGCATGGCGGAGCGCGCGTTCCGACGGGGCGCCAGATACAGCCATGCGCCGACGGTCAACTACTTGTGCGCCGCACGCGCCGCGCAGCAGCAGGGCGACCTGCAGCGACGAGATCAATATCTGCGGCTGGCCCATGAACTCGATCAGAATTCGGCGCTGGCGGTAGGCCTGACTCAGGCGGAGCTGCAGCTTCACCAGCACCAGACCGAACAGGCCTATGCAACCTTGAACCACCTGAGCACTGAGCACCCGGACCAGGACCAGGTTCGGCGGTTGATGCTGGAAGCGAGCAGGGGATTGCGCGAGTGGACCCAGGTGCTCAAGCTGCTGGATGAGCTGGACGGCAAGGATCTCGTATCACCGGAACGGCTGCGCCAGCTGCGGCTCGACGCGTACGCCGGGCTGCTGCACGATGCCGGCGGAAACAAGGGCGCGCAGGCCCTGCAGCAACAGTGGCGGGAAATACCGCGCGCCCTGCATCGGGAACCCAGTCTGCTTACCGTCTATGTCGCGGAATATCTGCGATTCGGGGACGACGGTGAATGCGAGGAAATGCTGCGCTCGGCCCTCAAACACAATTGGGATGCGGACCTGGTGCGTTTCTATGGTCTCGTGCGCGGCCGGGACGGCGTCCGCCAGCTTGGAACCGCGGAGAAATGGCTTTCGGCGCATCCCAGGGACCCGGTGCTGCTTTTGACCCTGGGGCGCATCTGCCTGCATAACGACCTGTGGGGCAAGGCGCGTACTTACATGGAAGACAGCGTGGCGGTGCAGCCGAGCCCGGAGGCTTACCGCGAACTGGCGGCGCTGCTGGAACGGCGCGGCGAGAAGGAAGCGGCCGCCGGCTATTATCAAAAGGGTTTGTTGCTGGCAACGGGCAGCGGACACGCGCGGGTTCCCATGCTGGAGCGAGCCACCGGCTCCACTTAATTCCACTGCACTTGGTGCATCCCGAGCGCGCTGGGCCGATCTGCTCCGCTTTTGCTTCGCGGGACATCCGCGAAATTAGAGGCAAGCCGGGAATTCGCTCCGCGATCCCGCCCAGCAACTCCCGGGACGGTTCACGGGAGCGTCCAAGGTAGCGGTAAGCGTTCCGGAGGGGACTGACGGATGCGGTGAGATTAAGCGGAGCGGACATCCCGCAGCCGGCCATTCAGCGGCAAAGGTAATGTGCGCATTCCCGGCATCAGGACAGGACCCGCACGCCTGGATCCAGGTATTAAACGAACCCGACGGCAGGTATTCGGGAGATCAGGAAGGAATGCTGTGGGCGCTGCTCAGCCAGCGGACCAGTGGATGCCATTGTTCGCGATCGTACAGCGTGCGGGACGGTGCGAATTCGAATATTCCCAGGCCGCGTTCCGCCGCCTGCACGTAGTTCTGGCTGTTGCGCAGCACGGCCATGAACGGCAGATGCCGGCCGTCCGGCAGTTTCATGTGATCCAGGTAGTATTCCAGCTTCGCGGCGACCAGCGTGTCTTCACGAACGCGATTGGCCACGGTGGCGACCTTGATCTTGCGATTGATCAATTTGCGCAGGGAATACAGTTCCGAGAGGAAATGCCCGCAGGCGCGCATGTCCACCGGCGAGGGCAACATCGGGATCACCAGCGTCTGACCCAGACGCACGAAGTTGGCAAGACGCTGGCCGTGAACCGACGCGGGCGTATCGATGACGACCATGTCCACGCGATGCGGAATATGCAGCTTGCCGGCCTTCAGTTCGGCGGCGATGATCCGCGGCGCGGATTCCGGCCGCACTGCCAGCCAGTCGCTGCACGACATCTGAGGATCGCAGTCCGCCAGCGCCACGCGCTGCCCCTTGTCCGCAAAATGGGCGGCGATGTTCATGGCGATGGTGCTTTTTCCGCATCCCCCCTTGGGATTCAGAACCAGGATGGAGCGCATGGTGGTTGCTCCTTTTGCTCGTTTTTTGAGTTGTATGCCGCCCCCGGACGGCACAGGAAACCGACTCCAACCGGGATCAATTCCGGATTACTTCTAATTAACGGGCGCCCTTGAATTTGTCAAATGTAAAACCTCGACCTTCCCTTGCTGCGCCGCACCATTCGTGTCAGGGAAAGGAATTCAGATCCGGATCCCAGATCGCCGTGCCCTTTTTACGCAACGGACGGATGCGGGGTATCCGCGCCGCTTAATCTCGCCGTACATCCGTGTACGGCTCGAATCAGTTCCGCGCGCTACCTGCATCCCTGCATCGCGCGCTCCACATGACGCTTTGCGGACACCCCGCATCCGTCCGAGCCTTCCAGTTGGCACGGTGAGTCAGGAGCATTGGGCGGGTCTACGCCGCGGCCCGTTCCTCCATCATCCGGTGAATGACCGGCGTTGTAATGAGCTGCATTGCCAGATTCATTTCCACGGCGGGTATGACGATAGTGTCGGGAGCCGACATGAACGATGCATGCAGCATCTCCAGCAGCGCGGGGAAATCCGCCGGGATCTTCTCCAGGTCGCGGATATGTATGACCACGAAGCTCTGGTCGTTGCTGGGAACCTGGTCGGCGGCGAACGGGTTGGATGTGTCGACCGTGGGGACGCGCTGGAAATTGATGTGGGTGCGGGAAAACTGCGGCGTGATGTAATGGACATAATCATGCAGGCGATCCAGGATCATCTTGGTGGCGCCCTCGGCGGTGTAGCCGCGCACCGATTTGTCGCGGTGGATCTTCTGCATCCATTCCAGGTTGATGATGGGCACCAGGCCGATGAGCAGGTCCACGTGGCGGGCGACGTCAATCCCGTCCGCCGCCAGGCCGCCGTGCAGTCCCTCGTAGAACAACAGGTCTGTCGGCGTAGGCAGGGGTTCCCAGGGAGTCAGCGCGCCGGGTGGGAAGCCGTGGAGCGTTGCCATTTCCTGATTGTGAATATAATAGCGACGTTTGCCCGTGCCCTTTTCCGCATATTCGGCGAACAGCGCCTCCAACTCCTCGAACAGATTCCCTTCGGCGCCGAAGTGCGTGATGTTGCCGCCGGTCTCCCGCGCCCTGGCGACTGCCGCCTCCATCTCACTGCGGTCGTAGCGGTGGAAGCTGTCGCCCTCGATAATTGCCGCGGAAATGCCCTCATTGCGAAAAATCTGTTCAAAGGCCCGGCGCACGCCGGTCGTGCCGGCGCCCGATGAGCCGGTAACTGCGATAATGGGATGTTGGGTCGACAAGGTCAGGGCCGGTGGAAGTGACTGGTACCAAGTGATTATTTTGCCCGTACCCGTAGCATTAGTACATTACGATATAATTTACGTTGCCCGGCGCCGATTCCACGGCAGAACCTGATGCTTGCAAGTCCGCAAGATCGCGGACATCATTTCCCAACAGCACGGATACAGGCCCCTGTCCCGCTCCTCGCGCCGCTGAGGCGCGCGCGGGTTCCGCATGCGGCGGAAGTGCTTGCAACAGACATGCCGGGCATCGCTGGCGGCAACGCCGACGCTGCGTGGATGAATTCAATTCGGTAAGGTCTTTCGCCGTCAGGGCGGAGGTGCATCGTTGTGTCAGCCGATAATGGAGGAACCTAAAATGACCGCCAGGCCCGATCCCACATTCCATGCGTCGCCCCGGCTTGCCATGGAGGCGCCGGTCGAGAAACTTGCCTACACGCTGATGTTGAGTCCCGGCGGCAAGCAGCCCGATGGCGTCGCGGTGATTAACGTGGACCCGACGTCGAAACAATACGGCAAGGTCGTCAACTCGCTGTTCATGCCGCATACCGGTGACGAGTTCCATCATTTCGGCTGGAACGCCTGTTCCTCGGCGCTCTCGCCCCTGAGCGGCCATCCGTTCCTGGAACGGCGTTACTTGGTCATTCCGGGGATCCGCTCGTCGCGCATCTACGTTATCGACGTGAAGAACGCGCCCGACGAGCTGACGATCCATAAGATCATCGAGCCCGGGGAGATCTTCTCCAAGACCGGCTATTCCCGTCCCCATACCGTTCATTGCGGTCCGGAGGGCATTTATGTTTCCACCCTGGGTGGCGGCGGCGCGGACGGTACGGACGGCCCGGCCGGGATATTCATCATGGATTGCGAGACCTTCGACGTCATCGGCCGCTATGAAATGGACCGTGGCAGCCAGGACAAGCATTACGATTTCTGGTGGAACCTGCCGCGCGACTACATGGTCTCCAGCGAATGGGGCCTGCCGCCGCAATTCGAAAACGGCATCGTGCCGGAGGACCTGCTGGCCAACAAATACGGTCACCGGCTGCATTTCTGGGACCTGCGCGGGCGCCGGAACATTCAGACAATTGACCTCGGCGCCCATCAGCAGATGGCGCTGGAAGTGCGGCCCGCCCATGACCCGGTCAGGGAATACGGTTTTTGCGGCGTCGTGGTCGACACCAGCAATCTCGAAGGGGCGATCTGGACATGGTGGCGCAACAAGGACGGCAAATTCGAGGCGAAGAAGACGGTGACGATCCCGCCCGAGCCCGCGGATGCGGCCGACCTGCCCGACCTGCTGAAGGGCTTCGGCGCGGTGCCGCCGCTGATCACCGACATCGATCTCAGCCTCGACGACAAGTATCTCTACGTCGCTTGCTGGGGTACGGGTGAGTTGCGCCAGTATGACGTCAGCGATCCGATGAAGCCCGAGCTTGCCGGCTCGGTCCACATCGGCGGCATTACCCGCAAGGCGGACCATGCGAGCGGCAAGCCATTCAAGGGTGGCCCGCAGATGTTGGAGATCAGCCGTAACGGCAAGCATGTCTATTGGACGAATTCACTCTATTCGACCTGGGACGACCAGTTCTATCCCGAGGGCGTTCCCGCGGCGATGGTCAAGGCCGATGTCGGTGCCGACGGCGGATTGACGCCTGACAAGGATTTCTACGTCGAGTTTCCCGAAGGCTATCGCACACACCAGATCCGGCTCGAAGGCGGCGATTGCTCGACGGACAGCTTCTGCTATACGTCGGCCAGGTAATTCTTCGACCGGCGTCGGGCGGCGGTCTCCCTGCGCGCCATGTTCACTCGCGCTTCCATCACGGCATGCATGCCGGCCCGGGGACAGCCGCCGAGGTAGTCTCGATCTTGTGCGGGGCGCCGCCACAAACCCGGGTACGAAATCGCCGCCGTACTGCCGTTGCGCTATGAGAAAATGATGCACGTCGCGGCAATAATGACGATGGCGGCGCTGATGGGCGTCTACCAGGGTGTCAACCCCGGCATGGGCTGGCTCTACGCTACCGCGCGTGGCCTGGAACGCCGGTCGGTCGCTTCATTGCTGGACGGCGGCGCCAGGATCGCTTGGGGACACTATCTGGGAATGAACGTCGTGCTCCTGCCCGTGGGCTGGCTGCTGGCGTTGACCCGGGTCCAGCCGATGCTGTTGATGCCGTGGATCGGCTGCACCTTTATCGCATACGGCCTGTTCAAGCTCGCGCGCCCCAATCATCCCCGCATCCTCAACAGGATATCGCCGCGGCATGCGGCGCGCTGGTCGTTCGTCATGACGCTGACGCATTGCGGCTCGCCGCTGATGATGATCCTGCCGATGTTGAGCCTGGCGATGATCACCCACGCGCCGGCACAGTCCATGGCCGGCCTGTCCTTCAGGCTCAGCTATTACTCCTTGCTGGCTCTGGGCGTGAGTGCGGCAATGGCGTTGCCGCAACTTTTGTTTTCCCTGGCTATGGCGCTGACCGTGTATCTGCGTCTGGGACTGAAGGCGCTCACCCGCTACTGGTATAACTTCGATATCGGCTGGTCTTTCATATTCATCCTCATGGGCGCGATGGCGGTACGTATGTGAGCGAGCGCGAAACATCGCCCCCGATTGAGCGTGGCTGGCGCCTGGGAGTGGCCGGTAGCAGGTGATTATCTTGCCGTTACCCGTAGCATCAGTACATTACGATATAATTTCCGCAGGCCGGCAGCGCCGCTTTCCCTCGCCATGAGTGACCACGCTAAAAATATTCCCGATACGCAGCTTTACCTGCGCCTGCTTTCCTACGTTACCCCCTACTGGCGTACTTTCGCCCTGTCGCTGTTCGGCATGGTGCTGCTGGCGGCGACCGCGCCGCTGGTGGCGGCACTGCTCAAGCCCACCATGGACCAGGGATTCATCGCGCACAACCAGGCGCTGATCCTGAGGATCCCCGTATACCTGGTGCTGCTGTTCGCGGTGCGGGCGGTGGCTTCCTACATCGGCGTGGTGGCGCTGCAATGGGTGGCGAACAAGGTGATCATGGACCTGCGCGGGAAAATGTTCGGTAAGTTACTCAGCTTTCCGAGCACCTACTTTGACCGGCACCACGCCGGCGGCGTCATATCCCGGTTTACTTACGACGTCACCCAGATCAAGCAGGCGGCCACCGAATCCATCACCGTGCTGTGCCGGGATTCCCTGTACGTCGTCGGCCTGCTGGGATGGATGTTCTACCTGAACTGGCAGATGACCATGGTGACGGTGGTATCCGCCCCGTTCATCATGATCGTCGTCAATTCCATCCGGCGGCGCCTGCGAAACATGAATCGGCGGGTCCAGGAATCCATGGCCGACATTCACCAGCGGCTGGCGGAAGTGATCCATGGCCATCGCATCGTCAAGTTGTTCAGCGCACAGGACCAGGAAGCCGAGCGATTCATGCATACCATCAACGCGACGCGGCGGTTCAGCATGAAGGCGGCCATGGCCGGCGCGGCCAGCAGCCCGGGGGTGGAGTTTATTTCGGCGGTCGCCCTGGCGCTGGTCATTTACGTGGCGGGGCGCCAGTCCGTGGCCGGGCATCTGAGCGTGGGCGGTTTCGTTTCCTTTTTCGGCGCGGCGGCCATGGTGCTGCCGCCGTTGAAGCGGCTGGTCAAGGTGAACGAGCAGGTGCAGCGCGGCCTGGCGGCCAGCGAGAGCGTATTCGGATTCATGGATGAAGCCTCCGAGGAAGACAGCGGCGTCGTGTCGTTGGATCGGCCGCGCGGCGAACTGGAGCTGCGTGGACTGACCTTCCGCTATGGCTCGCGCGACCGCAACGCGCTGGATTCGGTGGACCTGCATGTGCGACCGGGCGAAACGCTGGCCGTGGTGGGCGCATCCGGCAGCGGCAAGACCACGCTCGCCAGCCTGATTGCGCGCTTTTACCCGGCCGATGCAGGCGCGATACTGCTGGACGGTCACGATATCCGCAGCATTTCCCTGGCCAGCCTGCGCGACTGCATCGGACTGGTAAGCCAGGATGTCATTCTGTTCAACGATACCGTGCGAAACAATATTGCCTATGGCCGCATGCGCGGCGCAGCGGACAAGGACATTATCGCCGCGGCCGAGACCGCCCATGCCATGGAGTACATCCGTATCCTGCCGCAGGGCCTGGATACGATCATCGGCGATCGCGGCGCGCAGTTATCCGGCGGCCAGCGCCAGCGCCTGGCGCTGGCACGGGCGCTGCTCAAGAACGCGCCCATTCTGATCCTGGACGAGGCGACTTCGGCCCTGGACACGGATTCCGAGCGGCGCATCCAGGAGGCGCTGGAAGCCATCCGCCACCAGCATACCTGCATTGTCATCGCGCACCGGCTGTCGACTATCAAATCAGCGGACCGGGTAGTGGTACTGGAGAAGGGGCGCGTGGTCGAGGCCGGCACGCACGCGGACATGATCCGCGCCGATGGCCCCTACGCCCGCCTGCACCGCTCCGCGTAATTTCGCTTTTTCTTACGGATCCCGAATGCTCTGGGTGGGCCTGTTCCGCTTTTGCTTCGCGGGACATCCCTGGTCCGCTCGCAGCAGCGCTCGCGCTCCATCGTCCGTGGCTCCGCGCTCGCTCATGCCGCTTCACAGGCCCACCCAGGCGCGTTGTTGTTCACGAGCACGCTCCCCACGCAGAAACGGAGTGTTCGCGAGGCGTTGTACTGACTTTGCCGGGCGGGTGACAGCGGGTATGGCCTATCGCGCGCAGCTTGCGAGCACGAAGGCCATGCCCGCTGGCAGGACCCGCCCGCCCCGAATGCTGGAACCAAGCGGAGCCGGCCTGGCCACGCACCTGTGTTGAAGCGGGCCAGGTCAGGGGCGGAAGGATTTCACGGCGCGCCGTAGATCGGGAAGGCGATCCGCGTGGCCGGCGTAGCGCACCGCCACGTACAAGTCGGTGATCTGATCGATCTGCGCTTTCAGCGGGCGTAGCAGGGTACTTGCGCGGCGGGCGAAATGGCGCGGCCCTTCCTGCGGCCGGCGCACCGCGCCGCGCCGGGCCAGGCGCTTGCAGAAGCGGTCGTAGAGACGCCGCGCCGGGTCCACGTTGCCGCGCATCCCCTGGAACAGCCAGGCCGCGACCGCCACCATTCCCGCCACCAGGATGATCACAAGGCCGACGCCGAGTTCCTGGGTATTGAGCCAGCCGAGACCGATGCGCGACAACAGCAGCGACTGGCGGTGCTGATCGTAGCCCAGCACCCACTGGTTCCAGCCGTTGTCGATGGCGTCCAGGGAATCGCTGAATCTTTCCCACAGATTGCGCGCCACGGCATTGTCCTGCAGCCCCAGGGGCACATTGACCGCGGTTGCCGGAAACTCGGCGTCCATGCCTTCCAGAATGCGGTTGGGTGCCACTGCCGCCGTGGGATCTTCCCGCACCCAGCCCTTGCCATCGAGCCAGACCTCGGCCCAGGCATGTGCGTCGCGCTGGCGCACGACCAGGTAGTGCCCGATGGGGTTGATTTTGCCTCCCTGGTAGCCGGTGACAATCCGCGCCGGGATACCGGCGGCGCGCATCAGCACCACGAACGCGGCGGCGTAGTGTTCACAGAACCCGCGCCTTGTTTCGAACAGGAACTCGTCGATGGTGTCGCCCGGCAGCGGCGGCGGCGTCAACGTGTAGTAGAAGGGCTGGTTGTGAAACATGTGAAGCGCCCGCTGGACGATCTGCGCGTCGCTGAGGCCGTCGCGCTTCCAGGATTGGGCCAGCGCCACCGTGCGCGGATGACTGCCGGGCGGTAATTGCAGCGCGCGTTCCAGTTCCGCCTTGCCGTCCGAAAGCATGCGGTAATGGGTATGGGATTCCAGGGTATAGCGGACCCGTTGGTTTACCGGCCTGCGGGTCCGGATCTGCATGGCGGTACCACGAGGATCGCGTATCCCGAAGACGGAGGGCCATCCTATCGAAGTTGTGTCCTTCTCAGGTGTAGCCTCCTCAGCAGGGATTGAAGAACACATTGTCGAGAAGGTGACTGTCCGTGTCTACAGTGTTGCGAAGACCATCGCGGACTGCTTCAAGTATCGTA
>CAZNWR010000068.1:1931-12675 GCA_964576645.1 uncultured Enterobacteriaceae bacterium | reverse complement strand
TTGACTGGATTCCGGCCGAAGGCCGGAATGACGAAGGAGGCTCCGGCCGGAATGGCGGCGCTATTTCACCAGGTCCGGGCCGAGCGCCTCCAGCAGCGGACCGAGGTACGCTTCGTAGGGGCGCCAGCGGCCCACGGATGATTTGTAGATGGGCCGGCGCACCTGGGTGGCGCTGGCGGTTTTAACGGGCCGGCTGGTTTCATGAAATTTGAGGCAGGCCGCGTCCCAGGGCAACCTGCAATACTCGATTATGCGCCGCGCCTGGTTCTCAAAGTCCGCTACCACCGATTCGTAGTCGACATCCAGCATGGCGTCCGCCGGCAGCACCCGGCGCCAGTGTTCCATCAGGTCCATGTACCTGCGGTAATAGCGCCCCAGTTCCCCCATGTTATAGGTGTGGGGCTGGTCGTGAGTGAACAGGCGCTGGTAGCACGACAGGCAGGTATCCACCGGATTGCGGCGCACATGGATCACCCTGGCATTGGGCAGAATCAGGTGCAGCAGGCCGACGAAATAATAGTTTGACGGCATCTTGTCGGTGATGCGCTCGGCGTCGCCACCCCGCTTCCTGAGCCTGGAGACGTATTGCCGGCCCAGTTCCCCGAGTAAGCCCAAGTCCATTCCCTGCAGATATTCGGGAAAGGACAGGGGCCTGCGGTCCGGTCCGCGGACGCTCTCAACGGTATGGGTCAGGTCGCGCAGCTCACCGGCGCCGTAAACGGCGGGGTGACTGGCCAGGATCTGCTCCACCAGGGTGGTACCTGAGCGCGGCATGCCCATGACCAGGATCGGTACCGGCGACGGATCGCCATGCCCTTCCCGCTCCTGAATGAATTCAGGGGTAAAGCAGTTTATGAGCCGGTCGAACAGGTCCATTGCCGCAGCCTCCGCGTACTCGCCCTCATGGCGCCGCAGCGCGTTGGCCTCATGCAGGAATTCGAACGCCCGCTCGGGCATGTTCAGATCCAGGTAGGCCTTGCCCAAAGAGAAATACAGCCGGTAGCGGCTTTGCGCGGGCTTGGATTCGATGTCGGCGAGTTTGCTTTCCATGAGCGCCAGGTATGCATCGCCGGGCTTGAATTTCCTGGAGTCACAGAGATTGACGTAGGTACCGTAATTATCCGGCTGTAACTCCAGCGCCTTTTCGTACTCCGCTTCCGCCTCTTCCAGGCGTCCCATTTCCTTCAGCGCATTGCCCAGGTTGTTGTGAACGTCCGCCATGTCCGGCTTGAGTTCTATGGTGCGCCTGTAATACTCGATAGCGGTGTCCGCGTCGCCCTCCTCGAACGCAACCCTGCCCATGACCTGCAACGCCTCCGGACTGTCCGGTGTTAGCGATATGGCCAGTTGGGCCGCCTGCCTGGCCTCGTCAACCCGCTCCAGGTTGAGCAGGGCCGTGGCACGGAAAGTATGGGTTTTCCGGTGACCCGGATTAACCGCCGCGGACTGGTCCAGCAGTGCCAGGGCTTCCGCGTCGCGATCCTGGTCGATCATATTCAGCGCCAGGTTGTTGAGGGTTTCCGTATCATTCGGCCTGAGCGTGAGCGCCTTACGGTACACGGCCTCCGCCTCATCAAAGCGTTGCAGTTCCCGCAGGGTGGTGCCGCGGTTGTTGTACCCCTCGGCATAATCGGGGGCAATGGACAGGGCCCGCTCGTAGCAGGCCAGGGCTTCGTCGAATTTCTTTTGCCCGCGCAAGGCATTGCCCAGGTTGCTGTGAGCCTGGGCGAAATCCGGTTTCAGTTCCACGGCGCGCCGGTAGCAGGCGATGGCCTCATCCAGTTCATCACGCTCGTAATAAACGATGCCCAGGTTGTTGTGGGCTTCGGCGTAATCCGGATTCAAGGTGACCGCTTTGCGACCGGCCGCCACGGCTTCGTCCAGGCGGCCGGCGAGGCGGCACATTTCCGTAAGGTTGCTGTAGAACAGCGCCACCGCACTGTCGGCGGCAATGGCCTGGTTGAGGAATCGGATCCCTTCTTCGGAATCACCCGCCTGGTGGCGGATGATGCCCAGGGAATGCAGGGCGCCGGCGTGTTGCGGGCGGGCTTGCAGCACCTGGCGGCACAAGTTCTCGGCCTCGCGCAGCCGACCGGCCATGCGGTGCTGCTCGATAAGGGCCATGACCTGCGGCAGCGGAAGCCACTGCCCGCCGCCGGCCGGCGCGGCGCCGGGAGCCCTGTCCTGTGGTTCCGCCACCCGCGCTATCCCGACGATTCCAGCCCCGACGAGGCGGCGAACGGCGTGAGCCGTGTCCTGTCGCCCGCTACCACCGCCGCCAGTTCATCGCGCACACGCGCAACCAGCTCTTCCCATTCACTGCGCACCTGCTGGCGGAACAGCCGGGCGGTCGGGTACCAGGGACTGTCCTCTCGATCCAGCATCCAGCGCCAGTCAGGCACCTTGGCGATCAATACCCATAGGGGCTTGGCCATGGCCCCGGTGAGATGCGCCACCGAGGTGTCAATGGTGACCACCAGGTCAAGATTTGCCACCAGGCCCGCCGTTTGAGCAAAAGAGGCGAACCGCTCCTGCGGCGGCACGGTGATGGCGCCGGGCTCGAATTCCGACGCCGCTTCCGCGCTCTTGCCGACCTGGAGGCTGATGAACTGGACGCCTTCCAGGGCCAGCAAGGGCGCCAGTTGCTTGTGAGGGAGCGAACGGTAAGGGTTGTTGATGTGCTTGGGGTTGCCGGTCCAGGCCAGTCCCACCTTGAGACGATCGTCATCGGCAACGATATCGCGCCAGGCGTCAATGTCCTCATCCCGCGCACGCAGGTAGGGCACCTGCGCGGGGACATTGTCGAGCCGGGTACCCATCATCCCGGGCAGGCTCAGCAACGCAACGTGCAGGTCGTAGTTGGGCGACCCGCCCATCGTTGAAGACACGTCAACCCAGGGAAAATTGTCGGCGATGAGGGATGCCACCGCGGGCGGCACCCGCAACATCAAGTCCGCGCCCCGTTCCCGCAGCATGGGCAGGTAACGGCAAAAGTGAATGGAGTCGCCGAATCCCTGCTCTCCGTAAACCAGCAGCCGCTTGCCGCGGATATCTTCGCCGCGCCAGGGCCGGCCGGGGGGACGCCGTATCTTCACTTCGCCCGAACCCCAGCGCCATTCGTATTCACGCCATCCTTCCTCCAATCGGCCTTCCAGCAGGAGAATCAAGGCGCGCCCCGAGTGGGCGTTGGCCAGTTTGGGGTCCATTGCCAGGGCGCGGTCGAAACAGGCCATGGCATCGTCACGCCGGCCGATCATCTGCAGGGTGGTGCCCAGGTTGGAGATGCCGATGGCGTAGTCCGGCTTGAGCGCCAGCGCACGTTCGTACAGGGAGATGGCCTCATCGAACTGTCCCCCGGCGCGCAGGGCGTTGCCCAGGTTGCTGATTGCCTCGGCGAATTCAGGACGCAGCCGCAGCGCCTGCCGGTAGCAATCGGCGGCCTGGTCGTATTCCTCGCGTTCGTAGTGGACAATTCCCAGGTTGCTGTGGGCTTCCGGGTAATCCGGACGCAGCTCGATGGCGCGGCGTCCGGCGGCCAGGGCCTCGTCCAGGCGGCCTGCCTGGCGGCACATTTCGCACAGGTTGCTGTGGAAAATCGCATTGCCGGGATCGGCGGCCGCGGCGCGTTTCATGAATTCGATGGCCGCCGGCAGGTTGCCGGCCTGATGGTTGATCATGGACAGGGCTTGCAGGGCGCGTGCTTCACCGGGACGCGCCTGCAGGATCTGCTGGCAAAGGTTCGCGGCTTCGGGCAGGCGTCCCGCCTGGCGATGCTGTTCCACCAGCGCCAGTACCTGGTTCAGGGGCATCCACTGGCCGCCGGGCGCCTGGCCGGCCGCGGGTTGTGGCGTATCAGTTGTCATGGGGCGCTATGTTATATGGTGTCCACAAGGCGGACCATTTTTTTGACTGGATTCCGGCCGAAGGCCGGAATGACAACATCGCGGTCATTCCGGGACAACAGAACCGGCTTCAGCCGGCCGAAGGCCGGAATGACAAATCCGCCGTCATTCCGGGACCACAGAGCCGGCTTCAGCCGGCGGCGGCCGTCCCGGAATCCAGTGGATTAATCGCCCGCGGAGCGGGCACCCTTTTTGCCGGCCGCCAGCGTCGTCAGTTCCGCCGCCACCCGCTTTACCACCTCGCTCCAGCTCCGGGCCGGCCCCTGGCGAAACAGGCGCGCCGTGGGATACCAGGGGCTGTCCTCGCGCTCCAGCATCCAGCGCCAGTCCGGCACCCAGGGCAGCATGATCCATACCGGTTTCCCCAGCGCGCCGGCCAGGTGGGCGACGGACGTGTCCACAGTGATCACCAGGTCCAGATTCCGGACCAACCCGGCGGTTTCGGTGAAATCCGTCAACTCCTCCGAGAAATCCAGCATCCGGCCCGCGGCCCGTGTCTCGGCTTTCCCGGACGGCGAGGGCTTGTGCAGCGCCGCCGCCGTTATGCCGTCCACCTCCAGGGCCGCGGCCAGGTCCGCGAACGGCACGGAGCGGCGCCGGTCGTTGGGGTGGCTGGCCCGGCCGGACCAGGCGAAACCCACGAGCAGGTCCTGCTTGTGTTTCTGGAGTTTCCGGGACCAACGCTCCACCGCCTCCGGAGCCGGCACGAGGTAGGGCACGCTGTTGGGGATGGAGTCCAGGGTCGTGCCCAGCAACCGCGGCAGACCGGACAGGGAGCAATAGCACTGCGCCGCCGGCAGGTCCTGCCAGCGGTCAAAGGCGTGCGCGACACCGGGTATGGCGGACAACAGTCCCTTGAGATCGGCGCTGCACCCCAGCAAGACTTCGCCGCATAACCCGGCGACGGCCGGTATGAACCGGGCAAACTGGATGGAATCGCCGTAACCCTGGTCGCCGATCAAGAGCACGCGGCCCTTGGGTAACGCCATGCCGTTCCACTGGGGGATGCGGAACTTGGGCAGGATCGAGGCGCCCTCAGGCACCTTGTAGCGCCATTCGTACTCAAGCCAGCCCGGGCGGAATTCCCCCTGCATCAGCAGAACCTGGGCAAGCTCCAGGTGGGCCATGGCGTTATCGGGATCCAGGGTGACGGCCATGGCGAACTGTTGCGCGGCTTCCGCCATGCGGTGATGTTCCATATGCGCCAGGCCAAGTGCAATGTGCGTGCGCGCCTCGCGCGGCGCGGCGGCCGCCGCGCGCTGGGCGCTGGCAAAGGCGGCATCCGGCTGTTCTGCCTCGCGGTAGAGCATACTCAGGCTCACCAGGAACAACGGCACGCGCGGCGCACCCGAGACGGCCTGTTCCACCAGGGCGATGGCCTCGGAAAGCTGGCCGCGGCGATGACAGATGAGGCCACGCAAATGCAGCAGACCGGGAAGCTGCGGGTGCACGCCGTTGATGCGTTTGCAGACGGCTTCGGCCTCGTCGATCTTGCCGGCCCGGAGCATGCGGCCCGCGGAGGTCAGCATTTCCCTGACGGATGCCGCATCCGCCGGAGTCTGTTCGGGTGTCGACGGTTGACTGTTTGTTGTCATATGTTTCGGTACGTTCCTGCAGTATGTGTACTGAAGCCGGGTATGGATTTTACTGGATTCCGGGATGGCCGCCGCCGGCTGTCCCGCACTGGCCATCCTCTTGTCATTCCGGCGAATGCCGGAATCCAGTAAACAAAGTGCGCCTCGGGCGCACCCTATCATTGACCGGATTCCGGATGCTACGCATCCGCAATACCGTCGCCGGCTTCCAGCCTAGCAACAAGCCGGGGCGGAAGTTGTCGCGGTTGCGGAAAACGGCATGGATGTACCGCAGCCGGGAAAGATGCCGTAGTGGCGATCGAAGTTGCCGATGAAATCAAAGTGTTCCGCAAAGCGCGTTTCATGGAGCATGCGCCAGGTATTGCCGCAGACGGGAAACACCTTGCCCTTTTCCATGCAGTGATGTTTGTCCAGGATAAAGGCATCAGGATAATTGGACACGGTACCCCGATAAACAACCGCCTGGCCGTAATCCTCGCAGGCGGGCTCCAGGCCGTTGATTCGGAACAGGCGGTAAACCGCGGAATAAAAGCCGATGCCGCCAAGCTGTTTCCGCAGGTCCGCGTTGTTTACGGTCACGAGCCGATCCTCCACCAGCCTGGGATCGGCGAAACCGGCGGCCCGGGCCAGGCTGAGAAAATCGTTCCAGTACAGCGCACCGGACAGGCATTCACCGTAGAGCACGGGATCCGACCGCAGCGCTTCCGGTACGCGCCGGTCCGCGTAAATATCGGCGAAGTAGAACTCCCCGCCCGGCTTGAGCACCCGGTGAACTTCGCGGAACACCCGCTCCTTGTCCGGACACAGGTTGACGACGCAATTGGACACCACCACGTCGAAGTGAGCATCCGGCAGATTGAGCTTGTCCAGCTCTTCAACATATCCCTGCAGGAACTCCACGTTGCTTTGCCGGTGCCCGAACCGCTCCCGGTGATATTCCCGGTGCCGCATCGCCACCTCAAGCTGCTCGGTGGTCATGTCCACGCCCACCACCCGCCCGGTTTCGCCGACCAGCGCCGACAGCAGGTAACAGTCACGGCCGCTGCCGCAGCCCAGATCCAGCACGCGCGCACCCGCCAGGGCGGCCGGCGCGGCCAGGCCGCAACCGTAGTAGCGCTCCACCACCTCCGGATGCAGTTGCGCCAGCACCGGCGCGATGTGCGGCGGCGTGTCGCCGTCACAGCAGGCATTGGTCTTGAGATCCCTGGTGCCGGACAGTGTCTGCCCGTAATAGGCCCGAACTTCTTCTCGCATGTTTCGTTTCTCCTTATTGGGCGCCGGTTTTACGCCGGCACGATGCAGATGCCGGTGGCCGCCGATTGTTACAGATTGGGGTCGCCGAATCCTCCACCGCCCGGCGTCTCGATGATGAACACATCGCCGGCGCCGACCGGCGTTTCGGCTGAAAACGGCAGTATCTGCGTGGAGCCGTCGGCGCGCTCGACGCGGTTGACTCCGCGCCCGCCGGGAGCGCCGCCGTCCAGGCCGAACGGGTCGGTTTCGCGCCTGTTGGACAGAATTGCCGCGGTCATGGGCTCCAGAAACCGGATGCGGCGAACCACGCCGTCGCCGCCCCGGCGCCGCCCGGCCCCGCCGGACCCGGCGCGGATGGAAAAGCGCTCCACTACCACCGGGTAGCGCAGTTCCAGTATTTCCGGATCCGTCAACCGCGAATTGGTCATATGGCTGTGCACCGCGGAAGTACCGTCGAAGTCAGCGCCGGCGCCGGTGCCGCCGCAGATGGTTTCATAATACTGGTGCGCCGCGTTGCCGAAAGTGAAATTATTCATGGTGCCCTGGGAAGCCGCGAGCACGCCCAGGGCGCCCAGCAAAGCATCCACGATCACCTGCGAAGTCTCCACGTTGCCGGCGACCACGGCCGCCGGGTAACGCGGGTTGAGCAGGCACCCCTCGGGCACGATTATTTTCAGCGGCTTGAGGCATCCGCCGTTGAGCGGAATGTCATCATCCACCAGAGAGCGGAAGACATACAGCACCGCGGCCTTGGCAACGGCGGCGGGCGCGTTGAAATTGTGCCGCCCTTCCGGGCTGGTGCCGGAAAAGTCGATAACCACACCGCGCGCCGCGCTGTCTATGGAGATGGTCACCTTGATCCTGTCGCCGGTATCGAGCCGGGTTTCAAAACCGCCGTCGCCGAGCACGTCGATGACGCGCCGCACTGACTCTTCCGCGTTGTCGCGCACGTGTCCCATGTAGGCCGTGACCACGTCGAGTCCATAGTGATCCACTACGCCCTTGAGATCGACCGCGCCCTTTTCATTGGCCGCGATCTGCGCCTTCAGATCGGCGATGTTGCGTTCCGGCGTGCGCGCGGGATACGGCCCCGACGCCAGCAGCGCGCGCACCTCCGCCTCGCGGAACCGCCCCTTTGACACCAGCAGCAGGTTATCGATCAGAACGCCTTCTTCCTCGATGCGGTGCGATGACGGCGGCATGGATCCCGGTGTCAGGCCGCCGATGTCGGCGTGATGACCGCGGTTGCCGACGTAGAAAAGCGGCCCGGCGCCGTTATTGCCGAACACCGGCGTGACCACGGTGACGTCGGGCAGATGCGTACCGCCGTTGTACGGCGCGTTGAGAGCGAACACGTCCCCGGGCTGCATGCGGCCGCGATTGCCGCGGATGACGGCGCGCACGCTCTCGCCCATGGAACCCAGGTGCACCGGCATGTGCGGCGCATTGGCGATCAGCCCGCCATCGCCGTCGAACACCGCGCAGGAGAAATCCAGGCGTTCCTTCATATTGACCGAATGCGCGGTATTCCTCAGCACCACGCCCATTTCCTCGGCGATGGACATGAACAGGTTGTTGAAGATTTCGAGCCGCATCGGATCAACCCGGGTGCCGACGGCGGCGCGGCGCGGCGCCGGGGCGCGCCGCGTCAGCAGCAGGCTGGACTCGCCGGTAACGCGCGCAGACCAACCCGGTTCGATGACATTGCTTGCATGCGGCTCCACGATGATCACCGGACCATCCACCTGCTTGCCGGGCTGCAGCGCCGCGCGTTCGATGACCGGCGCCGCATGCCAGGCGCCGCCGCTGAAGAACCGGGACTGTGACTGTGATGGTGACGCAATGGCATTCGAGTGCACCGGACCGGCGCCTCCAGCCATGGGGGTCTCCCCGCGTACCACCGCTTCCAGCAGCAGCGCATCGACCACCAGTCCCCTGCCCGTATCATCGAATCCGAATTGCGATCGATGAGCCGCCTGGAAGTCCCGCTGCATCCGCGCCACCGGGCCGAACCGTACCGTCAATACCGTGTCGCTGCCCTGGTAACGCAGGTTAACGCTGCGCAAGGTTTCCGCGCCGGCGGTCCCAACGCCGCCCCGCGCCAGTTCATCCAGCGCGCTCGCTTCAAGATCGCCATAGATCGCTTCCAGACGCGCGCTAATGGATTCATCGAGCGGCGCCTCAACGCCCTGCTCCCGGTGCGCGGTGATATCGGCCAGGCCCATGCCCAGGGCCGACAAAACGCCCGCCATGGGATGGATCAGAATGCGTTCCATGCCCAGCACGTCGGCCACCAGGCAGGCGTGCTGGCCACCGGCGCCGCCGAACGACACCAATACGTATTCCGAGACGTCGCGCCCGCGCTGAATGGAGATCTTCCTGATGGCGCGCGCCATGTTGTCCACGGCAACCGCGACAAAGTCGTCGGCGACCTGTTCCGGTGAACGTTCGCTGCCACATGCGGCATTGACCGCCCCGGTCAGTTTCGCGAACTCGTTTTTCACCAGCTCCAGGTCCGGCCCCTGGTCTCGCGCCGGCCCGAATACCCTGGGAAAGGAATCCACCGGTATTCTGCCCAGCAGCAGATTGCAGTCGGTCACGGTCAGGGGCCCGCCGCGCCGGTAACAGGCCGGACCCGGATCGGCGCCGGCGGAGTCCGGTCCGACCCGCATCCTGCTGCCGTCGAAGTGCAGGATCGAACCGCCGCCGGCCGCCACCGTGTGGATCCGCATCATGGGTACGCGCAGGCGCACCCCCGCCACTTCGGATTCAAATCCGCGTTCAAACGCGCCGTCGATGTGGCTCACGTCGGTGGAGGTGCCGCCCATATCAAAGGCAATGATCTTCCGGAACCCGGCCTGCTCCGCGATGCGCGCGGCACCCACCACCCCGCCGGCGGGCCCGGACAGGATCGCGTCGCGGGCTTCGAAGTTGCCGGCTTCCGCGAGCCCGCCGCTGGACTGCATGAACATCAGGCGCGTGTCACCCAGGGAAGCGCGCAAGGTGGACAGGTAACGATCGAGCACCGGCCCCAGATACGCATCCACAACCGTCGTATCACCGCGCGGGACGAACTTGATGAGCGGGCTGACCTGATGGCTAGCGGATACACGCGTAAAGCCGATTTGATGCGCCAGCTCCGCCAGCGAGACTTCATGGGCATGGTGCGCATAACCGTGCATGAGCACGATGGCAAGCGAGCGAAAGCCCTCATCGAATGCGGCCTGAAGATCACGCCGCGCGCGTTCCAGGTCAAGCGGCCGCTCCACGGTGCCGTCAGCCCGCACCCGTTCGCCGATCTCAACGACGCGCGAGTACAGCGGCTCGGGCAGTTCGATGTGCAGCGCGAAGATTTTCGGACGGGTCTGGTTGCCGATGCGCAGGACGTCGCGGAAGCCGCCGGTCACGGCCGCCACCGTGGGCTCCCCGCGGCGCTCCAGCAACGCGTTGGTGGCGACGGTCGTGCCCATCCTGATGGCCGCGACGCTGTTTACCGGGAATGGCGCGCCCGGCGCAGTGCCCAGCACGGCGCGCAGTCCCGCCAGCGCGGCATCGTCGTATCTTTCCGGATCCTCGGACAGCAGTTTGTGCGTGACAAGCCGCCCGTCCGGTCGTCTTGCGACGATATCGGTGAAGGTACCGCCGCGGTCGATCCAGAAATGCCAGCGACCGGCCCCTGCCTGTTGCGATGCGGACATGACAGGCAGTCTATCGGTAGACACGGGCAGGAGCGAATGCGCCGGTCGGCCTGCAGAACCACAGTACCGTCATTCCGGCGAATGCCGGAGCCCGGTCACTAAAGTGCGCCTCCGGCGCGTATCCAATTGACTGGATCCCGGGGCTGCCGCCGCCGGCTAAAGCCGGCTCTGTTGCCCCGGGATGACGACACCCTGCTGCCCCGGGATGACCACACTCTGTTGCTCCGGGATGACGACACCCTGCTGCCCCGGGATGACGACTCCCTTGTCATTCCGGCGAATGCCGGAATCCAGT
>CAZNWR010000068.1:0-1831 GCA_964576645.1 uncultured Enterobacteriaceae bacterium | reverse complement strand
CTGCTGCCCCGGGATGACGACTCCCTTGTCATTCCGGCGAATGCCGGAATCCAGTAGACAAAATGCGCCTTCGGCGCACATTAAATTAACCGGGGCCGAAAAGGATACCCGGCCCCGGCTTTCCGTCAGGCCTTTTTCTGCTCGACCGGCATCAGCAGCGACATGCGCAGGTAAGGCTGACCCGCGTTCGCCTGGTACGGAATACACGCCGTGCGATTCACAACCTTGCGCGGCTTGAACAGAGGCAGTATCTGGTCGCGCAACTGCTCAACCAGTTCGCAATCGCCCCAACCCAGGTCCATGGGATTCATGGCGGCCAGCGTCACTTCGCGCCATTGTGCCGGGAACGTACCCTTCTTGGTTCCCTTCTCCGCGGGAACGGGGGCAGAAAAACTCAACTTGATATTGTGAAACAACTGCGGCTGCCCGAAGGGGGCGGTGCAAATATCGTTGACCTTGATATCGCGGGCGCCCATGGTCTTGAGCAGCAGCCTGAGCTTGTAACGCATACCGTCGCAGGAATAGTGCGTGGTAAAGCCGCTGTAATGGAACTTGACCTGGCGCGGTTGCCATTGCGCCTGGATGTCCGGAGCCGTGTTCGCGGCAAACACCGGCGCGCTGACGATGAGGCCCGCGGCCACCGCCAGGGCCGTCCCAAGTTTTCTGAATATTCTCATCATGACTGCATTCTCCTGTTCAGTGAACTGTCGCTTCAGTGTTGTGTCGATGCAGTACGATCACTGGCGCGGATCAGGCCGGTGCTAGCGATTGTGGCCTTCCCTGGCGCACCGGCAGGCAAAACTTTTCAGTTTATCGAGGCTGGCTCGTGTGCGGGGTGATCCGGATCAACTTCACCCCGGCGCGGGGAGCCCGATAACCGCTGTATCGTGCGGCATTCGGCTGTAGTATTTGACATTGGCTGCCAGGGAGTTGTTCCGTGTTGCAACAAGGAACTCGCAGATTTCTTGGTCGTACTAAAATTTATATGCTATCAATTTGCAGGAGGCAATCATTATCGCCGCCCGCAGCTGGCGAAGGCGGCAGCGACGATTGGAACCGATGACATGAAACAGGAGGCGCCAACATGAGTAAACCCGTATGGAACGAAACCGGCGGAATAACAGCCCGGCGTACGCTCGCGATGACGGCCGTAATCTTGATGTCATTCACCCTGGGAGCCTGCGGCAAGTCACAGAACTCCACCGCGACGTCGGAGAATTCATCCGCGGCACAGAGCAACGGCGAAACCGCGGATGCCGGCATGATGTCATCGCACCCGGGCATGACTTCGGGCGCCATGCCCATGCACAAGATGATGCAGAACGGTGGCGGCATGTCTTCGAATACGACCGCGGCAAACGGCGCCACGTCATCGGATGCGGCTGCATCGCCGTCCACTTCGTCGTCTTCGGCTGCGTCCACTTCGGACGCGTCTACTTCGGACGCGTCCAGTGCAAAGTCCGCGCCGAAGCTCAGCGGCGAGCAGGTCTATCAGTACGTTTGCGCGTTCTGCCACAGAAGCGGACTCAATGGCGCACCCAAGTACGGCGATGAGATGGCGTGGGCGAAACGGGTCAGCCAGGGCAAGAAAACAGTCTACGATCGCGCGCTGCACGGCTACCGCGGCATGCCGCCCAAAGGCGGTCATCCGGAATTGTCGGACGCCGAAGTCGATGCGGCGGTCGACTACATGGTCAACGGCAGCGGCGGCTGGAGTCAGTAATCGTCTTTCGTGTCAGGGGTCGGAGCACACGCTCCGACCCCTGTTGAACAGATGCACCAGTTCCTCAGTGCACTCATCGATTGATCGGCCGGAGGTTTGCAGCGCGGC
>CAZNWR010000067.1:0-12771 GCA_964576645.1 uncultured Enterobacteriaceae bacterium | reverse complement strand
CCCCGACTCGGGATCGATGATCTCGAACAGGAAATGATCTTCCCAGCCGTGCAGACCCTCCTGTTCAATACATTCCCCGGCGACACCGGGCCCCATGATCTCGGAAAGACCGTACAACTCTACTATCCTCAGTCCGAGACGGCGTTCGAGCTCATCGCGCATCGGCCGGCTGCTGGGTTCGCCTCCGAACAAGCCCACCCGCAACGGTGCCGCGGCCAGGTCAACCCCTTTCCTTTCAGCTACCTCGGCGATGTTCAGCGCATAGGACGGCGTCGATCCCAGCACATGTGCGCCGAAATCGTTGAGCAGCATCACCTGTTTTTCCGTGTTACCGCCTGATACGGGCGTCACGGAACATCCCAGCAGCTCGGCGCCGTAGTGAATGCCGAAGCCGCCGGTAAACAGACCGTAATTGTAGGCGTTGTGCACCAGGTCACCCGGTCGCACGCCGCCGGCGGCCAGGCAGCGCGCCATCAGGCGGCTCCAGACATCGAGATCGTGGGCCGTGTAGCCGACCACGGTCGGTTTGCCGGTCGTCCCCGAAGATGCGTGGACGCGCGCGATTTTTTCCCGCGGCACGGCCAGCAACCCGAACGGATACGCGTCTCGAAGCTCCCCCTTGTCCATCAACGGAAAGTGACGAATATCGGCAAGATTTCGAAAGTCGTCCGGGCTAACCCCGGCGTCGAGAAACCGACGCCGGTAATACTCCACGTGCGTAAATACCTGGTTCAGTATTCTTCGCAGGCGATTGAACTGCAGCTCCTCTATATCCTGGCGATCCATGAACTCGTAGAACGGATCGAAGCCGGCGAGATCCCGCACGGGATATTCCCGCCCCGCGGACCTGCCGGCCACGGTCCGGGGCACGTGGCTCACCGGCCGGGTCTCCATCCCGGCTGGCTTCCAGGGCCGGGCAAGCCTCCTCCCCTTGCGGGACTGTGTACCAGGGCAAACCCCTGATTGCACGCCGCTGGGACCACTATCAAATACTTCAACCGCCACCCGGAAACAGCCATGCAAAGCCCCCCCGCCGCCGCCAGCAGACCGCCAGGAACAGCAGGATTAAGGGAGACCAGGAGCAGCAGAAACGGCAGGACACCTCCGAACAGGTGGAAAGGCTGTGTCCAGCCGGCAATAACCTTAAGGGTGTCAACTGGCGCCCCCGCCGACAGGGCCCGCCGGTACCGCTCCCAGGCGAAAGCACGCAGCACGATAAGCGCCAGGGCTGCTGCAATCGTCCCATGTTCGGGAGCGGGCACACCGATGCGCGGCACAAGCCATTGGAGCAGCAGCAGAAAGCCCGTGCCTTCGGCAAGCCCGGTGGAAACGAACAGCGGGATGGCCTGTGGAACCCGCCAGGCCGGAATGCCGCGGGACGCCGCCAGCATGCGCGCCTGACAGTAGAGAAACATCGCCGCCATGATCGCCGCTACAGTCAGCACGGCGAGCTTTCCGGTCCATGCCGCCAGCACACCGGTTGACACCAGTGCCACGGCAACCCAGGACTCCCGGGACATCCATGACGTGCGCGGATTCAGGAAAACGTTCAGAAAGCGAAGCGGGCGTCCAAGCTCGAACCAAACGCACCCCAGCCCGGTGACTATGAGCAGGACAGCCATCAATGCCGCAAGGCGCTCCCCGGTACCGGCAATGATCGCCGTAACCGAGGCCGCAATCATCAGGCTGCTTCCCGACCCGCCGAACATGAAATTGGAGGCGGCGCGCCAATCCCAGTTGCGCTGACGTGCCGGGCCGACGCTCATTCCAGGCGCTCCCAAAGGTAATAGATACCCGGTTCCGTCCCCAGCTCCTCATGCATCCGGAAATGTTCATGCTCGCCCAGGAGCCGAGACACATTGCTGTCCGGGTCATCCCGATCCCCGAACACGAGAGCGCCGCCTATGCAGGCGTTGACGCAGGCCGGCGTGGCGTCCGGATCGACGCCCGGCGTCAGTCCCTGTTCCCTGCCTGCATCGATTCGCTCCTGGCAAAAGGTACATTTCTGTGAGACGCCGATGCGCTCGGGATGGGATCGGAGTTCCTCGCTGGGCATGCGTTTTCCCTTGTACGCGGAGGGAGCGACCGTCACCTTGTAGCGTGCCTGGTAGGGACAGGCCATAACGCAGTAGGCGCAGCCGATGCACAAGTCGTAATCGATCGTTACGATGCCGTCCTCACGCCGCTTTGTCGCCGTCGAGGGACACACCTCCATGCACGGCGGCTCGGCACAGTGCATGCACCCCACGGGCATGAAGGTGCGGCGCACGTTTGGATATTCTCCAACTTCGACGTCAAGGACCCTGCGCCATTGAACGCCGGGCGTCGTGTCATTGGCCTGCCTGCAGGCGGCCGTGCAGGTCTGGCAACCGACGCAACGGTCCAGATCCACCACCATGGCGTAGCGCGTCACGCGGCGTCCTCAAGCCGGGTGATGGTCACACGCGTCAAGTCGGCACCGGATCCCGTGGAGTCGGTGAGATCCAGCAGCATCGGCACCAGTGCATTCATGCTCGGCATGCCGAATTCCCTGGCCAGCGGCGTGGCCCAGTGATCGAACTGGCCCACCAGTAGCAGCGTGTCGGGGCGGATTCCCTGGCGGGTTACCACCAATCCGCGCGTGGCGCTGAGGGGCGAACGGATCTCCACGCGATCACCGTCTTTCAGTCCCAGTTCGCGGGCGCGGCCGGCGTTGATCACCACGCCGGCGTGGCCGGCCACGTTGGAAGCCACCTCGCGCATCAACTGCAGGGAAACGTTTCCGCCCCAGGAGTACTGCATGCTGCGCGATGTCACCAGCCAGAATGGATAGTCCTGGATACTCACCGGGAAATTGTTTTCCAGCGCCTGCTCCCACATGTGCGGAAAATCCTTCCAGGTGGGCATCGATTCATATTCGTGCAGCTGTGTATCCCACCAATTGATGCCCTTGGCATGGAGCCTGCGTTCCAGCTCTTTTCCTATGCGGAACAATCGCTCCTGGTACGGCATCTCGAAGCGAAGGCCCTGATCCTCCAACGCCGGGGTGAGATACCATTTGATCCGCGGGAAGGGCTTTAGCCGGTAGCCGTGCTCGCGGTAGTAGTCGAGTCCCTCTGTCCGGCCGCCGTCGGTGACCTCCGCACTGGCGGCCCGGCAGGCCGCGTCCCAGATCTCCTCGACATCGTGAGGAACAGACGTATTCAGCGAAAAGTCGTGTCCATCGCCGCTTAATGCAATACCCGCGGCGCCGCGGTTGATGGCCTTGTTATATTGCTCCAGCACACCGGAGCGGCGGGCAAGCTCGGTCGCGATCCAGGTGAAATCCCGGGCCTCACCACGGGGCTGCACAACGGGTTGACGCAGCGCATAGCCCTGGTAGTCCCAGAACTGTTCCACGAACTTGGTGCCGCCGACGCGGATAAGCTGCAGTCCTTCCAGATCGGTGCGATCCGGCAGAAGAATATCCGCCATGTGGTTGGTCTCATCGCGTGTGTAGGCGAAGCAAACCATGAACGGGAAACGCGCCAGCGCTTCCGTGACCTGCTTAGTGTCCCAGAACGAAATGGCGGGATTGGTGCGGTAAATGAACCACAGATCCGGCGTCGTCGCCTCAGGCATCTTGTCAAACGCCCCCCGCTGCTGCATCCAGGCCAGGTGCGTTGGGCCCAGCGCCTGACTCCAGGAGGAATTGGCCACCAGCGGCACCAGCATGCGGTTGGCGTTGCGCACATCCGGCTCGGACATCCAGGTATCCGTCCGCGTCGGATTCATGGGGTAGTCCATGAATCCGTCCAGGGACGGTTTGATGCTCAGGTTACGGTCGTTTGCGGGCCGGTTCAGCCGCACGGTCGTTCCTATGGTTCCGCCCGGCACTTCGAGGCCGCCTACCAGGCATGCAAGCAGGGTCCTTGCCCAGCAACAGTCAAATCCGCCCCAACCGTTGTTGACCGTCTTGCCCAGTACCACGGCTACCGGCCGGTACGGCAGGGTGCGCCCTTCTATTTCAATGGTCTCGCCGATCCGTGCGTGATCGAGAAATTCGCAGGCGATGCGGCGAATGGTCTTTTCATCCACATCGCATATGTCCGCCGCCCATTCCGGGGTACACGGAGCCATATGTTCGATGAGATGCTGGAACGCCGGGGCTGTCTGCACCTCCTTGTGCTCCCACCGGTCGTCATCGGGTCCCAGTTCGACGCCGCTCACCGTGTAGCGGCCTTCCAGAGCCGGATCGACTCCTGGACAATCAAACGGTACTGCCCTTGTCCGCGCCAGATCAAAAATCAATGGCTTTTGCGTCTCCGGATCTCTGAGAAAGTAGCCGTTGGGCCCCACCAGGTAGGGAGAATTGGTGCGCGTCTTGAGAAACGGGATATCCAGGCGCGCCCGGTGCTCGTTAACGAGCAGATGAATAAGCGCGAACATGAACGCGGCGTCCGTCTTCGGGCGGATCGGGACCCATTCGGCGGAACAGGCGCCCGTGATGGACAAGTGCGGTTCGATCTGGATGCGCTTTATGCCGCGCTTCCTCGCCTCCGCATGGCGTTTCACGCCGCACACACCGCCGGAGGCCTCCACGTTGAAGCCGAATGAAAGGATATAGTCGCAGTTCGGTGTGTCCGAGGTGACAATGAACGCGCGGTGCCAAAGTTCCCCGTAGAGATGCTCCGAATGGTAGCACTTGACGCCCTGGCCGCTTCCGAAGCTCATGTCCACCGGGCTTATGGCTGAGAGAAAGGCAGGAAACGTGCCCATATAGTAAGTCGGTGTGCCGCCGCCGCCGAAACTTGCGGCGATGCGCGGATAACCCGAGGCGTCGCGCCTTCCCTGTGCAAGAATGGAGCGCACCCGTTCAGCAATCGTATCCAGCGCCTCGTCCCAGCTGATGGGCACGAAGCCCGGATCCTCGTCCCGGCCTTTCCTGGGATTGGTGCGCTTCATGGGTGTCAGGAGACGGTTCGGGTTATACAGCTTCTGGACCAGCCCGAAAGCCTTGATGCAGGCCCGCCCACCGGATGGCGTGTCCGCCCCGGCCTCGAAATTGGGTTCAATTTCAGTCGCAACGCCGTTGTCGACCCTGACTCGCAGCAGGTCGGGACCGGCTACGCACTGATAGCAGTAGGTCGGAACCCTGGTTACCGTATCTTCCGATTCGGGAATCACGGCGCACCTGATTTGGCGATTTTCGCCTTCAGCCTGGAAGCGACGCTTTCAAGATCGACGATAAATCGCTTGTGCTCACCGGAAGCCACCTTGTCGACAGCGTCGTGGCATTCCACTTCCAGGGTGACCGCGCGCCCCTTCAATTCGCGCACTTTCACCGTAACGTCCACCCACATACCCTCAGGGGTGGCGGCCAGGTGGTCCACGGCGATACGCGTACCGACTGAATCCTCGCCGCTGTCCAGATGCTGGAGAAGAAGATCGCGCGCGGTGTTCTCTATGTCCCTGACCAGTTCCGGCGTGGCATAAACACGGCACGCCTCGCCCATGAATCCTATAGTGCGTGGTTTATCCACCACGATTCGGGTGGTTTTGCTCAGACCCTCGGCCAGACTCGGCTTCACCATGCGATCCTCCGCTATCGGGCTGTGGACTGGTCCCGCGACCCCAACCGCGGTCGCGATGCAGCCCGTTAAAGTGATACAGAATTTAACAGATAAAATTGATTTTCGTATCATGTTCACTTTGACATAAATCAAACACCTTGCCTATTTCCTGCCTCAGACTGTATTCGGGCAAAAATTGGCTAACGCGGGCGGACCGGCCGGACCGGCTCCATCCGCCTGACGGACGGTGGCATATGAAAACCGAATCACACAGTTGGCTTATGACGGGTGTAGGGGAACCCTTGGTGTGCAGGGACCTCAGTCCCGCTGCACCAGAACATAACCAGGTCACCGTGGAGGTGGCCGGCTGCGGTGTCTGTCATACGGATCTTGGATATCTGTACGACGGCGTTCGACCAAACCATGAACTGCCGCTGACGCTCGGCCATGAGATCAGCGGACGGGTCGTGCAGGCAGGCGAGGAAGCCGCCCACTGGCTCGGCAAGGCGGTCATCATTCCTTCCGTCATCCCCTGCGGCGAATGCGAGCTGTGCCGCAACGGGCTGGGTAATATCTGTCGCTCTCAGAAGATGCCCGGGAATGACATCCATGGGGGATTCGCCGATTTCGTGACTGTCCCCGCATACGGGTTGTGTGAAGTTGACGAAGATCTCCTGGAAAAGTCGGGAATGAAACTTGCCGATGTCTCCGTGGTGGCGGACGCGGTCACGACGCCGTACCAGGCGGCCAAGCTGGCCCAGATCTCGCCCGGCGACCTGGCCGTGGTCATCGGCGTCGGCGGCGTCGGAGGATATGCCGTGCAGATCGCACGAGCACTGGGCGCCACCGTGGTAGCGGTGGATGTGGACGCGGGGAAACTGGACAAAATTTCAAAGTACGGCGCGGCCCACGCTATCAATGCATCGGAAGTGGATGCCAAAAGCCTGAAGAAGGAGGTGCAGGCTTTCGCAAAAGAAAACGACCTGCCGGCCACCCAGTGGAAAATATTTGAATGTTCCGGTATCGCCGCGGGCCAGATGACCGCCTACGGCCTGCTGACTTATGGCGCGCACATCGCCATAGTGGGTTTCACCCTCGACAAAACCCAGGTGCGCCTTTCCAACCTGATGGCCTACAACGCGCGCATGCAAGGCAATTGGGGCTGCGTTCCGGAATACTACCCGGAGGCACTGGGCCTGGTGTTGTCAAAGAAGATCGAAATGAAACCCTTCGTACACCAGTACCCCCTTGATGAAATCAACTCCGTCATGGAAGCCGTACACAGCCATGCGGTAAACGAACGGCCCATCCTGGTGCCCTGACTGCCATGGGCCCACTCAAATTCGCAGCGTGGGAACTGGCATGAACGGATCACCCGTGAGAGTTACCCCGGAACGAGATGGACGCTTGCTGCACCTGGAGCTGGCGAGGCCCAAGGCCAATATCGTCAATGGCGCCATGGTCGCGGCGCTGCAGGGCGCACTCGATGAAGTCAGGGACCAACGTGAACTTGCCGGCGTACTGCTCACGGCCGAAGGCCCCAATTTCAGCTTCGGCGCCAGCGTCGAGGAGCATCTTCCCGAGCGTTGCAAGGAGATGCTGAGGGGATTGCACCACCTGATACTCACCATGGTGGAATATCCGGTGCCGATTCTCGTGGCCGTACGCGGTCAGTGCCTGGGCGGCGGAATGGAACTTGTCCTGGCCGGCAGCCTGGTCTTTGCGGCGCCCGACGCCAAATTTGCCCAGCCGGAAATTCGATTGGGGGTGTTCGCCCCCGCGGCTTCCTGCCTTCTGCCCGAGCTCATCGGGCCGGCCGCGGCCCGGGACCTGCTCTGGTCCGGCCGCGGCATCAGCGCCGGGGAAGCAAAGGAAACAGGATTGATAACGGCCATTGCAGAAGAGCCGGAGAATGCCGCGCTGTCCTACTTCGATGAATACCTGTCCGGACTCAGCAGCAGCGCACTGCGACACGCAGTGCGCGCCGCCGGATTCGACATGGGCGCCAGGGTGAGGCACAAACTGGCAGAGCTGGAGCGGCTCTATCTCGAGGAGCTGATGACGGGGGCCGACGCGGAAGAAGGCTTGCGTGCTTTCATGGAAAAGCGCACGCCGCGGTGGGAACACCGCTGAACTTTACAATCCGAACCCGTCAGGAAGCGGGTTCAACGAAGTCCGTATTGTGCTTCAGGAACCGCTCACGTCCTTTCAGCATGTAATGCCAGTAGAACAAGGGCAGCCCGGTTGCCTTAATCCACCAGTTGAATCGGCGCTCTTTGCGCGGATCCAGCGGGAAGGTGGGCGTCACCTTACCACCGTAAATGAATTCCGCCATGATCACTTTTCCGTAGGCCGTGGTAATCGGGCAGGATGCGTAGCCGTCATATGTAACCTCCGGCTGTCTGCCTTCGAGCAATGCCAGCAGGTTCTGAACCACAACCGGCGCCTGTTTGCGTACCGCAGCGGCTGTCTTTGAATTCGGCGTGGAGCAGGCATCGCCCAATGCAAACACATTGGCATACCTGGCGTGCCGCAAATTGCCTTTGTCCACATCCACCCAACCTGCTTCATTCGCGAGAGGGCTGCTGCGGATCGCCTCGGGCGGTCTCTGTGGGGGAGTGATGTGAAGCAGGTCAAACTCCATATCAAGCGTTTCGCCTTTACGGTCACCATCGACCACTTCAAACGACGCACTCCTCGTCGTTGAATTCACCCCAACCAGGTTGTGCTGAAAGTGTACGTGTATGCCGTATCGCGCCGCGACTTTCTCCAGTTCCCCGGCGAAAAGCGGCACACTGAACATGGACGGCGCCTGGGTGAGAAAGTGCAATTCGCATTTTCCCAGGATGTCCCGTTTCTGGAGATAATGCGCGGCGAGGTAGGCTATTTTCTGCGGCGCCCCGGGACATTTGATCGGCATCGGCGGCTGTGTGAATAATGCGCGCGCGCCGGGCTTGAGATTTTGCATGCTGTTCCACGTGTATTCGGCGAAGTCGGGTGAGTAGTTGCTGCATACTCCGTCCCGACCAAGGGCCTGGCGCGCGCCCGCAATTCGATCCCAGTCCAACTCCACCCCGGGACAAACCACCAGGTAGTCATACGAGACCGACGCGCCGCTCTCCAGCATCACCTTGTTTGAATCCGGGTGGAATCCGGCGGCCCGGTCCTGGACCCATTGGACTCCGGAGGGAATCAGCGATTTCTCCGGTCGCGCGGTTTTAGCCATGTTGAATGCGCCCGCACCCACCAGCGTAAACGCCGGCTGGTAATAATGCATGTCGGACGGCTCAACGATGGAAATGGCAGGGGCTTGAGCGCCGCACCTGTGGACAAATTCCGCCGCTACGGTAATGCCGGCAGTTCCACCACCGATGATCAACACGTGTTTGTCGGTAACCGAAGGCATAGCGGCCCCCTTCAATCTGCAGTCCGAATCAGGAGAATTATAGGCTGTTTGCAGCGCAAAGGAGCATGTCCTTGGCGACACCGCCGGTGATCAGCCGTGTCAGGCCGCCGGGGTGTCCGGAATCCCACAAAAACGGGCGGGACGCCATGGCAGCAGTTACTGCCGGCGGCCCGCCCGCGCTTTTACAATATCAATGCGACTTTCGTGGCAGCTTGTCAGGGCAGGGAACGCACGTACGCCGCGACATCCTGCATCTCCTTTTCAGTCAGGGTTGACGCAACCGAATTCATGACCGGGCTCGCACGCACGCCGCTCTTGAACGCACGCAACTGTTTGATGATATATGCCATGTGCTGCCCGGCCAGCCTCGGGAACTGCCCCGAGCCCGTCGCCGTCGGTCCGTGGCAGGTCATGCACGCGGGCGTGCCCTTGGCGGAGTTTCCTTTGTGGAAGAGCTCCTTGCCGGCAGACACCTCGTTGGCGGGTTCCTGCTTTGCCGAAACCGGTGTCAACGACTGGAAATAGTCGCCAAGCGCCTTCATCATTTTGTCGCTTAGCAACGATGCCATCCCGTACATGTAGGCAACAGCATCCGGATCGCTGCGAGTCTGGTTCTTGAAGGCCTTGAGTTGCGTCACTACATATGCGGACTGCTGTCCGGCAAGGCGCGGAAACTCCGGTGAAAGACTTTTTCCGCCTTCTCCGTGACAGAGGAAACATTTTCCTCTCGCCAGGTTGACGGCATCGGCCCTGAGGGCCGTACTTTCCACGCGAGACTGCGCCTGTACAACCGGCAAATTCAATGCGAACATCAGCCCGCACGCGATAACAAACAGTCTGTTCATGTCTTGTTCTCCTGAAATGGCTTGCAATGCGAAACCTGAGTGCTCCGGTTCACAAAAATCCAATGACCCTTCCTATGGCAAACTGGAAATTTAATGACGCCGCGGTCGCCAGTAAGGTTCTTCAACATCACCCCAGTTGGAATTTTCATACGCCGCTGAACCGAAGGAATTCAAAATCACATACTGTTCCAGTATGGCAACTCCGCGCTTCTTGGTATTGTCTTTACTCGGAAGCTCACTATCCCACATTGGAACATTGACAATTATGATCTAAATCAAAGGTTATGTCCTCGAGCAACTATAATATTCGATACTGCGTATCATTGAACGTATAGCTCTTTAAGATACAATACAAATACCTCTGATATTCAGCGCTCGAGCGAACCGTAAACGGGGTCAGTGAATTGGAAAGTCTTCGCTTCCCCCCATCTCCGCCGGCGTTTCCGGAGGTCCGTAGTGCCCCCATTTTTGATACAGATCAACGCGGGCAGCCAAACTAGATATCATAATTGTACGCAATAAAAAAGTGATCTATTTTGACACTGATATTCCATGGCACTGGTTTACAGAATTCGATGGATAACGATGCCCGGAGGGCGGAAATTCTCAGGCTGGCTCGCACGCTCTTTATGGGCACTGGCCGCCACCAGCCGGGCATTTGCACCCGATGCTCAAGTTCCGGTTTTCCGTATCTTTACATAAATCAATCTTTCTATAGGGAATGACTATCATGGGAAGCAAAGCTTATAAATTATTAGGGGGTGCGCTGAGCATTTTCGTCGCGTTTGCCATTGTGCAATCACCGGCCGTGCAGGCGGTACCCAGTTATGCACGGCAGACCGGCCTCGCCTGTGCGGCGTGCCACACTGTCTATCCCGCGCTTACCCGGTTTGGGCGTCTGTTCAAGCTGAATGGTTACACTCTGACCAACCTGAGGCAGGTTGAGGAAGTGCCTACCGCGTCCGGGCCGGCCCTGGCCCTCAACCAGGCCTTTCCGCTCTCTGTAATGTTGCAGGCGGACTCGACGACGACCAACAAGTCGCAGCCCGGGGTTGAGAATAACCACGTCGGCTTCCCGGATCAGCTGAGCCTGTTCTTGGCGGGTGAGATCACCCCGCATATCGGCACCTTCATGCAGGCAACCTATACGCAGGCGGACGGCAGTTTCGGCATGGACCTGACGGACATCCGCTATGCCAACCAAACAACACTGAACGGCAGTCCCGTAATCTGGGGTATCACGCTGAACAATGCGCCGAGCGTCGAGGATCTTTGGAACTCCACACCGGCCTGGGGCTTTCCGTTCTTCTCATCCGAGACTGCTCCCGGCCCCACCGCCGGACCCTTCATTGCGAGCGACGCCATTCAGACGGGCTCCGTGGGTGTCGGCCCCTATATGATGTATAACGAGCACCTCTATGCCACGTTTTCGTTCTACCGCACCGCCCCCCAGGGAAGCACTCCTGGCGATCTCGCGGGCGGCACCCTGCAGGGTGCCGACCCCTACTGGCGCGTGGCCTGGAATCAGGATGGGTCTGACTACAGCTGGGAAATCGGCACTTTCGGGTTCCATGCGAACTACCGGCCGGATGCCACTCCCCTCGCGGACAAGTTCACCGATGTCGGGGCTGACGGCCAGTACCAGTTATTCCGCGGACCGCATATCTTCGAACTGCGTGGCAGCTACATCCACGAGAGCCAGAAGCTGAATGCCGATGTGTTCAACGGCGACGCTTCCGTAGCCAGCAACCACGTCAACTTCATAAATATCAATGGCGACTGGTACTACGAGCGCATGTTCGGTGTGTCCGTCGGCTATTTCGGCGCCTGGGGCGGCCGCGACTGCACGATTTACGCCAGCTGCAAGCCTGACTTCGACGGTGAGGTATTCGAGGTGGATTATCTGCCTTGGGCGAATATCAAGCTGATGGCGCAGTACACGGCCTACAACCAGTTCGACGGCGTGTCCAGCAATGCATCGGACAACAACACGCTGATACTGCACCTGAATCTTGCGTTTTGAGCTTATAGAATAAACACGTAAGCATCAGGCATGACCGGAGGCCGGTGCACACCCGCACCGGCCTCTGTTTTGAGGCTGTACCGGATTCCAGGCGCATCCTGACGGGGGACAGAGAATTGAAAATGACGCGTCTTTATCATGCGGTCGCGCTCGCGTTGATCTTCGCCGGCATCCCCGCGACCTGCGTCGCCGGCGATCAACTCGATGAGCTGCAAAATGAAGTCAACGTGCTCATGCAGAAAGTCGACCAGCTGAACGCGCGCCTGCACGCCCTGAAAGAGCAGAGACAGACCCAGCAGCAGTCCACGCCGGCCACCGAGAAACCCGCCGCCCCGCAGCGGGCGCGCACGGCGCCGACAGAAACCGAACCGGTCGCCCCCAGGACAAGGCCGGCTGTTGCTGACACTACAGCTGAGCGAGCGCCCAAAAAGGGCGTGAAACCCACCACCATGTCCCTGGACCAGGCGTGGAAATCCCTCAGCAAGGGCATGTCAGCGGCGGAGCTTCAAAAGCTCCTGGGTGAGCCGACCTACAAGCTGCGCATGTCTCCTAATATGGTCTGGTACTACACCTATCGCAACATAGGCAGCGGATCGATCATCATGTCCCCGGACGGCCGGGTCATTGATTGGCAGCACCCGCCCGGCGTGGGAGGCTGGTGGTAGGACCGATCTCCGCGGGGCGCCCACCCGCGGGTCAGGGCATCATCGCCTGGTTCAACCGGAGGCGCTTCAAGTGAAGGGACAACGCGTCCTTGAGGCCGTCCCAGGCCGCCGGTCGCAGCGGGGATCGCACAACATGCCCGGGCACCATCCACGGATACCTCCTGAAAGCCCGCCAGCACGCCCAGATCCAGAATGTCCCCAGAACCCGCGAGAATTGCGGCTCGGGATAGAGCCCGACGCCGCGATTGGCCTGCTGAAGTTCAGCAGCCACCGCTCGGCCCATTCCAGGTATTCACGGTCC
>CAZNWR010000066.1:0-12899 GCA_964576645.1 uncultured Enterobacteriaceae bacterium | reverse complement strand
TATCCCTACAGTGATGATGGTTTTTACGGTTCCTACGGTTATCCATACCGGATCTGGCCTTACGGCGGACCCTGGCTTTACGGGCAGCCGTTTTATCCCGGTTATTACGCGCCCGACGATACTCAAAGACTGACCAATTTCTGCATGCGCGCCAAGGGTTACTCGCTGGCGCAAACGGGCGCCGAAAAGAGTTCGCCTCGCAAAAGCCATTGAAACCGACCGGGGATATCCCGGGTTGTAAGGCCCTCATAGCAGAATCGAATAAACAGATGTATTCGGTGTCTGTATAATTCATAAGCAAAGATGACCAGCAAGGAGGATATATCCATGGCACTTCAACTTGGTGACACGGCGCCTGATTTCGAGGCGGAAACGACCGAAGGCAAAGTAGCATTCCATAAATGGCTCGGTAATTCGTGGGGTGTCCTGTTTTCCCACCCCAAGGACTACACTCCCGTATGCACCACCGAGCTGGGTTACACCGCCAAGCTCAAGCCCGAATTTGAAAAGCGCAACGTCAAGGTAATCGGTCTTTCGGTTGACCCGCTCAAGGATCACGAGGGATGGAGCAAGGATATCGAGGAAACCCAGGGAACGGCGGTGAATTTTCCCATGATCGCCGATCCGGACAGGAAGGTCGCCAACCTGTACGGCATGATCCATCCCAATGCGGACAATACCCTGACGGTGCGTTCGGTGTTCATCATTGATCCCAACAAAAAGATACGCCTGATGATCACCTATCCCGCCAGCACCGGCCGTAATTTCCGGGAGATCCTGCGCGTTATCGACTCGCTTCAGCTCACGGACAAGCACAAGGTGGCGACGCCCGTGAACTGGGAGAACGGCGACGACGTGATCATTGTCCCATCGTTGTCGGACGATGACGCCAAAAAGCTGTTTCCCAAGGGATGGGACACCCAGAAACCCTACCTGCGGCTGGTGAAACAACCCGGCGCATAACCGCCGCGCAACTGTGTCCGGATCCCCGGATCCGGACACAGTGCGCTTTCCGGTAGAGTGCCCCGGTGCGCACCGGCCGGGATGCCGTTCAGTTGACGTGATTGTCGGCCGCGCCGCGGTTCCCGCCGGCGGGGAGGGGCGCATTCGGCGGACTCAACGCCGGCTTCCGGGTCGCCTTCCGCCCGCAGCAATTGCAGGCCCTTTGCCTCATTTCTTGATCGGGGGCATGGCGGCGCCGATCTCCTGCTGTAGCATCGGCCACTGGCCATTTCGAGATCCATCAGCGTAACCGTGCGACAAGCATCGCCCCTGGACGCCGAGCTGGCGAGCCATGCCCATGACATCCCTTTGCGGGACTTGTTCCACAGGACAGGTTCCAGCGAGCAGGGCCTGAGTTCGGCGGAAGCGGCGCGCCGGTTGGAACAATTCGGCCCCAACCAGTTGCGAGTGCGCAGGGAAACGCCGGAGATCGTCAAGTTTCTGCGGCAGTTGCGCAATTTCTTCGCAATCCTGCTGATTGTCGGCAGCATGCTGGCGCTGTTGGCTGAACGACTTGATCCGGGCCAGGGTAATCTCTACATCGCGTTCGCGCTGTTCGCCGTGGTGCTGCTCAATGCCGTGTTCACCTACCTTCAGCAACGGCAAAGCGAGCGCATAATGGAAAGTTTTCGCAGCATGCTGCCACAGACCACCATCGTGCTGCGCGATGGTCAACCGCAGCGCATCGAGGCCGTGGCGGTCGTGCCCGGTGACGTGATCCAGGTATCCGAGGGGGATCGGATCTGCGCCGACGGCAGGCTGCTGGCGCACAGCCAGATGAAAGTGGATCTCAGCAGCCTCACCGGCGAAAGCGAACCCGAACTGCGGCACCTTCAGCCCACGCACAGCAATATCCTGGAAAGCCGCAACATGGTGTTTTCCGGGACCCTGGTGCAGAGCGGTGGCGGCCGCGCGCTGGTTTACGGCACCGGCATGAATACCCAGATCGGACGCATCGTGCAGTTGACAAAGGACGTAAATGAGGTCGAAACCCCAATCCACCGGGAATTGAACCGATTTATCCGCATTATCAGCGCCATTGCTATTTTTCTGGGGGTCCTGTTTTTTATCGTCAGTGTAGCGCTGGGCGAGACCCGCATCGGCAGCCTCATCTTCGCCATTGGAATCATTGTTGCGAACGTGCCGGAGGGACTGCTGCCGACGGTGACCCTGGCGCTGACAATGGCAAGCAAACGCATGGCAACCAGGAACGCACTGGTGAAGAATCTGGAGAGCGTGGAAACCCTGGGCAGCACCACGGTCATCTGCACCGACAAGACGGGGACCATCACCCAGAACCGTATAACGGTGAACACGCTGATCCTGAATCACAAGGAGTTCGCGGCCTGGGATCGCAGTATCCTGAACGAGGACGGGATCGGGGACGTCTGGAACGTCATGACTCTCTGCAACAACGCCATACTGGACGGCGACGGTTTCCATGGAGATCCGACGGAGAGCGCGCTGCTCCAGTACGGCGCCGACCTGTATCCGGCGGGTACAACCGCATCAACGGAACGGGTGCAGGAATTGCCTTTCGACTCCGCGACCAAGCGCATGATCACCGTCAACCGCATCCCGGATTGCGGTTATCGCGCGTTCCTGAAGGGGGCGCCGGAAACCGTGCTGGAAAAGTGCGACCGCTACTACCTTGACGGCGCCAGCCATACCCTATCGGCGGAAGTGGAACAGCGGCTGGTAGCGGATTACAAGCGTCTGGCCATGCGCGGGGAACGGGTGCTGGCGCTGGCATTCCGGCCGCTGGACGGTCCGGAACTGAAGGAAGAGGGGGGATTCACGTTCCTGGCGCTGGTGGGAATGCTGGATCCGCCCCGCCCGGAGGTTTTCGACGCCGTGCGGCTGTGCCGCCTGGCCGGGATCAGGGTCATCATGATCACCGGCGACCACGGACTTACCGCGGAAAGCATCGGCCGGCAGGTGGGGTTGCTCAAGGGCGGCGGACGCATCGTGCGCGGCGAGGAACTCGCGGTTCTGAATGATGCGGCGCTGCGGGAGGTATTGGCTTCGCCGGAACTCATTTTTGCGCGCACGACATCCGACCAGAAGCTGCGCATCGTCAGGACGCTTCAGGCGATGAACGAGACCGTGACGGTGACCGGTGACGGCGTGAATGACGCTCCTGCACTGAAAAACGCCGATATGGGCGTGTCCATGGGGATCATGGGCACGGACGTGGCCCGGGAAGCCAGCGACATGGTGCTCATGGACGATAACTTCGCAACAATCGTCAGCGCGGTAGAGGAGGGCCGCACCATATTCGACAACATCAAGAAGTTCATCGCCTACATACTGACCAGCAACGTTCCCGAGATCCTGCCGTTCATCGCCTATGTTCTGTTGGATATTCCATTGCCCCTGACTGTGGTCTTGATCCTGTGCATCGACCTGGGCACGGACTTGCTTCCGGCCCTGGGACTGGGGGCCGAGCGTTCGGAGACCGATGTCATGCGCAAGCCGCCGCGCCCCCGCAACGAGCGGCTTCTCACCGGCAACCTGCTGTTCGTGAGCTACGGGATCGTGGGTGTCATCCAGGCTGCTGCCGGGTTTTTCAGCTATTTCATGATCCTCTACGCCGGCGGCTGGTCCTGGGGCCAGAGCCTGGCCCCCACGGATCTGCTGTACCGGACCGCCACGACGGGGTTCTTTGCATCCATTGTCATCTGCCAGGTTGCCGACGTCATGATCTGCCGTACGCGCCAGCAGAGTCTTTTCACCGTCGGGGTGTTCAGCAACAGGCTGGTCTGGCTGGGGATAATGGCCGAACTGCTGCTGCTGGCCCTGATATCTTATGTCCCGGTGCTGAATGTGTTTTTCGGTACGGCTCCACTGCAGCCCTGGCAGCTTTTGCTCAGCGTGCCTTTCGCCCTGCTGATCCTGGCGGGCGACGAGTTGCGCCGCGTATTCGTGCGCCGCGGCAATCCCTTCGTGCTACGCTGGTTGACCTGGTAGCCGCAATCAATTGATCTTGACTTGAATCAAATGCGGCGTCCGGCCTGAACGTATGGTTATTAAGGTGTAAATCGGAACTATTTACACTGGCGGCATGCCAAATTTTATAACCGTCAATAAAGTTCGGACGGAAGATGGGCACGCTTCCATCCATGCAAAGAGCCCGTCCGGCTGGTCGAATTCCGTGAACTTTCACTGTATGGACGGGACAGGAGCAAGCAGGATGAGTCAGTTCAGACAGCCGATACCCGGTGCGCCCATGCACCCGGCGCCACTCCGGGGCGGGTAGCCGCCGGCCGGTTGCAATGGATCCCGTTACAAGGTTGCTCGACCATGGCCAGTCACTGTGGCTGGACTATATCGATCGCCGTACTCTTGCCTACGGCATGCTGCAACGGCTGGTGGATGCCGGGATCCGCGGCGTTACCACCAATCCCACCATTTTTCACAAGGCCATCGGCGAGGATGGCGCCTACGAGGCGTTGATTCACGAGTTGCTGGACGACGACCCGGGCATGAAAACGGAAACCCTGTGCGAGCGGCTTATGATCGGCGACGTGCAGGCGGCTGCCGATGTCCTGAAGTCCGTGTACGATGCCAGTGAAGGCGGTGACGGTTACGTCAGCCTTGAGATATCACCCGGGCTGGCCTACGACGCGGACGCCAGTATTGCAGAAGCGCATCGGTTGTGGGACGCGGTCAAGCGGCGCAACCTGATGATCAAAGTACCGGGAACGCAGCCGGGACTTACGGTGATCGAGCGGCTGATCGGCGATGGCATCAACGTCAATGTCACCCTGTTGTTTTCCGTATCCCGCTATGGCGAGGTTGTGGATGCCTATCTGCGCGGCCTGGCCCGAAACCCGGATCCGGCAAGTACTGCATCGGTGGCTTCGTTTTTTCTCAGCCGCATCGACACACAGGTGGATGCACGCCTGGAATCGCTGGGAACCCAAGAGGCGCGGGCGCTGCAGGGGCGGATCGCCGTCGATTGCGCGCGCATCGCCTACCAGGTTTTTCAGGAAAGGATACGGGACCAGGCATTCGCGCGGCAGATGGAACGCGGCGCGCGCCCGCAGCGCCTGTTGTGGGCGAGCACCAGTACCAAGAATCCCGGCTACAGAGACGTGATGTACGTGGAGGAATTAATCGGTTCCGATACCGTTAATACGGTCCCGCTGGCGACCCTGGAGGCATTCCGCGATCACGGGCGCGTCGATGCGACTCTGGTGAAAGACCTTGCACGAGCGCACGAAGATATGGACAGGCTGGCGGCTCTCGGCATCGACCTGGGCGCAATTAGCGCGGAGCTGGAAGCCGACGGGGTCCGCAAGTTCGCCGAATCCCACCAGCGCCTTATCGAACTTTTGGACGGCAAGCACAGCGCCGGTGGCGAAGAACAGGCTGCAATTTGAGGAGATGGTCGATGAACAAGGCGGCACGGATCAATATCTGGTACATCATGCTCGCCATTCTGACTGTATTGGCACTGCAGAACATGTTGCGGTCCGCCAACGTCAAGACCATTCCTTACAGCCAGTTCGAGCAGGATCTGAAAGCCGGCAAGATCAGCGATGTAACGATCACATCACAACAAATCCAGGGAACGCTCAAAAACGCCGATGCCAATGGGCCGAAGAAGGTGGTGGCGACCCTGGTGGATCCCGCGCTGGCGGCGCGCCTGGATAAGTACAACGTCAGGTATGCCGCAGTCCCGGAGAATACCTTTCTTCGCGATCTGCTCTCGTGGGTCGTTCCGGCGTTGGTGTTTGTCGGTGTATGGATGTTCTTTATCCGCAAGATGGCGGAAAAGCAGGGAATGGGCGGCGGTTTCATGGCCGTGGGCAAGAGTAAGGCGAAGATTTACGTCGAGACCGACACGCGCATCAGCTTTGACGATGTAGCCGGCGTGGACGAGGCCAAGGCGGAGCTGCAGGAGATCGTGGCATTCCTGCGCGATCCGGATCATTATGGCCGTCTGGGTGCGCGCATGCCCAAGGGCATTCTGCTGGTAGGGCCGCCGGGAACCGGCAAGACTCTGCTGGCGCGTGCCGTGGCGGGCGAGGCGAAGGTGCCGTTCTTTTCCATCAGCGGTTCCGAGTTCGTGGAAATGTTCGTGGGCGTGGGTGCCGCTCGCGTGCGCGATTTGTTCGAAAAGGCGCGCGAGAAGGCGCCGGCCATCATTTTCATAGATGAACTGGACGCGCTGGGCCGCGCCCGCGGCGTTTTCCCCGGAATGGGTGGCCACGACGAGAAGGAGCAGACGCTGAATCAGCTCCTGTCGGAACTGGACGGTTTCGATCCGCGCGAGGGCCTGGTGCTGCTCGCCGCCACCAACCGTCCCGAAATCCTGGACCCTGCATTGCTGCGCGCCGGACGTTTCGATCGTCAGGTGCTGGTGGACCGGCCGGACAAGGTCGGTCGTGCGGCGATCCTCAAGGTTCACATAAGGAAGGCGAAGCTGGCGCACGACGTGGATATAGAGCAGATCGCGGCATTGACGCCCGGCTTCAGCGGCGCCGATCTGGCAAACCTGGTCAATGAGGCGGCACTGGTGGCGACCCGCCGTGGCGCCGAGCAGGTGACCCTGGAGGATTTCAACAACGCCGTCGAACGCATTGTCGCCGGTCTTGAAAAGCGCAACCGGCTGTTGAACGCCCGGGAGCGGAACATCGTCGCGCACCACGAACTGGGACATGCTTTTGTGGCCATGTCCTTGCCTGGAAGCGATGCGGTGCACAAGGTATCCATCATTCCAAGGGGTATCGGTTCGCTGGGCTACACGATCCAGCGTCCCACCGAGGATCGCTTTCTCATGACCCGCGATGAACTGGATAACAAGATGGCGGTGCTGCTGGGCGGCCGCGCTGCCGAGAATGTATTTTTCGACGAGGTTTCAACCGGCGCGGCGGACGATCTCGTCAAGGTCACGGACATTGCGCGCAGTATGGTAACCCGCTTCGGCATGGTGGACGCGCTCGGGCAGGTCGCCTACGAGGAAGAGCGGCAGCATTTTCTCAACAACGGCCAATCCTGGCCCGGCGAGCCGCGGCGCTACAGCGACGAATCCGCGCGCCGGATCGACGAGGCGGTGCGGCAACTGGTGGATGCCGCCTTCAAGCGGTCCGTGGCCATCGTCGAGGAGCGTCGTGACGCTATAGACATTGCTGCAAGTGAACTGCTGGAGAAGGAAACCCTCAACGAGGCGGATCTCAAACGCCTGTTTGCTCCCGGATCGCCGCAAGCGGCTGTGCGTACCGCCTGATCAGCGGCTGGGGTCGGAGCAACTGCTTCGAGCCCTATCACCTGGATACCCTGACTCCATCTCTCTTCCAGAAGCGCACACCTTATATTGTGCACAACGCAACCAGAAGTTCAGTGGGATTCGGAACATCTGTTTAATGCACCGGGACCAGTGGCCACACATGCGGAATAATAGATAACGCGGTAATGCCCACGAGGATATTCAACGGCAGTCCGATGCGAAGGTAATCGATGAAGCGGTAACCGCCGGGTCCGTACACCATCAGGTTGGTCTGGTAGCCGATGGGAGTTGCGAAGCTGGCGGAAGCGGCGAAGGTGATGGCGATAGCGAACGGCATGAGGTTGAAGCCCAGTGCGTGGACCGTGGCCTGGGCCAGCGGAAACATCAGAAGTGCGGCGGCGTTGTTGGTAATGACTTCCGTCATCATGACAGTGGCGACATAGATGCTGATCAGCACTGCTAAGGGATGGGAACCCGCTGCCGCTATAAAGCTTCCAGCTATATTTGTTGCGGCGCCGGACCTGTCCAGCGCCGCACCCAGGGAAAAGGCGCTGCCGATAACGATAAGTACATCCAGGTCAATACTGGCGCGTGCCTCGAGCCCGGTGCAGCAGCGCAGTGCCACCATTGCGCCCGCCGCGGCCAGTGCGGCAGTGACCATGTTCAGAACACCTGCTACAACCGCGGCAATCATCCCCGCCAGCACCAGCCAGGCCAGCCGTGCCTTGTCGTGGCGCACGGCGAACCCTTCCTCCAGGGGTTTGAGCAGGAGGAAGTCGCGCAAGTGGCGGTTGCGGTTCTCGAACTCCGGGTCCGTCTCCAGCAGCAGCGTATCGCCGGCACGCAATTCGATATCGCCGATTTTTCCACGTATGCGCTGGCCTTCCCGGGCCACGGCGATGACCACGGCGTTGTAGCGGTTGCGGAAGCGGCCCTGCTTGATGGTCTTGCCCACGGCGGTTGATTGCGGTGAAAGCACGGCTTCCACCAGGCAGCGCGCGTGGCGAAGGGTGTCCAGCTTGAACACCTGGTTGGTGGCCGGATTCAGGCCGTTAATCTTTTGCAGATCCGCTACGGATTCCGGTATGCCGGCAAAGACCAGCCGGTCATCTCCTTTCAGTTCTATTTCCGGCCCTACCGCCGGGAGAATGGTTCCGTTGCGATCGATTTCTATCAAAAACAGTCCGGGCAGGTTACGCAGGCCCGCCTGTTCCACCGACTTTCCCACCAGCATGCTGTTGGGTTCCACCAGCATCTCCACAGTGTATTCGCGTGGATTGTTGAGGCTCTCCAGTGCCGGCTTGCGGTCTTTCAGAAGTCGCGGGCTGGCGGCAAGCATGTAAAGAGTACCGACAATAGCGCAGGGTATGCCCACCCAGCCAAGATCGAAAAACCCCATGCCGCTGCCGGTTGTGCTAATCAGCAGGCCGTTTACTATCAGGTTGGTGCTGGTGCCGATGAGCGTGCAGGTTCCGCCAAAGATCGCGGCGTAACTCAGCGGCAACAGAAACCTGGATGGCGACAGGTTCTGCTTGCGGGTCCAGTCTGTCACCGCCGGCAGGAAGGCTGCGACGATCGGCGTGTTATTGATGAAGGCGCTCAATATTGTCACCGGCGCCATGAGCCGTAATTGCGCCAGCCATCTCGACCTGGCGCGTCCGAACATGCTCCGGGTGACCATCTCAATGGCGCCGGTCTTCTGCAGTCCGGCGGCAACGACGAACAGGGCGGCGATGGTGATGACGCCGGGATTGGCGAAACCCGCCAGTGCCTCCCGGGGGCTGAGTATGCCGGTCAGCATAAGCACAGTCATGCCGGCCGGGAAGGCCGTTGAGGGCGAAACGCGGGTAAATACCAGTGCCCCGAGCAGAAGCGGGATGAGGCCGACGGAAATGATTTGGGCGAATGTCATGATCGCTGCGGTTTCGTCTGTGGTCCAGGACTCACGGACGTGATGATACTGGACCGGAGGAATTTAAACGAATGGGGTCCGACCTGCTGTCATCCCGGGACAACAGAGCCGGCGTCAGCCGGCGGCGGCAGTCCCGGGACCCAGTAAATTCAATGTGCGCCGCAGGCCTACTTTATTCACTGGATTCCGGCGTTCGCCGGAATGATGAAGGAACCCGCATGATGGTTCCTGCGACTTCAGCGAGTCTCCAGCACCCATTGCACCGCGCGTTGCATCAACTCGGTACCGCTTTGCAGATTGAGCTTGGCTCGAATATTCTCCCGATGAGTTTCGATGGTGTGAATGCTGAGGTGTAGTTGCGCCGCGATGTTGCGGGTACTCCGTCCCAGGCCGATGAGGCGGAACACTTCCAGTTCACGGTCGCTGAGGCTTTCCACGCCGTGTGACTTCGATTGCCCGCTCAGCGCATTGTCTACAAACCGTTCCGTCAACTTCGGCGTCAGGTACCTGTTGCCGCGCAGCACGGTGCGTATCGCTTCAATGATGCTGGTTTGGGCCTGTTGCTTGTCGATATAACCTTGCGCACCGGCCTGCAACGTGCGTTCGGCGTAGACGGATCCCTCATGGGCGCTAAGCACCAGGATTTTTATCGAGTTGCCGTGTTGCCGCACCTTTTTGATGAGATCCAGTCCATGGCCGTCCTGCAGTGCCAGGTCCACGATCATCAATGTCGGCTGTGTCGTGTCTACCAGGGCCAGTGCTTCGTCAATGCCGGATGCCTCGCCGCATACCGCCATGTCGGGTTGTGCGGAAATACGCGCGGAGAGGCCTTCGCGCACCAGTGGATGGTCGTCGACAATGAGTATCGTCGCCGGGCCGCTGGATTGACCCTCGGATATTTGCGGTGGGACTGCACCAGATGTCTTGTGCGCCAAGAGATCAGTCCTGGATTGAATGGGGTATGGTACAGCTCACCGATGTGCCGCCCGCCTTGTGCCTGGTCACCGTGAGCTGGCCGCCAATCAGGGCGCAGCGGTGCTCCATAACCCGCAATCCAAGCCCCTTGCCGTGGTTGGCCTGCTCGACGACGCCAATACCGTCGTCGCGTACTTCAAGAGTGAGTTCCCGTTTGTCGCTGTCCAGCCGGATATTTATCAGCCCGGCCCGCGCGTGCTTGATGGCGTTGGTGACCGCCTCCTGGGCGATCCGGAACAGATGGGTCGCGGTCAGATTGTCGCGGACGTCCACCCGGGAGGAACCTTCGAAGCGACAGCTTATGCCATGCAGTTCCTCGGTTCTTTCCGCCAGGTCGTGCAGCGCGGACATCAGTCCCTGGGCGTCTACCGGCATCGGCACCAGGCCGCGGGCGATCGACTGTACGTGCCGGCTCGTTTCCGCGATTCCGCTTGCCAGTTTGGCGGCTGCTTCACTCTCACGCTTCATTTTGCCGTGCTTGAGCTGCTCGCTGAGCTGCTGGGCCAGCAGTCCGAGTCCGGTCAGTTCCTGCTGCGTGTTGTCATGAAGCTCATAGCCGATGCGACGTTGTTCGAGCGTGGAAATGTTCACGATTTCCTCCTGCAGAGTTTTTTGCCGGCTTATGTCGTGGACGACGCCGGTAAACAATCCGAGGTTGCGGACTTCATTGACTGAAAGCAGGATCGGAAATTCGCCGCCGTCCTTCCGGCGCGCCACCAATTCCCGTGTGTCGCCGATGAGGCGCGGTTTACCTGTCTCCAGGTAGCGCGCCAGGTAACCGTCATGCTCCTCCCTGTAAGGCGAAGGCATCAGGATACTCACATTTTGTCCAATCAGTTCGGCCGCAGTGTAGCCGAATATCCGCTCGACCGCGCTGTTGGCTGTCTGGATTTTGCCATTGCTGTCTATGGAAATGATCGCATCAATGGCCGCGTCCATTACCGAACGGATCCGCTCGTCACTTGCCTGCAACTCGGCCGTTCTCCTGGTGACACGCTGTTCCAGCATTGCGTTGAGCCTGCGAATTTCATCCTGCGCCTGCAAGTGCAGAGTGATGTCCCGCTCGGTGGTCGCCATGGCCACGGGACGGCCCTCCTCATCCCGGACCGGCGTCATGGTGAGCGATACGTCGTGCACGGCGCCGTCGCGGGCGATACGCCTGGTTTCCACCGCCTCGCTGGGCTCGCCCTGGGCAGCGCGGCGCGTAAGCTGCGCCACGCTGTCTTTCAGGTCCGCCGGCACCAGATCGTCGAGCCGCTTTTTCAATGCCTCGGCTTCACTGTAACCGTACATGCGTTCCGCGGACTTGTTCCATGCAGTGATTCGTCCCTTGAAATTGCAAATGATGACCGCATCGTTGGAGTCGCGCAGGACGGTCGCGATGCGGCGGGCCTGGGCTTCGGCCTCGACCCGCTCGGTAATATCCGTCAGCGTGATGACTACGCCGCCGATCCGGTCATCACCCGACCGATATGGCACGACCTTGCGCAGGTACCAGTGGTTCTCATCGGCGTGGACAAGTTTTTCCCTGGGTACCAGCGTCTCCATCACCCGGTGCGCATCGCGCAGCATATCCTCGTCCCTGAATTTGGGCGCCAGGTCTCCCAACGGCCGTCCCACGTCCGTCGCCACCAGGTTGAACAAGGCGCCCGTCGAAGGCGTAAAACGCTTGATTCGGAGCTCGGTATCCAGGAACACCGTTGCGATGTCGGTTGCAGCCAGGAGGTTGGTCAGGTCGTTGTTGACATTGTCCAGATCGTCTATCTTTTCCTGCAACTGACTGTTGACCGTGGTTAATTCTTCGTTAAGCGACTGCAATTCCTCCCTGGATGTTTCCAGCTCTTCATTGGTGGACTGCAGTTCTTCGTTCATGGACACGACTTCCTCGTTGGAAGCCTTCAGTTCTTCATTGGCGCTTTCCAGGTCTTCGATATAGCTCTGGAGGTCGGCACGCGTGGCCCGCAATTCCTCCTCGAGCTGCGTAACGACGGCATACTCACCCGCAGGTTCCGCCTTGCCCTGCTGCCCGGCTTCCTTTGCGTCGATGCGGTCCTGGAACACGACGAGGAGCAGTCCCTGTACTTCGCCGGACTCCGTTATTGGGCGCACCGTCAAAGTACAGGGCATGTAGCCGCCGTTGCGCCGGACCCTGGCGTCCGGTTCAGTCACCGGCTCGCCCCCGCGGATTGCCTTCTGGCACGCCGCCCGGATCTTGATGCGCAAACCCTGGCGCGCCATGCTCAGGAGGTTGCGGCTGATCGCCCCAGGTGGAAATTCCAGGTAGTTCACCAGCGGGCCCTGGACCGACAGGATTTCGTAGTCGCGGTTGATCAGGACCGATGCCGGGGCGAAGTCCTCCAGCAGAAGCTTCTGCATCATCAGCATCAGGTCTGTCCCGGGGCGGTGGGCTTTCCCCGCAGGCGCCGGCCCCGGAATTCTTTCCGTTGCCGTCACCACGGGAATGCTGACCAATTCGCGGCGCAAGGGACCTTTTCTGCGGTAAATGCGCCATTTTCTGGATAGCGGCTCGAACATGGACGTTTTGCGGCCGATGGTCTCGGAAGGACCCAGCAGGAGGTAACCGTCGTCTTTCAACGCGAAGTGCAAAAGAGAGATCACCTTTTCCTGTATTTCCGGTTCCAGATAGATGAGCAGGTTGCGGCAACTGATAAGGTCGAGCCTGGAGAACGGCGCGTCGCTTATCAGGTTCTGGGGAGCGAATACGATACTGTCGCGGAGATGCTTGCCCACCTGGAAGTTGTGTTCGTCAATCCT
>CAZNWR010000065.1:0-13124 GCA_964576645.1 uncultured Enterobacteriaceae bacterium | reverse complement strand
CCTTTTCACGACCGTGTGCCGCCTGGGTGGGCGGCACCCGAGCGTACATGGATGTATTCACAGCGTGTCTTGAAAAGGGATCCCCGAGACGCAATGCTCTCACCAACTGAACAACACCCACTGGGGAACGATCTGGCCCGGATCGACGGAGCCCATACGCTTCTCGAAGCGGCCGTCGCCGTTGCGGTCCACCAGGTAATAAGGCTTGCCGACCAGCGGCGTGACCTTGATCATGAACAGGCGCCCATTGACCCGGTATTCCCGGATGGTGGCGCCTTCCTTGTGAATGATGGTGACCTCGGGTTCAATGGGATGGCCGTTCTGCACCGGCGCGGGGATCTTGGGCGGTGCCGGAACGTCCTGCAGTTGCTTTTGGCCGTCGGCCCAAGCAGTCGCCGCCAGCAGCAGCCCGAACAGTATGATTATGATTCTTTTCATCGTGGTTTTCCCTTCACGATCTTTCGGCAGCCGCAGGCTTGCCAAGGTTCCACTTCACCATTCAATCATAGCGGAAAATTGTGCGCTCCACCCCATTTCCCCCGCGGAACTGCGGGAAGGTACGCAAAACCCGAACAAGGGCTTGTGAAATTGTTGCCTTTACGGCGCGGGCAGATCTTGATCGAAAACAAATACCGCGCGACCGGCCGGGCCGGGCCGCCGGGTTGGGAAGAAACCAGCGCATGCTTCATAATGATTTTTTCACGACCCGCGGCACATGACTTCTAAAAAGAAACTCGTCCTCGTCGACGGATCCTACTACCTGTTTCGCGCCTATCACGCGCTTTACCGTCAGGATCTGAGGACATCCGACGGCAGGCCGTCCGGCGCGATCTTCGGCGTCATGAATATGCTGCGCAAGCTGCTGAACGATCAACGACCCGATTATTTCGCGGTCATATTCGATGCCAAGGGTTCCAGCTTCCGCAGCGACATATACCCCGACTACAAGGCGCACCGCCCGCCCATGCCGGACGAATTGCGCTCGCAGATAGAACCGCTGCAGGAAATCATACGGAAACTGGGCCTGCCCCTGTTGATCATCGACGGCGTCGAGGCTGATGACGTCATCGCCACGCTGGCAAAGAGAGCCGAAGACAAGGGCATCGAGGCGATTATTTCCAGCGGCGACAAGGACCTGGCCCAGGTAGTCAACGACGGCATCCGCATGGTCAACACCATGAATGGCGGCACGCTGGACCCGGACGGCGTGAAGGAGAAATTTGGTGTCGGGCCGGAACAGATCATCGACTACCTGGCCCTGGTGGGTGACAGCGTCGACAACGTGCCGGGGGTGACCGGTGTCGGTCCCAAGACCGCGGCCAAGTGGCTGAACGAGTACGGCAACCTGGACACCGTCATCGAACACGCGGGCGAGATCAAGGGCAAGGTCGGAGAGAATCTCCGCAACGGACTCGATCAGCTGCGCCTCTCGCGCGAGCTGGTCACGCTCAAGCTGGACCTGGAACTGGAGCAGGAGCCGGAGCAACTGCTGCGTGCACAGCCGGACGCCGATGCCCTGGACACCCTGCTTAAAGACTGGGAAATCCGCGGCTGGGACGCGGAACAAACCACGCCGCCGGAGGTGCCGGCGCAGGCGGCCAATGACGCGCAGGCCGGGGAAGCCGTCTACGACCTGGTGCTTTCGAAAAAAGACCTGGACGCCTGGCTCAAACGGCTGCGGGATGCGGAGCTGATCTGCTTCGATACGGAAACCACGAGCCTCGATTACATTAATGCCGAAATCGTCGGCGTCTCTTTCGCGGTTGAGCCCGGGCACGCCGCCTATGTTCCCCTGGGCCACGACTATCCCGGCGCCCCGGAACAACTGCCGCGCGCGGAAGTGCTGGAGGCACTGCGGCCGCTGCTGGAATCGGACCGGCATGACAAGCTGGGCCACAACCTCAAATACGACATGAGCGTGCTCGCCAACCACGACATCACGCTGGCCGGCATCCGCCACGACTCCATGCTCGAATCCTACGTGCTGGACAGCACCGCGTCCCGCCACGACATGGACACGCTGGCGGAGAAACACTTAGGGCTGCACACCACCCATTACGAAGACGTGGCCGGCAAGGGCGCCAAACAGATTTCGTTCAACCAGGTGCACCTGGACCAGGCCGGCCCTTACGCCGCGGAAGACGCGGATATCACTCTGCGCCTGCACCGGACCTTCTGGCCACGGCTGCGCCTGGAACCCGGCCTGACATCCGTTTATGAGGATATGGAAGTCCCGCTGGTACCGGTGCTGTCGCGCATGGAGCGCAACGGGGTACGCGTGGATCCGGACCTGCTGCGCACGCAGAGCCGGAAACTGAGCACCCGCATGGCGGACTTGGAACAACTGGCGTACACGGCGGCGGGCCAGCCGTTCAACATCGGCTCGCCAAAGCAGATCCAGGCCATTCTCTACGACAAGTTGAAGCTTGAGCCGCCGGAAAAAACGCCGAAAGGACAGCCTTCCACGGCCGAGTCCGCGTTGCAGGCGCTCGCCGACGAGCATGAGCTGCCGCGCCTTATCCTGGAGTACCGGGCGCTGAGCAAGCTGAAATCCACCTACACCGATCGCCTCCCCCAACAGATCAACGGCCGCACCGGGCGCGTGCACACTTCCTACCACCAGGCGGTGGCCGCCACGGGACGGCTGTCCTCGTCGGACCCCAACCTGCAGAACATCCCGGTACGCACGCCGGAGGGGCGCCGCATACGCCAGGCGTTCGTCGCGGAGGCCGGCAACGTCCTGCTGGCCGCCGATTACTCGCAAATCGAATTGCGCATCATGGCGCACCTGTCCGGCGACCCGGCCCTGCAACAGGCGTTTTCCCGGGGCGAGGATATCCACCGCATGACCGCCGCAGAAGTTTTCGGCGCAACCCCGGACACGGTCAGCAGCGACCAGCGCCGGGCCGCCAAGGCCATCAACTTCGGACTCATCTACGGCATGTCGCCGTTCGGGCTGGCGCGCCAACTCGGCATTGATCGGAACTCGGCAAAGGAATACGTGGAGCTGTATTTCCAGCGCTACCCTGGCGTCAAGGATTACATGGACCGGGTGCGCGCCCAGGCCCGCGACCGCGGCTACGTGGAAACCGTGTTCGGACGCCGCCTGTACCTGCCGGAGATCAACGCGCGCAACGCGGCCCGGCGCCAGTACGCCGAGCGCACGGCTATCAATGCCCCCATGCAGGGGACCGCGGCGGACATCATCAAGCGCGCCATGATCCGCGTAGACAGGGCGCTGTCCGAACGCTTTACCGGGGTCAGGATGATCATGCAGGTACACGACGAACTGGTATTTGAATTGCCGCGCGGCGACCTCGACGAGGTGAGGGCGGAAATCGCCGGCATGATGACCGGGGCCGCGCAACTCACGGTGCCGCTGGCGGTGGATACCGGGAGCGGCGATAACTGGGACGAGGCGCATTAGCGTGCCGGCCCGCAAACAGGTGTGGCTGACGTTCTCCCAGGGGGGTCACGCGAGACTCCCCGGCCGAAGAGGCTTGCGCTCTAAACTTTTTGTGCACATGCGGGCCGACCGTGGATTAATATAGGCCCATAGCGGTTGGCTCAGCAGGTCCGGCACCGCCGGCTAAAATAATAACTAAAGGTCAAACGGTTTCTTTTTGTGCTTGTCGCCATGGCTGGACGAAGTTGTCCCGGGTTTACCCACTTGCGTGCTACCATACAGCAGAGACGCAGCGCACCCGAATCATTCAAATTCGTCTTTCCCGTCCCCCCTTTCAATTGATCACCGGCCCAGGCAGATATTCCCATGTTGTTAATACCCGCCATCGACATCAAGGACGGCAAGTGCGTGCGCCTGCGCCAGGGGCGCATGGAGGATGCAACGGTCTACGGAGACAACCCGGTGGAAATCGCCGGACGCTGGGTGGCGGCGGGGGCGCGCCGACTGCACGTTGTGGATCTCAACGGCGCCGTGTCCGGGACGCCGGGCAACGCGGATCTCATCCACTCCATCGTCGAGGCGCACCCGGATATTCCCGTGCAGGTGGGCGGCGGCATCCGCGACGAGGACACAATTCAGACCTATCTGGATGCCGGCGTCAGCTTCGTCATTATCGGCACGCGCGCGGTGGCCACGCCGCATTTCGTGGCGGATGTCTGCCTGGAATTTCCAGGACATATTATCGTCGGTCTCGATGCCCGCGACGGCAAGCTCGCCACCGACGGCTGGTCAAAGCTGTCGCATCACGACGCAGTGGACATGGCCCGGCGTTTTGAGGATGACGGCGTGGCCAGCATCATATTCACGGATATCGGCCGTGACGGCATGTTATCCAGCGTCAATATCGAGGCCACCGTCAGGCTGTGCCAGAAGATCAACATCCCGGTCATTGCTTCCGGCGGACTGAGAAACCTGGACGATGTCCGCGCCCTGTGCGAGGTCGCCGGGGAGGGCATTATCGGCGCCATCGCCGGTCGCGCCATTTACGAAGGCACCCTTGACCTCACCGAGGCGCAGAAGCTGGCGGACAAACTCTGCAAGGAAGACTAGCCGGCCTCATGCTGGCCAAACGCGTGATCCCCTGCCTGGACGTGGACGCCGGCCGCGTCGTCAAGGGCGTGCGCTTCCTGGACATCGTCGATGCCGGCGATCCCGTCGAAGTGGCGCACCGCTACGACGAACAGGGCGCCGACGAGATCACCTTCCTGGACATTACCGCCAGCAGCGAAAACCGCGACACCATGGCGCCGGTCGTGGAAGCGGTGGCCTCCCGGGTCTTTATCCCGCTGACAGTGGGAGGCGGCATCCGCAAGCTGGACGACATTCGCAGACTGCTCAACGCCGGCGCCGACAAGATCAGCATCAATACCGCAGCCGTTCAGGATCCCGAGTTCGTGCGCGCCGCGTCGAGCCGTTTCGGCGCACAATGCATCGTGGTCGCCATCGACGCGCGGCGCGCGGGTCCCGGCGCCGAGCGCTGGGAAGTGTTCACTCACGGCGGCCGGCGCGCCACCGGGCTGGATGCGGTGGAATGGGCGCGCCGCATGGCTCGGGCCGGCGCCGGCGAGATCCTGCTGACCAGCATGGACCGGGACGGCACCCGCGAGGGCTTCGACCTGCAGTTGACCCGCGCGGTCAGCGATGCGGTCCCCGTGCCGGTTATCGCGTCGGGCGGCGTCGGCCGCCTGGAGCACCTGGTGGAAGGCATCCTGGAGGGTGGCGCCGACGCGGTGCTGGCCGCCAGCATTTTCCATTTCGGGGAATACACGGTACGGGAGGCGAAGCAGTTAATGGCCCGGCACAATATCGAGGTACGGCTTTGAGCGAAGCGGACTGGTTGGACCAGGTCAACTGGAGCCGGGAAGGGCTGGTCCCCGCCATCGCCCAGGACCGGGACTCCGGTCGCGTACTGACCCTGGCCTGGATGAACCGCGAAGCACTGGCCAGCACCATCGCCGAGGGCCGGGCAGTGTACTGGTCCCGCTCCCGCCGGCGCCTGTGGCGCAAGGGAGAGGAATCCGGTCATGTACAATGGGTGGAGACCGTGCGCCTGGACTGCGATCGGGATACGGTGCTTCTCAGCGTGCGCCAGGAAGGCGGGATCGCCTGTCACACCGGCCGGGAGAGTTGCTTCTACCTGCAGTTGCAGGACGGCGCATGGCGCGAAGTCGACCCGGTTATCAAGGACCCTGAGCGCATTTACAAGCGCGACAAGTGAGCCGGGACGGCGCGCCCGGGGGAATTCAGCGAACGAAACCATGTCGAATTCGGATCTCCTGGCAGAACTGGCGGCGGTCCTGGAGGCGCGCAAGCGTGCACGGCCGGAGGATTCATACGTGGCCTCACTGTACGCCGGCGGCACGGAAGCGGTGCTGGACAAAATCGCCGAGGAAGCATCGGAAGTGATCGAGGCGGCGCGCACCTCGGACCCGGACGCCCTGGTGCACGAAGTGGCCGACCTGTGGTTTCACTCCCTGGTGCTGCTGGCCCATATGAATCTGGGCCCGGACCAGGTGCTGCGGGAGCTGGAGCGCCGTTTTGGCCGCTCCGGTCTGCAGGAAAAGGCTTCGCGCGGGCGCTGACGCCCGTGCTTTGAACTGGAGAACGCTTATGCATTTTGGAATCTGGGAATTGATGGTCATCCTGGCCATCGTGGCACTGCTGTTCGGCACCAAGAAACTCGGCAACATCGGCGCTGACATGGGCAAGGCAATCAAGGGCTTCCGCCAGGCTATGCGGGAAGAAGACGACGACGGGCACCAGGACAAGGGAAAGGTCATCGAGGGCGAACATACCACCGAGAAAGATAAATCCGCCTGACAGCGTCGCCCGCCGCGGCGGCTGCCTGCCGACACACCATGTTTGATATCGGTTTCTGGGAATTGATGACCGTGGCAATCGTCGCGCTGCTGGTGGTCGGCCCGGAACGCCTGCCGCAACTGGCCCGCGACGCCGGCCGCTGGGTCCGCGCCATACGCCGTTTTATCAACCAGACGCGCTACGAGATCGAGCGCGAGCTGGAGATCGACGCCGACAAGGAACTGGAAAGGAAGATCGGCGAACTCGGCCGGCTGAGCCGTTTTGCCCCCGATCTGAACGAGCCCGGCGAAACGCACAAAGGCAAGGACCAGGCCCCGGGCAAGGACGAAGAATCAAAAAGCTCATGACCCACAAAGGAGGGGGCGCGTTGGGCGGGCCCTGGCAGCAGAGCAGACCCACCCAACGCATCAATTACGGACATTCGCAATTAATCGGAGCGGGCCAATCCAATGCGTCCGCTTCACCAGGCACCGGCCATGACCGAGACGGAAAATAGCACCGACCGGGAAATGCCGCTCATCGCGCACCTGGCGGAGCTGCGCTCACGGTTGCTGAAAAGCCTGGCGTGTTTCTTCCTGATGTTCGTCGGCCTGTCGTTCTTCGCCAACAAAATATACGACGTGGTAGCCACGCCGCTGCTGGAAAGGCTGCCCCACGGCACGTCCATGATCGCCACGGAAGTCTCGGCGCCGTTTTTCGTGCCCTTCAAGCTATGCGCCTATGTGGCGCTGTTTCTTTCCATTCCCTACCTGCTGTACCAGGCCTGGGCGTTCATCGCCCCGGGGCTTTATTCCAATGAGCGCCGCCTGGCGTTTCCACTGATATTTTCCAGCGCGGTTCTTTTCTACTGCGGGGTCGCTTTTGCCTACTTCGTGATCTTTCCGATCCTGTTCGCTTTCTTCACCTCGGTGGCGCCGCCCGGAGTAAAGGTAATGACCGATATCGGCCACTACCTGGATTTCGTGCTGAAAATGTTCTTCGCCTTCGGTATGGCTTTCGAAGTACCCATCGCCACCTTCCTGCTCGTCTGGTCAGGCATTACCACGGCCCGGGACCTGGCCCGGTATCGCCCCTACATCATCGTCGCCGCCTTCACTATCGGTATGCTGCTGACCCCGCCCGATGTCATGTCACAGGTGATGCTGGCGATGCCCATCTGGATGCTGTTCGAGGCAGGATTGTTCATGAGCAAGATCCTCATCAGGAAGGAAGAAGAAGAACCCGCTGAATAGCGTGCCGGCCCTGGAGCCGCTGCGCGCCGGCAGGACCCGTCCGCCATCTTGCTCAAAGTGCACGAATGATCCAGAGCACAGCGTTGCGTCACCCGGGTGCCGCAACGCTTTATGGCGTCGGGGGTCGTGCTCAGGTCTGTTCCCAGGGCAGGCCGTGGAAACGCCAGCCGTTGGCGTTGCCTCGATGCTTTTGCCCGTCAAGATCACCCTCGAATCCCTCGGCCACGTTAACCACGCGCTTGAACCCCAGCGCCGCCAGCGCCTCGCCCGCTGCCCGGGACCGGGCCCCGCTGCGGCACATGGCGAGAATGTTGCCGTCCTCCGGCTTCTCCAGGCCGCGGGCCTTGAGCGCCTCGCGGACTTTCTCCACGAACTGCGGATCGACTCTCCACTCCGGCGCTTCCTGCCAGGGCACATTGACGGCGCCGGGAGGGTGGCCGACGAAATTGAACTCCACCTTGGAGCGCACATCGAGAAGTACGGCGCCGGGATCGGACTGAAGAATCTTCCAGGCTTCGGGGGGGAGTATGTCTTCGATCATTTTTACTTCTTATCCTCTGTCGGGTTATCCAGTTTCGGGAAGGTAATTCTAGCCGGCGCGCGTGGAACCGTCCGGCGTCGTGTTACCAATAATACCGAAATATAATAAGATGCAAATATATGGATGACTCCATGTGTCCACCGAAGGCGGCCTTCCCGGCAAAACTGTGACATTGACTGCAAGAAAAATACGGAGCGCAAGGGAACCCTTGCTGTCGCTGGATTTCCTGCGCGCCATGGCGGACTGCCTGCGTTGCGCGGCCCATCCACAGCGGCTGCGTATCATAGAGATCCTGCTCAACAGCCAGCACAGCGTCGACGACATCGCCACCACCTGCGGGTTGTCACAGCCCGCCACCAGCGGCCACCTGCGGCTCATGGAAAACAAGGGATTATTGAAAAGCGAGCGGCGCGGGCGCGAGGTGTACTACTCGGTGGCGGAACCGAGGTTGAAGGGCCTCATCGACTGCCTGCGCGAAGATTACCGCACCTGAATTCCGCCGTTTGGCAGCCTTGCGGCAATGTGGTGGAATACTGCGCCTTCCGGCCAACAACAACACGGATAATTTAAGGAGAAGTATCAATGACCATGGCTGAGCGCGACGGGGTCATCTGGCTTGATGGCGAGCTGGTTCCCTGGCGTGATGCACAGGTGCACGTATTAACCCACACGCTGCACTACGGCATGGGCGTGTTCGAAGGGGTCCGCGCCTATCCCACCGAACGCGGGCCGGCCATATTCCGCCTGGAAGATCATACGCAACGCCTGTTCCGCTCGGCGCACATCATGCGCATGGCCATGCCGTTCGACGCCGCAACCCTGAACCGGGCGTGCGTCGATGTGGTGAAACGGAACGGCCTGAAATCCGCCTACATACGGCCCATCTGCTTCTACGGCGCCGAGGGCATGGGCCTGCGCGCCGACAATCTCAAGACCCACGTTTCCATCGCCGCCTGGGAATGGGGAGCCTACCTGGGCAGCGACGGCCTGGAAAAAGGCATCCGCATCGCCACCTCTTCGTTCACCCGCCACCACGTGAATATTTCAATGTGCAAGGCCAAAGCCTGCGGGCATTACATCAATTCCATGCTGGCCCTGCGCGAGGCGCTGGACTCGGGCTACGACGAGGCGCTGCTGCTGGACAACGAGGGCTACGTTGCCGAAGGCAGCGGCGAGAATATTTTCATGGTGCGCGACGGCGTCATCCACACACCGGAACTGACCTCGGCCCTGGACGGCATTACCCGCGGCAGTATCATGACGTTCGCTGGCGAATGCGGTATCCCGGTCCGCGAGCGGCGTATTACCCGCGACGAGATTTATACGGCGGATGAAGTCTTTTTCACCGGCACGGCCGCGGAGGTGACCCCCATCCGCGAAGTGGACAACCGCACCATCGGCGGAGGCCAACGCGGCCCCGTTACCGAGCGGCTGCAGAAAATGTTCTTCGACCAGGTATACGGCCGCGCCGGCGCGCACCCCGATTGGCTGAAGTACGTCAACGACTGACTGGAGATCTCCCATGCCCGGACCACACGGCCAGCACATTCCCAACGATCAGAACCGCTACGAAGTCACCCGCGCACAGCTTCCGCTGCACTGCCCTCTTCCGGAAATGAGCCTGTGGAATTCGCACCCGAGGGTGTACCTGCCCATAGAGAAAACGGGCGAGGCTAAATGTCCCTACTGCGGCGCGGAGTTCCTTCTCAAGGACACCGGTTCCCCTGAGTCGGCGTGAGCCGATTACAAGAGCCGCGGCAATAGCTTTTTTTTACGCCGACACCACGATTCCGACCAGGGGCGCGGAGGATCCCGGGTCCGTGCTCCGCGCTTAGAGACCCATATCGCTGCGCGCGGACCCGGAATCCCCCGTCTGGCAGCCGCACTTACCGATTCAGGGCCTGCAAGGAGGAATATGGGTCTCTAATTTCGGATTGCAGGCCCTGAATCGGTCCCAATAGATTAGGGGATGTCCCCGTGGAGCATGGAACGAAAGAGCGGAGCAAACAGTGAGCGGGCCCATGACCGTGGTACAAATTCTGCCGGCGCTGAACGCCGGCGGCGTAGAGCGCGGAACCGTTGAACTGGCCGGGGAACTGGTGCGCCGCGGCCATCGCGCCATAGTGGTCTCCGCGGGCGGGCGCATGGAAGACGCACTGCGTGACGCCGGCGCCGAACACATCCGGCTCAGCATCGGCGCCAAACATCCGTTCACGCTGCGCCACGTCGCCACGCTGCGCCGGCTGCTGACTGACACCGGTGCGGATATCCTGCATGCGCGATCGCGCCTGCCGGGGTGGGTCGGCTGGCTGGCCTGGCGCGGCATGGACCGGGACCGGCGGCCGCGCTTCGTGACCACCGTGCACGGTCCCTATACCGTCAATCGCTACAGCCGCATCATGACCCGGGGTGAACGGGTTATTGCCATTTCCCAGTTCATCCGGGACTACATCCTGGCCAATTATCCGGAAGTTGATCCGGGAGTCATCCGCGTCATCCCCCGCGGTGTCAGCGCCGCGCAATTTCCCCGCGGCTACCGTCCCGGCGGCGCGTGGCTGAAAGCCTGGCGCGAACAGCATCCCGCCCTCGCGGGCAAGATGCTCATCACCCTGCCGGCACGCATTACGCGCTGGAAGGGCCAGCAGGATTTCATCGAAGTTATTGCCGAACTGCGCCGGCGCGGCCTGCCCATCCACGGACTCGTGGTGGGAGACGCCGAGGGCCGCCGGCGCCGCTTTCTGCGGGAACTGCGTCAACAGGTAAAGGAAAAAGCGCTGGACGATGTCATCACCTTTACCGGCCACCGGGATGACCTGCGCGAAATCATGGCGACATCCTCGCTGGTCATGTCGCTGGCGCGGGAACCGGAAGCTTTCGGCCGCGCTTCGCTGGAAGCCTTGAGCCTGGGCGTTCCGGTGGTGGCCTACGATCACGGCGGGGCGGCGGAGATCCTGAGGGAACTCTTTCCCGCGGGACTGGTGCCCGCGGGCAAGGTCAGCGCCGCCGCGGATCTGGCCGCCGCATTTTGCGCCGCGCCCCCGGAGGTGACACGGCCGGTGTCATTCACCCTGCAGCGGACGCTTGCTGCCACCCTCGGTGTCTACGAAGAACTGCTTTCCGGCTCCCAGTTGCCGTAGTCATACCCGAAGTCGTATTTCAGAAAGCGGCGGCACACCATGCTCAGGTAAGCCCGATCCGGCGCGTCGAACCACTCCACCGGCGGGCGCGGATCGTCGCGCACCACCGTCAACCCCAGGGGCGTGTCGGGATCCGCCTTGCCCACCATGGCTTCCTTGGTCGATCCCGACACCGCGTACTCCAGTGCGGCAAGATCCAGATCCAGTTTCAGAAAGGTGTTGACGCGCTCCAATTCCTGGACCGCATCCCGTTGCAGTGCTTCGTACTTCACCACCAGGGTTTCCTCCGGGAAGCGATGCGCGATGGTTCCCCAGGCGTTGCAGAAACGCAGGCACCACCACAGGTCGGTATTGAAACGGTGCCCGGCCACGTCGCCGCGCACGAATTCGGAAAAGCTGCAGCCGTAGTGATCCCGCCACTTTTCATAATTGGCCACCAGGGTGTGGCGGATATCCCGGACCAGGACCACGTAAGGAGGAAATTTCATGACTCTGCGCCAGGCACGGCTCGCCACCAGCAGGTGCGGAATGGAGTGACTGTTCACCAGCCACGGGATGGCCTCGCTGTTGCGCGGATCCTTTACCCCGGCAATGACATCGTTGGCGTGGCTGAAGCGCGGCGGCCGCTGGCCGTACTTGCGGGTCAGCGCCATGGCCAGCATGTGCTTCAACCAGTGGGTGCCGCCCTGATGCATGGTGATTAAAAAGCCCGTATAGTCGCGGTGCTCAAGCAGGGAAAAGTTGGAAATATCCCGTCGCCAACAGTGGTAGTAGAACCGCAGGGCCGTCGCCGCCGAAATGTGCGTTTCGCTTGTCATCCGGCGCAACAATATAAAGATATCCAGCGCAAATGCCATCGCGTTCCGCGGAGGAGTGCGTCGATGACAGACATTTTGACCGATCAAGTGAAGTCCCGGACTGAAACTCTGGTGGCATTGTGTATCCCCACGTACAGGCGCAATGATCGCTTGCGCGACTGCCTGGCCGCCGTGGCGCAATTGCGCTGCCCCCCCGGCCTGCGCCTGCAGGTGGTGGTAGCGGACAACGACGCGGCCGGTTCGGGGGAATCGGTCTGCCGCGAGTCGGGCGTGCAGCCGCTGCATTACTGTGTGGAAGCAAAGCGTGGCCTGGCCACGGTTCGCAACCGCCTGCTGGATGAAGCCGCGCGCATGGGCGCCGACTGGGCGGCCTTCCTGGATGATGATGAAACGCCTTCCCCGGACTGGCTGCGGCATCACTGGGAGGTGCTGACCGGGACCGGCGCCCGGGTGTCCACCGGCCCCGTTGTTCAGCATGACGCCCACGGCGAGGTTCCAAGCGAACACAAGTCACGCCGGGCGACCGGCAGTGAGCCGCGCTTCGTCGCCTGCAACAACGTCGTTCTGCATCGCTCCCTGTTCACGGAGCAGGGTTTGCGCTTCGATGAGCGCTTCAACTTTACCGGCGGCGAAGACTTCGATTTCTTCGAACGCTCCAGCCGCCTGCACAACCGGCACGTGTGGGCCGCCGACGCCGTGGTCTTTGAGACCATCAGCGAGGATCGCGATAACTGGCGCTACTTGTTCCGGCGCCATTTTTCCGGCGCGGCAAACAGCGTCATGCGGTACCGTAAAAGTCACGGCGCCCTGCAAACCTGGGGGCAGCATCTGCTCAAGTCACTGGGCAAGTCGCTGGGCGCCATGGGCTCGGCCCTTCAGGCCTGCGTGCATGCGCACCGGCGCAACGCGCAGGACGCCGTCAAGCGGCTCGCCAGCGCGCTCGGCTACCTGGCCGGCCTGTTCAACATCACTTCGGAACGCTACCGGTGAACCGGGCGGACTTTTCCGTTGTGTTGACGCAGCCGACAGTCATGCTTCGCACTTTGTATGGCATGGACGCGTTGGGCGGGCCTGCTCCGCTTTTGCTTCGCGGTTCATCCATGAACCGCT
>CAZNWR010000064.1:0-13180 GCA_964576645.1 uncultured Enterobacteriaceae bacterium | reverse complement strand
ATCATCCCTGTTCTAACAGGTTGCGTAGATCGATGACCGCCGCATTGGCCTGGGAAATATATGAGGCCATTACCAGGGAGTGGTTGGCCAGAAATCCGAAACCGGTGCCGTTGAGTATCATCGGCGACCAGACCGGCTCCTGTGTGGCCTGCAAGTCACGCACTATCTGCTCGAGACTGACCACGGCATTTTTCTTCTTCAGCACCGGCTGGAAGTCGATTTCCGCCGCTTCGAGAAATTCGATTAGCGCCCAGGTGGAGCCACGCGCCTCGTAAAATACATCGTCGATCTGCAGCCACGGTGTCTTCACCACCAGCAGCTTCGACGTGGCGGTGGACTGGGTCGCCGCGGCATCGCCCTGAAGATCGGTGTTCACCCGCACCTGACCGACGCTGGCGCTGAGCCGTTGTGACAGGCTGCCCAGGCGCTTGCTTACCAGCGCCAGCCAGTCACGCAGGTTGTCCGCACGCGCGAAAAACTGCGCATTCTGCTGTGTCGGGTCCGCCAGACGCTTCAGGTAGCGCTGCAACGCCTCTATACCCTTCCTATATTCAGATTCCGTGGCCGGCAGCATCCACGAGTCTGTATCGTACTGGAACTGGGGATCGGCGATGGCCAGGTCCTTGTCTTCTATGGACTGCGACTGTGAGCGACTGAAGTCGTTGCGCAGGGCACGTACCAGATCGCGGGACTGGGTAATGGCCCCGTACTCCCAGTTCGGCATGTTGTCCATCCAGACACCCGGAGGAAAGATATCGTTGCTCAAGTAACCGCCGCGCTTGTGCAGGACGGTCTGCATGACCCGGATTAATGCGGCGGTGGTAACGTAGCCCGTGACCAGATGCGTGCTGGAATGCGCCATGGCCTGGGCATTCTTCTCAACGTCAAATTGCGGGGGTTCGGTGTCCCAATAAAACATGAGCAGCAGGACGATCAGCAGATAGACGGCGCAGGCCAGGGCCAGCAGGCGTAACGGACGGTTCAGAGCTTGCATCATAGATTTTTGCGCGGGAGAAGACATGTTCAAGGCATGGAGTCTCTTATACTATAACGGGAAAGGATAGCGCATATGCTTAAAATTCCATCTCAACTCCGGATGATACCGACCCCTTGGCCGGTGCAGAGGAATGGGTGGAGATAATCTGCAATGATGGGACTCGGCACTGGCGCGGCAATGATGTGGGGGATCCTGTTCTCCTCCATAGGCATGGGCTACTTTCTATATGGCAAGAAACAGGGGCGGCCGGTACCGCTGGTTTCCGGCCTGGCGCTGTTTATATATCCGTTTTTCATTACCAACACCTACCTGATTGTGGCCGTGGGTTCTGTTCTCACGGTCATCCCCTATTTTGTCAGGATTTGAGCGCGCGCCGCCTGCAGTATTCATTTATCCGCTGTTACGGGGTAAAGTTCGCGCGGCGCGGTACAATCCGTTTCTTTCAATAACTTAGGCCGACCGAGCCGGGACCAAACATATTTCTCGCCAAGATCCCAAAGAGCGCCAAGGATGCGAACAAAACCGGACTCGGACCATGTAATGGTTCCCCTGGTGTCCTTAGCGCCCTTGGCGTCTTGGCGAGAGATTGCCTTAAAATCTTCGCCAATTCTGCCAACGGTCTGGCGATAAAGGACTATTGCGGAGGAAATAACGCATGCACAAAAGTCGACTTGCAGGATTCATTATTGATTGCCGGACGGATGATCTCCAGGACGCGGCGCGGTTCTGGTCCAGCGCCCTGGGACTGGCGCAGGGGGAATCCGGGGATCCCGCCGACGCCCTTTACGTCCCGCTGAAATCAGCACCGGGCGGGTTACACGTGGAGGTACAAAAGGTGTCGCATGCCAGCCGCGTACACCTGGATATCGAAAGCGACGACATCGAAGCAGAAGTAAAGCGGCTGGAAGGCCTGGGTGCGAAGCGCGTATCCGGCGTGCGTGACTGGGTGGTAATGGAGGCGCCTACCGGCCAGCGCTTCTGCATCGTACCGGCCGCCAGTCCCGATTTTGAACAAAGCGCCCATCGGTGGTCCTGACCGCCACGCACCGGACAATATTACCGTGACCCTCAGAGAAAGCTTCGAAAAAAGCGGCAACTGGCTGTTCAGCCGGCGCAGCTATCTGCCGTTGATACTGTTTGCGGTGTTGCTTTTGCAGTTGCGCGGCTTCCATTATCCCTTCGGCAGCCGGGTGCTGGCGCGCTGCTGGGAATACGCATGTTTCTTCTGTTCCTTGTGCGGACTGGGATTGCGCTTCTACACGGTCGGACATGTTCCGGAGGGCACCTCCGGCCGCAACACGCGCGGCCAGGTGGCGGACACGCTCAACACCAGCGGCATGTATTCGATAGTGCGCAACCCTCTATACCTGGGGAATCTGGTGATCTGGCTGGGACTTGCGCTGTTTCCAAGGATCTGGTGGTTTCCGATTCTCACCGTCGTCGTATTCTGGCTCTACTATGAACGCATCATGTTCGCCGAAGAAGAGTTTCTTCGGCGCCGCTTCGCGGATGCATTCGAACAGTGGGCCGGTGCCGTACCCGCCTTCCTGCCCCGGTTCAGTCTCTGGCGCCCGGCGGCGCTCCGATTTTCCCTGAAGACCGCATTGAGACGCGAATACAACGGGCTGTTCTCCATTGTCCTCAGCTTCTTCATACTGGTTACCGCAAGCGACTTCGTGGCAACCGGCAGCCTGCGCCCGGATCCCGTCTGGATCGTCATCCTCGCGGCGGGAATAGTTATGTTCCTGTTGTTGAGAACCCTGAAAAAGAAGACCCGGTTCCTGAACGTACCGGGCCGCTAGGCAGGCATTCCGGATTCTGCAACAGAAGGCATTACGGTATCCGGATACCGCAACACCGTGCCCGGGATCATTCGTGAACCCTGACCGGCCGTGGCGGACGGGTCCTGTCATGGCGCACGGGTTTCGTACTCGCAGGCTGTGCGCGAAAACCCGTACCCCATGCCACCCGTCCGGGCAGTCAAGTGCTGGTCACTAATTACCCGGGGGAACCGGGTGAACCTGGACGCTACGCCCGTACCTTGACGTACGATCCCGGAGTATCCTCCAGCGGCTGCAATTCTCCATCGCCGGGCCGGCGCGCCGGGACCTTGTCTCCCGCGTGGGTTTCGACCCACGCCTGCCAATCCGGCCACCAGGAGCCCTCGTGTGCCTGGGCACGCTGCAGCCATTGATCGGCCGGCACATCCACGGCGCCATCGGTGTAATAGCCATACTTGCCCGCCGCGGGTGGATTCACAACGCCGGCAATGTGTCCGGACTTGCCGAGTACGAAGCGCACCGGTCCGCCCAGCAGTCCGGCCCCCAGGTAGGTGCCACGCCAGGGAGCAATATGATCTTCTTCCGTGGACAGAAAATAACTTGGCGTGGTGATGGCACTCAGATCGATGGGCACATCTCCCACGACCATGCCGCCGGGTTCCTTGAAGCGGTTTTGCAGGTACATGGTGCGCAGATACGTGCTGTGCATCTTTGCCGGCATGCGCGTTGAATCGGAGTTCCAGTAGAGCAGGTCGAACGGCAGCGGGTCCTTCCCCAGCAGGTAATTGTTGACATAAAACGACCAGATAAGATCGTTGGAACGAAGCATGTTGAACGTCGTGGCCATTTCCGCGCCTTCGTGGTATCCGCGCTCGTTCATGTCACGTTCCAGGTTTTCAAGCTGGTGTTCGTCAACGAACACGCCCAGATCCCCTGGCTCTGAAAAATCCAGCAGCGTCGTCAGGAACGTGGCTGACACGAAGCGCGTATCCTTCCTGGCCTGCATCCAGGCCAGCGTCGCCCCGAGCAGGGTGCCCCCGATGCAATAGCCGATAATATTGGCTTCCTTCTCTCCGGTGGCTTTTGCCACTGCATCCAGCGCCGCCAGCGGCCCCTTGAAGACGTAGTCGGCAAAATCCATGTTCGCCAGCGATTCATCCGGATTCACCCAGGAGATCACGAATACCGTATGCCCCTGGTCCACCAGCCACTTAACGAGTGAGTTCTTGGGTTGCAGATCCAGAATGTAATACTTGTTGATCCAGGGCGGCATGACCAGGAGCGGCCTGCGGAATACCTGTTGCGTCGACGGTTCGTACTGCAGCAACTGTATCAGCTCGTTCTGATAGATGACCTTGCCGCGGCTCACGGCCACGTTATGGCCCAACTCGAATGCGCCAGCGTCAGTCATGCGAATCCGCAACTGCCCCGATTCAGGGTCGAAGTCTTTGACGAAATTGCGCAGCCCGTTGAGCAGATTTTCGCCGTGACTCTCAAGCGTGGTCTGCAAAACTTCCGGATTGGTGGCTATGAAATTGGTCGGCGACAACGCGTTTACGAACTGCCTGGTGTAGAACTGCACCTTATGGGCCGTTTTGCTGTCCAGTCCTTCGGTCCCGGCAACGGTGTCAAGGATGGTGTCCGCCGCCACTTCGTAGGATTGCTTGATGAATTCGAAGAAAGGATTTTTATCCCATGCTTCGTGTTTGAAACGGCGATCCGGCCTGCCCGACGCCGGGCCGGTTTCGGCTTCCTGCTCGTGCCCCAGCATCCGCCCGGCCGTATCCAGCCACAGTTTCATGTAGGCATTCCAGGTCTGCCAATGAAGCTCCACCAGCTTTTCAGGCCTCGATACCAGGGCGGTGGTCAACTGCAGGAAAGCATTGCCGACACCGAGCGGATCCCACTGCACGCTACCGAAACTGCGCTGCTGCCGCTCGAGAAATTCCTGCATCAGGTCGTGGCTGCGGGCCGCGATGTTGCCCACCGCCTCCCCCAACCGGACAGGATCCAGCAGATTCGGATCGGCTTCAGGTCCCGCCATGACGATTTATCCTCCGGGTGGTTGAGTCGCTGAAATGTTGCAGCGCAGCATACCCCGCGTAGCCGTCCTTGTCAAAGCGATCCGGGTGCCGCCTCAGACCCGATCCGGAAACAGCCAGGGCGCTTCCCGGACGCGCCGTTCTTCGTAGCGCTTGATATCGTCCACGTGCTGCAAGGTCACGCCGATATCATCCAGGCCTTCCAGCAACCGCCGGCGCAGCGCCTCGTCCAATTCGAAGGAAATCACGCCGCCATCCGGCACGGCGATCGACCGGTTCTCCAGATCGACCGTGAAGCGACAACCTTCCGTGGCCTGCACCAGCCGCAGCAGGCGCTCTACGGTGTCCGCCGGCACAGTAACGGCCAGCAGGCCGTTCTTACCGCAATTGCTGTAGAAAATGTCGGCGAACCCGGGCGCGATGACGCAGCGGAATCCGTATTCAAGCAACGCCCACACGGCATGTTCGCGCGATGATCCGCAGCCGAAGTTTTCCCGGGCCAGCAAAATGGAAGCGCCGCGATAGCGCGGCTGATTCAGGACAAAATCCTCGTGCAATGGCCGGTTAGTGCAATCCTGCCCCGGCTCCCCACCGCCGTCGTCGTAGCGCCAGGAGTCGAACAGGTACTGGCCGTATCCGGTGCGATGTATGGACTTCAGAAACTGCTTGGGGATGATCGCATCCGTGTCCACGTTGGCGCGATCCATGGGCATCACCAAACCGTCCAGTCTCGTAAACTTTTCCATCCCGTTCTCCGTAATCAATTCAACATATGCGGCGTATGCCGTGCAGGCCTTACGCAACAGCAAATGCGCCGGGCGGGTGAAGGCTGCGCACCCGGGCTACAGATCCCGGACATCGACGAAGTGGCCGGCGATGGCCGCGGCCGCCGCCATGGGCGGACTCACCAGGTGCGTGCGCCCGCCTGTCCCCTGCCTGCCCTCGAAATTGCGATTGGATGTGGACGCGCAGCGCTCACCGGCGCTGAGACGATCCTCATTCATGCCCAGGCACATGGAACAGCCCGGTTCACGCCACTCGAATCCCGCATCAATAAAAATCCGGTCCAGCCCCTCCTGCTCCGCCTGCTTCTTCACCAGTCCCGAACCCGGCACCACCAGCGCCAGCTTGAGCGTGTCCGCCACCTTGCGGCCCTTTACCACCTGCGCCGCCGCCCGCAAATCCTCGATGCGGGAATTGGTGCACGATCCGATAAAAACCTTATCAATTCGAATGTCACGTACCGGCGTGCCGGGCGCCAGATCCATGTAACGGAGCGCTCTCTGCATACCTTCACGCCGCACCGGGTCCGCCTCCCCGGCCGGATCGGGAACACGGTCCTCGACGGTTACGACCATTTCCGGAGACGTACCCCAGGTCACCGCCGGCCGAATGTCGCCGCCTTCCACCTCCACCGTCAGGTCAAAGCGGGCGCCGTTATCGCTGCGCAGGTCGCGCCAGGACCGCAGCGCCTGTTCCCAGGCGTCGCCTGACGGCGCAAACGGCCGGCCCTTCAGGTAATCGATGGTTTTATCATCGACTGCCACGATTCCCGCCCGCGCACCGCATTCAATAGCCATATTGCACAGGGTCATGCGTCCCTCCAGGCTCAAGTCCGCAATCACATCGCCGCAGTACTCGATCACATGACCAGTGCCGCCGCCGGTGCCGATACGTCCGATGATGTGCAAGGCCACGTCCTTGGCGGTCACACCGGGCCCCAGTGCGCCGTTCACATTGACGCGCATGTTCTTGGCCTTGTTCAGCACCAGCGTCTGGGTCGCAAGCACGTGCTCGACTTCGGATGTGCCGATGCCGAACGCCCATGCGCCCAAGGCGCCGTTGGTGGTTGTATGGGAATCGCCGCAGACAATGGTCATACCCGGCAGGCATGCGCCCTGCTCGGGCCCGATGACGTGCACGATGCCCTGGCGCGGATCCGACAGGTCGAAATACGGAACATGCGACGACGCGACGTTGCGTTTCAGCTCATCGAGTTGCTGGCGCGACACCGGATCCTTCACCTGATCGCGATGCGCGGTCGGCACGTTATGATCGGGGACCGCCAGCACCGAGGCCGTCCGCCAAACCTCTCTGCCCGCCATGCGCAAACCTTCAAACGCCTGCGGCGAGGTGACTTCGTGAACCAGGTGGCGATCGATATAGATGAGGCTGGTGCCGTCGCCGTTGTCGCGCACGACGTGCGCATCCCAGAGTTTGTCGTAAAGTGTTCTTGCGCTCATAAGTCTGAATATTAATTCCGAATTCTGAAACAGTCTGCGTTGCGGTATAGGGATGCCGAACACGCCACAAATACATCCGTGTACGCCCGATCCCCGCGCCCCTGCGGCTCACAGTCCGTCATCCCGATACCGCAGCGCCCGCGACTGTGTGTATCACGTTTTGGAATAGCTATACAGTATTGGATGAACTTGCCTATTCCGGGCTTGAAGTTTATACGTTTTCCGCGGCTTCCGGCGGGAACAGGCCGGCGCGGGTCACCATGGCCGGCATCGGCGCATCCAGCGCGGCGCCCAGCCAGCGCGCGGTCTCCATTACTCCCCGGATGTCCACGCCGGTTTCCATCCCCATTCGCTGCAACATGTAGAGAACATCCTCCGTGGCCACGTTGCCGGTGGCATTGGGCGCGAATGGGCAGCCGCCCAATCCGCCGCAGCTTGTATCCAGCACCCGCACGCCTTCCAGCACCGCTGCATAGGCGTTTGCCACGCCTGTATTACGGGTATTGTGAAAATGGCAGCGCAAACGCATGGTCCCGCGTTCCTTTTCCACTGCCTTGAGCATGGCGCTCACGTCGGAGGGTCCGGCAGCGCCGATGGTGTCAGCCAGCGCGACTTCCTCGAAGCCCATGTCGCGCAACCGCGCCACCAGTCCCACCACGCGTGCATGGGGAACCTCGCCCTCGAATGGGCAGCCGAACGCGGTACTGATGGTCACGGAAGCGGCGATCCGGTCCTGGCGCGCGCGCGCGCCGATCTGCGCCGCGGTTTGCATCGTCATTTCCATGTCGGCGCCCTGGTTGCGCCGGCCGAAAGAATCGGTCGCCACAACCACGCAATTGATTTCCCCGATACCGCAGGCGAGCGCACGCTCATACCCGCGCAGGTTTAATACCAGACCGATGTAACTCACATCGGCGCGCCGCGGAAGCCCTTGAACCACGGCCTCCGCATCCGCCATCTGCGGCACGCGTGCGGGGTTGACGAAGCTGGCCACCTCCAGGCGCCGGATCCCGGCGTCCACGAGCCGCCGGATCAGTTCCAGTTTGGACGCCGTGTCCATGTGCCGGGGCTGACTCTGCAGCCCGTCCCTGGGCGCCACGTCCACGATTTGTACCAGTTCACTCATGCATCACCCGGGTTCCCTGCCATATGCCTTTCAGTCTGTGATGAAAATTGCCAAGTCCTCACTTGTTGGACCAGTATAATTGCAAGCAAACCCATGTGCAGAATCCTTACGGGGTCCGTTTCCATGGCTAATTCGGACGGCAGTATTATCTTCGGGATGGTTTGGATGTTCGTTATTTCCGTGCTGCTGATCTGGCTGCCCGGCCTGGGGCCGCTGATAGCCGGCATCGTCGGCGGCAAGGTCGCCGGTGGCGTCGGCAACGGGCTGGCGGCGGCGCTGCTTCCCGGCGTTCTACTGGCGGCGGTATTGTTCGCCAGCGGGACCCTGATGACCGGCATGCCGGTGTTCGGCGCCATGATGGCCGGCAGCGGGATATTTCTGTACGTCATTTACATCCCCGCGCTCCTGATCGGGGCGCTCATCGGCGGACTTCTTGCTTGATCCGCGTTCTCTGGAAAATGCGAAGCGATGTTTGAGCCCGCGGAACTCGGACAGGCGCTGAGCAAGCGCGCCTACGAACAGCGCGTGCCGAAACTGCGCACCGCGCTCCTCGACGTTCAAGCCGATTTGCTTGGCGCGGATTTCCCGGTCGTCGTTCTGGTTTCCGGGGTCGACGGCAGCGGCAAAGGCGAGATCATCAACATCCTGAACGAATGGATGGATGCCCACCATATTCACACCGTGGCATTCGGCAAACCCAGCGAGGATGAAACCGAGCGGCCGCCGCACTGGCGCTACTGGATGGCGCTGCCGCCGAAAGGCATCACCGCCATCATGGCGGGATCCTGGTACAGCGACCCGCTGGCGGACCGGATGAAAGGCCGCATCGGGGATGAAAAACTCAGCGCACGCCTGACGCGCATCAACCAACTGGAACAGGAACTGTGCAGCGACGGCGCGTTGATCGTGAAGTACTGGCTGCATTTGAGCGGGCCCGCCCAGAAACGCAGGCTCAAGAAGCTGCGCAAGGATCCCCGCACCAGTTGGCGGGTGACCCAAAAGGATCTGCGCCACCTCAAGCATTACCACAAGTTTCGCGACGTGGCGGAGCAGGTGCTGCGGGAGACCAGCTCAGGACAGGCGCCCTGGCTGATCGTGGACGCCTTCGACCCGCGTCACCGGAATATCACGGTAGCGCAGCATCTGCTGGATCGCGTCGGCCGGCACCTTGTGCAGAGCCGGCACAAACGGCGGCGTAGCGCTGCACGCGCCCCGGCGCGCCGCAAGAATCGCGAGCACAGCGTGCTGGGATCCCTCGACCTGACTCAGCGCCTGGCTAAAACCGAATACGAACGTAAACTGGCCGAACACCAGGCCCGGCTCAGCAATCTCTCCCGTACTGCACACCGGCGCGGCGTATCGGCGATCCTCGTGTTCGAGGGCTGGGACGCCGCCGGGAAAAGCAGCGCCATTCGCAGGGTCACCCGTGCGCTGGACGCCAGGCATTACCGGGTCATGCGCGTGGCGGCGCCGACCGATGAAGAAGCAGCGCACCATTACCTGTGGCGGTTCTGGCGCCATCTGCCGCGCGGCGGCAATTTCACCATTTACGATCGAAGCTGGTACGGCCGCGTACTCGTGGAGAGGATCCAGGAACTCGCCTCCCGTGACGAGTGGATGCGCGCCTACATGGAGATCAACGAATTCGAGGAAGAGCTGGCGGACCACGGTATCGTGCTGGTCAAGTTCTGGCTGCACATCGACAAGGATGAGCAATGGGCGCGCTTCAAACAGCGCGAACAAACCAGCTACAAGCGCTACAAAATCACCGATGAAGACTACCGGAACAGGAAACAGTGGGACAGCTACGAGACCGCCGTAAACGAAATGATCGCCCGCACCAGCAGTTCCTATGCGCCCTGGCATCTCGTCGAGGCGAACGATAAGCGCTTTGCACGCATCAAGGTCCTGCACACCCTGTGTTCCGCCCTCAGGGACAGACTCTAGCCCGAACCAGCCGGGACCAAAGATGTTTCTCGCCAAGATCGCGAAGAAAACCGAAGCCCTGCCATGGCATGATTGCCTTGGCGTATTGGCGGCTTGGCGGCTTGGCGAGAGATTGCCTTCTGTTCTTCGCCGATCCCGTCAACAGTCCGGCGACAAGGGCCTGATACTGTTTTTGGGCGGCATTTCCACTACAATTCCTCGAAAGTTCCCATAAATCCCGATTCATTCAGATGCGCTCCAATTCGATGCCGGTCCGGACACCGGCGGCATCACTGACAGGAGGTTAACCCGAACATGATCCGGCAACTCGTTACCCTTGTAGTTCTCCTGCTCGTATCGCCTTCTCTGCTGGCCGATCTTGCATCCGCCCAGAGAGCCTATAACCGGGGCGATGCCGCGGGCGCCGCCAAGGAATACCGACGTCTGGCCGACCAGGGCAACGCAAACGCGGAGGCGAATCTCGGCTACCTGTATTACGTCGGCTCGGGCGTGCCCCAGAATTACGCGGAAGCCGTCAAATGGTTCCGTAAATCGGCGCAGCAGGGCAACAAGGATGCACAATACAATCTCGCGGTGGCCTACGCTTTCGGCGAAGGCGTCTCCCAGGACTATAAACAGGCCGCGGTATGGTACCGGCGCGCGGCGGAACAGGGACATACGCTGGCGGAGTACAGCCTCGCTCTCTCCTATTCTTTTGGCGAAGGCGTACCGCAAAGTTCCAAGGAAGCGGTGAAATGGTTTCGCAAAGCCGCGGAACAGGGATACGCGCGCGCCCAGGTGGAGCTTGGCAGCCGCTATCACACCGGCGACGGGGTTCCCCTGGACTACAAGGAAGCAGCCAAGTGGTACCGCATGGCCGCCGATCGGGGCGACGCCACCGCACAATACAACCTCGGCACCATGTATCGCGAGGGCAAGGGCGTCCAAAAGGACGATAACCAGGCGTTGCGCTGGTTCCGACTGGCCGCCGACCAGGGAAACGTAGCAGCCCAGCACGAGCTCGCGAACATGGAGAAGTCCATGTCGGCAGAAGCCATGGCAAAACAGGAACAGGGCGCCTCCGAGGCCGGCAAGAAGCCCATGTTCAGCGTCAATAAGTCGAACCTGCTGAGCATCAATTCGGGCAAAGGAAAGAAGGAAGGCGGCTCGACGCCGGAAAGCAGTGGCACTGGTACCGCCCCTTCCACCGCATCGGCCGGCACCGAGCAACCGCAGTCTGAAGCTGCGGGCAGCGAGTCGGCGTCAGCGGCACCGGCGGCGAAGAGCAGTAAATCCGGCGGCGTGACGGGTTTCTTCAAGCGATTGTTCTCCCACGGCAAGAGCGCTTCCGAGGAGACGGCGTCGACGGGCGCGGCGGCGGGAACCGCCGCCGCGGGTACGGCGGCCACTGCCTCGACAGCGGCGGCGGGGACTGCCGCGGCAGGTACCGGGGCCGCCGCCTCGGCAGCGGCGGCGGGCGCCGCGCAGTCCGGAAAGGAAGCCAAGAAGCCGGGCTTTTTCAGTCGCCTTTTCCATCACAAGTCGGCGGCGGAAACCGAGACGGCACAGGCTTCAAACGAGAGTGCTGAATCCAGCGGGTCCGCGGCGCCGGAAACCGGGGAGACCGCGTCCAGCCCGGCTGGTGCTGAATCGGCGCAGCCGGCATCCGCCTCCAGCCCCGCCCCGGCGGCGGAGACAAAGGAACAGGCCCAGGCCGGCGAACAGTCGAGCAAGGCCAAGAGGCCGGGGTTCTTCAGTCGCCTGTTTCATCTCCATTCCAAGAAAACCACCGAGCCGGAGGCACAGCAGCCGGCCCAAACCGGCGAAAAAGTGGCCATGGCCAAGGAGGAATCTTCCAAGGAACAAGGACATCCGGCCAATCCACAACAACTTGCCGCGGCCCTGGATACCTTGCACCAGGGTGAATACGGCGAGGCATTCCGCGAACTGCACGATCTGGGCAGTCAGGGAGACGCGACGGCACAGTTCAACGTGGCCAAGATGTATTACCAGGGCCTCGGCACGGACCAGAATTACCAGGCGGCCGCGGACTGGTACAAGCGGGCCGCCGAGCAGGGCAATGCCAATGCCCAGTACAGCCTTGGCAACATGTACCTGATGGGAGAAGGCGTACAGCAAAGCGACAGCAAGGCCAGACACTGGTATGAACTGGCCGCGGCGCAAGGTAACGCCGACGCCCAGCACAATCTCGACAACCTCAACAAGCTGCACGAAGAGGTATCGTCAAACGCTAAGCAGATAGCGGCGGCGCAGGCCGCTCCCGCCGCCGAGACGGCGGCACAGGCCGACAGCGCGGAAAATGCGGCCATCCACCAGGAAGCACAGGAAAAGCCGGGCTTCTTCCACCGGTTGTTCCATTGGAACAAGAAGAAACCGGCGGAAACCCAAACAGCCGAGGCTGATAGCACACCGGAACAATCGACCTCGAAACAGGGTGAAAGCGCCGGCGCCGAGCCTGCGGCGCCAGCGGCCGAAAAGGCACCGACTCAAACGGAGCAGGAAACTCAGGCTGCAGCGCCTGAGAAAAAGAAGGGCGGAATCAGCGGCTTCTTCAGCCGGCTGTTTCACCATAATAAGAAAAAGGAGACGGAAGCCGCCTCTGAGCAACAGGCCAAGGTCGCCATGGCGTCGGAAAGCGCGCAGGAAAAAGCGCCTCCCGGTCCGGCTGACGCGGTCAGCGATTACGAGCAAGGCGAGGCCTACTCTTTCGGTGACGGCGTGCCCAAGGATCAGCAAAAGGCCTTTTCACTGTACTCCAAGGCCGCCGACAAAGGGTATGCGCCGGCGCAGTACAAGCTCGGAGTCAGTTACGCCTATGGCCAGGGAACCGGCAAGGATATGGAAAAGGCAGAGCACTGGTACAAGCTCGCGGCCGAACAGGGCTATGCCATGGCACAGCGCAATCTCGGTCTCATGCTGATGAACGGCGACGGCATCCCTCAGAACAAACCCCTGGCCCTGGCCTGGTACATGATTTTGGCGGAGGGAGGCAATGTGCTCGACATCCGCCGCCGCGATCTGCTGTCTGAAAATATGAGCCAGGG
>CAZNWR010000063.1:2621-13191 GCA_964576645.1 uncultured Enterobacteriaceae bacterium | reverse complement strand
CCAAGGGACGCTGGCTGAACGCAAGCGACACCACCCAGTTGAACGACGCGGTGGCAAAATTGAAAAAGATGGTGCCCGACGGCGGCACCAGCCTTGAAAAAGCGTTCATAGCCGCGGACAAGCTGCAGCCGCCGCCGGATAGCATCTACCTGATCACCGACGGACTGCCTACCCAGGGTCTAAAGCAGCCGCCGTTCGGCACCAAGGTATCCGGCCGGCAGCGCGCCAAGCTATTCAATCAGGCGGCGCAGGCACTGCCCAGGGGCGTGCCGGTCAACACCGTTCTACTGCCCATGGAAGGCGACCCGCTCGCGGCATATTCATTCTGGGGACTGGCGGTCGCCACCCACGGCGCGTTTCTGTCGCCCGCGAAGGACTGGCCATGAAGCGCAACCGGGAAATTGAAGGTTTCAGTATCTCGTTCCTGGACGTGATCACCTGCGGTTTCGGCGCGGTGATCCTGCTGCTGATGATATCGCGCAACGGCGCGCCGCTGGTGCTGGAGCCAACCCCCAGCCCGAAACCCGGTGTGGTCGCCAATCTGCAGCAGCAGTTACACGAGATCCGCGGGCAGGCACGGGTCCTGAACCGCGACCTGACTTCGAAAAAGGAACAGTTGTCGCGGTGGCGGGACAAAGTGGCAAAGCTCACCAGCGAGCTGAGCAGCCTGCAGAACCAGGCATCCGCGGCGCGCAAGGACGCCTCGGCGCGGGCGCAACGCAAGGGCGAACTGCAACTGGCCCTGCAAACCCTGACCGCGGAAATGCAACGGCTGCTGGCCCGTCACAAGCAACTGAATTCGGACCTGGCGGGCGGCATTCCGGTGGACAGCGAATACATCATTTTCGTCATCGACACCTCGGGCAGCATGTTCAATTACGCCTGGGGCAAGGTGATGCAGGAAATAATGAACGTCTTGTCCGTGTATCCGAAAGTAAAGGGGATACAGATCATGAACGACATGGGCACCTACATGTTTCCGGATTACCGCGGCCAGTGGATACCGGACACCCCCGCACGGCGCCGCATCATCATTGACCGAATGCAAAGCTGGAACCCGTTCAGCAACAGCAGCCCGGTGGAAGGCATCGTACAGGCCATACGCGACTTCTACGATCCCAACCGCAAGATCAGTATTTACTACTTCGGCGACGACTTCGAGGGTGGCTCCATTCAGCGGGTACTGAACACGGTGGCCATGCTCAATCCGAAACGGGCCGACGGCGAGCCCAGCATCCGCATCCACGCCATCGGCTTTCCCACCCAGTTCCTCAATCCCCAGGAGCAGATCACGGGCATACGATTCGCCGCCCTGATGCGTGCCCTGACCCAGCAAAACATGGGTACCTTTGTCGGCCTGAACGACTTCCAGGGAGGGCCGTCGAGTTTCAGCCTGTCGCTGCCCTGACGGCCTCGGAGGCGCCGGCGAATTGCGGGACTCATGGACGGGTAGTAAAGTTGGGGTTTCACTATCCGGTTGTACGAGGTACAGGCACTATGGATCCCCGGACCCCAGCCCGCCTCCGCGGCAACGTGGCGCGGACCGTGTTGATAGCCCTGGTTGCGCTCGCCGCGGGCGGCTGCATGAACTCCATGGACATGAAGGTCGCAACCGATGTGCCCACACCACTGGTGCAGAAACTGCCCCTGACCGTGGGCGTCTATTACAACAAGCACTTCCGCGACTACGCCTACACGGAGAATTCCAAGGACCGGCCCAACTGGGACGTCAAGACCGGCGCTTCGCAGGTGGCCATGTTCAACACCGTCCTGAGATCCATGTTCAGGAAAGTGGTGCGGGTAAACAGCACCCGCGACCCCGGCGTTGACGGCATTATCGAACCCCGGATCGCGGACATGCAATTCGCATTGCCGCAGGAAACGCGCTCCGATCTCTATGAGGCGTGGGTCAAGTACAAAATACAACTCTACAGTCCCGCCGGTGAATTGCTGGCGCAATGGCCCCTGACCGGCTACGGCAAATCCGTGGACAAGTTTCTGAAAACCAGAAAGAAGGGGCTGACCGCGGCCATCGACCTGGCGTTGCGGGACGCGGGAGCAAAGCTGGCGCTGCATTTCGACAAGGCGGCCGACGTGAAGCAGTGGATTGCGTCCGCCACCGGCACCTGCACCGCCAATGCCTCCACCTGTTGAGTCCCGTCCCGACAGGAAAGGCGCGGGCTGGACATGGACGGGCCCGCGGCTGTTTCTGCTGGCGATTCTGTTCACCCTGTTCGGTTGCAATGCCACCTCGGTGATCGATGAAAGCCGGGTGGAGCCGACCGCCATTACCGGCAAGGATGCGGTGGTGGTACTGGGGCGCAGGGCGCGCAGCAATCATCCTACTGAATCTGACTTCGTGAGTTGCGTGGGCAAGGACCTTGCCTCCGGAAAGAACCCCATTAACGTCATTCCGGAAGAGAAGTTCGTCAACAGCATGTATCCCTATTTTGAGACGAGCACCGCGCCCACCGATGTCAAGAATCTGCAGAATATCGTCCGTATCCCTGTTGTGGCGAAAAAGTTCGCGGCCTTTCACGTGCGCTACTTTGTCTGGATCGACGGCCACACGGAAACCACGGGCAAGAAGGGAACGATGTCCTGCGCCATCGGACCGGGCGGCGGCGGCTGCTTCGGCTTCATGATGTGGTCCGACAAGGCCAACTACGAGGCCAGCATCTGGGACTTCAAGGATCTCAAGCTGTCGGGCAAAATCAGCGACGAGACCCACGGCACGTCCTACCTGCCCGCGGTCGTGGTACCCATTCCGCTGCTGGCGCGCGTGCAGTCCCACGCCTGTGACAACATGGCCAAGCAGATCAAACATTTCCTCGAATAAAATCGGACACCCGGTACTCGGGGGTATGGATTCAGGTCCTGCATTCCGGAATTAGAGACCCATATTCCTTCATGCAGGACCTGAATCCCTGAATGCGGCTGGCACACGTGGATTCCGGGTCCGCGCGCAGCGATATGGGTCTCTAATCGCGGAGCGCGGACCCGGAATCCACCGCGCTTCCGGTTCGATCCGGCAGCTTGTGGTCCTGAAACCGCTTGCGCAGCTCGGACTTGAGGATCTTGCCGGTGGCGGTGTGCGGGATCTCGTCAACGAACAGCACGTCATCGGGCAACCACCATTTGGGCACCTTGTCCCCGAGATATTCCAGGATCTCATTGCGCTCAACGTCTTCGCCGGGATTTCGCACCAGAAGCAGCAGCGGCCGCTCCGTCCAGCGCGGGTGGGCGACCGCGATTGCCGCCGCCTCGGCTATCGCCGGATGACCCACTGCGGCATTCTCCAACTCGATGGAGCTGATCCACTCGCCGCCGGACTTGATCACATCCTTGGTGCGATCGGTGATCTGCAGAAACCCATCGGTGTCGATGGTGCCCACGTCCCCGGTGGCAAACCAGCCATCCGCATCATGGGAGAAGTCCGGTTCATCCGGCCTGAAGTATTCTCGGCAGACACACGGCCCGCGCACCTTGATTACGCCCGCAGAAACGCCGTCCCAGGGAAGCTCCCGGTTGTTTTCATCGACGATTTTCAGTTCCACGCCGTACAGGCAGCGGCCCTGCTTGGTGCGTATCACCCGGAGCTGATCCGCTGGAAGATTCTCCATGCCCGGCTTGAGGGAGGTGACAGTGCCCAACGGACTCATCTCCGTCATGCCCCAGGCATGGTGCACGTACACACCATACCGGTCTTGCATCTCCTCCATGATCGACCAGGGACAGGCGGAGCCGCCGATGACCACCTTCTTGAGAGAATCGACGCGGCGGCCGGATTCGCGCAGGTACCTGAGCACGCCCAGCCACACGGTGGGCACACCGGCGGAAAAGGTCACCTGTTCCTCTTCGATAAGCGCCTGCAACTCCGCGCCGTCGCCCATTTTCGGTCCGGGCAGAACGAGTTTCGCCCCGACCATGGGCGCGGAGTAGCAGAGTCCCCAGGCATTGACGTGAAACATGGGCACCGCGGGCATGATGACATCACACATGGACAGTCCGAAACAGTCGGGCATGACCGCACACAGGGAATGGATCACCATTGAACGATGACTGTAGAGCACGCCCTTGGGGTGCCCGGTGGTGCCGGACGTATAACACAGCGTACAGGCGGACTGCTCGTCCAGGGCCGGCCATTGGAAACCGGCGGCATCGTCGCCCAGGAACGATTCATAACACTGCACGTTGGGAAGTGAAGTCTTCGGCATGTGCGCCTCGTCCGCCAGCACGATCACTGACTCGACTCCTTCGAGACTTTCCTGCAGTTGCTCCAGTACCGGCAGGATCAGCGGATCCACGAATACCAGCCGGTCACCGGCATGATTGAGGATGTAGGCGATCTGCTGGGGGAACAGGCGCGGGTTGACCGTGTGCGTCACGGCGCCCATGCAGGCGATAGCGTAATAGAGCTCGAAGTGGCGATAGTCGTTCCACGCCAGGGTGGCTACGCGGTCGCCGGGTCGGATCCCGAACCGGCGCATTGCCGCCGCCAGCCGGCGGACCCGCGCAAAGGCGTCGCTGTAGGTATAACGATGCCGTGGCTGCGAGCAGGTGACGGAGACGATTTCCCGCTCGGGGCACTGGCGCTCCGCGTGTCGCATGATGGACTGGATGGTCAGCGGAATATCCATCATCAGTCCGGCGAGGCCTGATGCTGCAGTCATCGAACTCCCCCCGATTACAGAATCAGAGCATTTTACCCGGGTTCATGAGGCCGCGCGGGTCCAGGGCCGACTTCAGCGCCCTCATGACCCGCAACGCGGCCGGATCCTTGTAGGTCGCCAGGTCATCGCGCTTGAGGAGGCCTATGCCGTGCTCGGCGCTGAAGCTCCCGTTCATGTCCGCCACCAGCTGGTGTACCACCCGGGTCACTGCTGCGCCGTGCCGGTGCCTGAATTCTTCGTCCATGCTGCCCGCCGGCGGCAACACGTTGAAATGGACGTTGCCGTCCCCGATATGGCCATAGGCGGAAATACGTCCGTCGGGTACGACGGCGGTCACCGCCGCCGGCGCCCGCGCCATGAATTCCGGAATGCGGGAGATAGCCAGGGAAATATCATGCTTGATGGAGCCGCCTTCCCGCCTCTCCGCCTCGGGTATGGTCTCGCGCAACCGCCACAACGCCTTTCGCTGCGCCTCGCTGCTGGCCATCGCGCCGTACACGACGTCGCCATCCGCCATGCCCCGCTCCAGGATCCGCTCCAGCAGCGGGCCGAGACTTCCGGCGGGCGCCGGCGAACTCAATTCCAGCAGCACGCAATGCGGGTAGGGCCTGGCAAGGGGCGCGGCGCACCCGGGAATATTTGCCAGCACCAGGTTCAGGCTGGCTGCGCAGATATATTCGAAGGAAGTCACATTGTCGCCGCTGTCCGCCCGCGCGCGGCGCAACAGCCGGCACGCCGACTCCACGCCAGACACCGCGAGAAAGGCAGTCTGAACGTCCCGGGCCGCGGGAAACAGCTTGAGCACCGCCGCGGTGATGATCCCGAGAGTCCCTTCGGCGCCGATGAACAGATCGCGCAAGTCGTAGCCGGTATTATCCTTGCGCAGACCGCGCAGACCGCGAATCACCGCGCCATCCGGCAGCACGACCTCAAGACCCAGAACCAGATCGCGCGCGGTGCCGTAGCGCAGTACCGCCACGCCGCCGGCATTGGTGGAGAGATTGCCGCCTATCTGGCAACTGCCCTCCGATCCCATGCTCAGGGGAAACAGGAGAGCCTGTTCCGAAGCCGCCTGGTGCAGATCGGCAAGAACCACGCCGGCCTCGGCCGTCACCGTGAAGTTGACGTTGTCCACTTCCCGGATGTGATTCATTCGGGCCATGTTGATGAGGATCTGGGTGCCGGTCTCATCGGGTACCGCGCCGCCGCAGTAACCCGTGTTTCCACCTTGTGGAACCATGCCTATACCCGCCTCGTGGCAGATTTTGACGACCCGGGCCACTTCCGCGGACGTGGCCGGCTGCACGATGAGCGCCGCCCTGCCCCGGTACAGCCGGCGTTCGTCCTCCAGCAGTTGTTCAGACCGGTCCGGATCGGAAACAACCCCGCGGTCCCCGACCACGGACCGGATCTTGTACAGCGCGGCATCCATGGAAATTATCACTCAAAGTGATGGTATCAGCATCACTCAAACAGGTGATGCTGTGGCGGAAAGCGCCACATTTTTAAAAAGTTCCAATCCGGGCAAACAGTCACAAAAATGAAGCTAAAACTGCGTAAAATCAGCATTGTGGCAGGCTGATACCAGAATTGGCGAACCCGCTTGATATGGATCAAGAAAAATATTGCCGATATGCAGCTAATCAGGGGAACTCCTGCTAAATTTATAAAATAAGAATTCATTCGGGGAATCCAAGAAAAATGAACGCGCGAGTGCGAACAATCACCCTGATGCTGCTGGGCCTCGCCGTGGGTATGTTGTCGGTGGCGACGGTACACGCCCGCGACATTGACTGGTCGAAGATCCCGGCCAAAGCCATCAAGGTTTTCTATCCCGGCCAGGCGTCCTGGGGTTTCGTCCACAGCGCGGATCATGGCACCGGCCAGATGCCGGTCACGACCATGAAGACCGCCTGCGCGCAGTGTCACGTGGGAGAGAACGGAAAATACGACATCGACGCTAACGGGATCATCGCCGGCACCAAGAAGATGTCCGTTTCCAAGAAGCCCTTCGAGCCCGACCCCATTCCGGGCATGCCCGGTTTCAAGGACGTGCAGATAAAGGCAGCCTACGACGCCCAGAACATCTACCTGTGGTTCCAGTGGCCGGGTTCCGGCGCCAGCGTCGCGGATCCGTCGCTGGCAAAGAGCGACAAGGCGGACAAGCTCTCGATCCAGATGAACAACAGCATCAGGAGCTTCGCCATGTACGGCTGCTTCATGACCTGCCACAACGATGAAAACGGGATGCCGGACAACAACGGCAAGGACGTCAAGCTGTACGGCTACTACACCCGCAACAAGGACGGATCCATGAAGCCGCAGAGCACGCTCGAGCAGTACCTGGACAAGGGACTGTTTGTCGACCTGTGGGAAAACCGGTTCGTCGGCAAGAATGTCGAGTCAGAGGATGAATACATTCTGCAGACGCGGGCCAAGGATGCGGAGCAGAATGTCTCCGCTACCGGCAGTTACGAAAACGGCAAGTACACCCTGGTGCTGACCCGCAAGCTTAATACGGGTGACAAGTACGATATCCAGCTCCAGGACGGCAAGACTTTTTACATCGGCATAGCCATTCACGACAACAAGAACTCAGGCAGAAAGCATTACGTGTCGTTTCCGCTTTCCATCGGCCTGTCAAGTTCAGGAGATATTGTCGCGCAAAAACTCTGATATTGGGGAACAACCATGCAAAGCAATTTGGGGAAGTTGCGCCTGCTGTCTCTCCTGGCCTTTGTGCTCCTAGCGGGACCTGGCCAGGCAGCCAGCCTCCACGGGAAATTTACAGTTCAGGATTGGGTGGCCATAGACCCTGACCTTCAGGGCGCCACCTTCGTGCACAGCAGTGAAAAGTGCATGCAATGCCACCAGGAGTACATTGAAAAGTTCTCCATGAGCAAGATGGGCAGGTCGCTGCCGTCGGGCAGTTGTGAAGACTGCCACGGTCCCATGAGCAAGCACCTGGCCGAGCCGCGGCACAAGCCTGCGTACGTGGTGTCTTTCATGCACGGCAAGCTGACCACGGACCAGAAATCCTCCGTATGCCTGCAGTGCCACCAGGATGGACAGCAGATGCACTGGCAGACCAGTATTCACGCATCCGCCGGCAATACCTGTATCAACTGTCACAAGGTCATGGCCATGACCGACCCGGTACAGGACAGGCTGGATCAATCCAACGTCTGCTTTACCTGCCACATGGACAAGCGCGCCCAGATGCATGAGCGCTCACACCATCCGATCCTGGATGGGAAAGTGGTGTGTTCGGACTGCCACAATCCGCACGGTTCGGCCGGCCCGTACCAGCTCGTAAAGAATACGGTCAACCAGGTCTGCTACCAGTGCCATGCCGAAAAACGCGGCCCGTTCCTGTGGGAACACCAGCCGGTGCGTGAAGACTGCACCAACTGTCACAATCCCCATGGCACCAACAACCCGCGCATGTTGAAGGTGAAGATGCCTTACCTGTGCGAGCAGTGCCATGGAGAGGCCTATCATCCGGCCACTCTCTACACGGGCACGGGAATTCCGCCCAATGGAGCCGCGCAGCAAATGCTGGGGAGAGCCTGCACGAACTGCCATTCGATGATCCACGGCTCCAACAGTCCGTCCGGCTCACATTTTCTACGATAATCCGCCTTCGGGATCGACATGAACAGCCTAAGCACATCAGTTATGGGCAAAGGAGGTCCTGCGATGAAGCTTTCCAACAAATTTTTCAAGGTTTGCCTGGTAACCGCAGGGTGCCTTTTCAGCACCGCCCTGCTGGCCCAGGATAATGGTGCCGGACTGGCAACGCTGGGAGAAGTGCCGCAAGGTCCCACTCTATACACAAGTGAAGTCGAACTGGGCGCCGGTTACGTCAGTGACGGCTCCTACAAGTTCGGCGAGTACAACGGCCTGGAGAACCAGGGGCCTTTCGGCATCGCCAATTTCATGTTCCGAAAGTATCTGGCTCCGGGTCAGGGCGACCAGCCATACTGGCAACTGCATGGCCGCAACCTGGGACTCGCGGACCGTTCCGTCAATGGAGAATACGACCAGGGACGAACCTTCAGCCTGACGTTTAACTACGACGAGATACCGCACAACCGCTTCGACGACGGCCGCACGCCGTTCCTCGGCGCCGGCACGAACAACCAGACGCTGCCATCCAACTGGGTCGGGGCCGACTCCACCAGCGGCCTGACCAGTCTGTTCGGTGACCTCAAGTACCACGACGTACAGACGGATAGGAAGCGGTTCGGCGGCGGCTTCACCTGGAATCTGACCGAAAAGTGGCACCTGAGCGGCACCTACCGGCACGAGATCAAGGACGGCGATGACACCCTGGGGGCGGCATTCGGCACCAACGGCGGCGATCCGCGCAGTGCCATCCTGATCCGGCCCATCAACTACGACATGGATGAGTTCAATATCACCACCGGCTACACGGGGGAAAAGGGCCAATACAGCCTCAATTACCATCTTTCGTTGTTCAACAACAACGACAATTCCCTCATGTGGACCAACCCGTTTAACGGACCCTCGTCGTGGGATCCGGGCGCCAATTTCAGCGACGGCGCGCGCGGGCGTATGAGTTCCGAGCCCGACAATGAAGCCTGGCAGGTCAATCTGGCCGGCGGCTATGACATCGGCATGATGACGCGCGTAACGGGCAACTTCTCGTATGGCCAGATGACCCAGAACCAGGCGTTCCAACCATACAGCAGCGTGTTCGCGGCCGTTGTGCCGCTGCCGCGCAGCAGCCTGGACGGCCGGATCGACACCATCTTCGTCAATCTGGGCTTTTCCAGCCGATTGACGAACAAGATCGGTGTGATTGGGCGCTACACCTACGATGATCGCGACAACAAGACGCCGCGCGCCGTGTACCAGCCCGTGCCCCAGGACACGGCGGCCCAGGACCCCTTCCTCGACGAGGGGACTCAAATCAACCTGCCGTACAGCTACCGCCACCACAAAGTGGAGGTGGATTTGAACTACAACCTGAGGATGATGAATTCCAGGGTGTCGGTGGGTTATGAATATGACAACGTCCACCGCAACTACACGGAAGTGGACAATACCAGCGAGCATACCGGCAAGATTCGCCTGACCTTCAACCCGTTCAGCAGCGCGGGCGGTTGGCTCCGGTATCAGCATTCGGCCCGTCGCGGCTCGTCCTACGTGAGCAACCAGCCGTTCCTGAGCGGCCATACACAGGCATTTATCGACTTCCTGACCTCCACCGACCCCGCAGGTCTCTATGTCAACGACCCGTTGATGCGTAAATTTCATATCGCCGACCGGGACCGGGATCAGTTCGCCGCGGCCGTCAATTACGCACCCAGCGACACCGTGGTGTTCACGGTCTCCGGCCAGTACAACCGGGACGATTTTATCCACACCCAGGACGGACTGCAGAAGAGCACTAACGGCAACGTAAGCCTGGACGGCAGCTACACGCCCAACAGAAAGATCAGCTTCAACGCCTACGTGACCTACGAGAACTACGATTACAAGCAGAGGGGCTTCTACCATCCTGGGTTCCAGGGCCCGCTTACGCCGACCACCGACCGTATCGCGGCATTTGGTGACAACTGGTGGACCATGGACTCTAACGACAAGATCTATACCGGCGGTGCGGGCGTGGACTGGAATGTTATCCAGGACAAGTTCACCCTGAAACTGGATTTCCTCGCCTCGCACGCGCGTACCGATATCACGCCGCAGAGCAGCCTGCCTTACCTGCCCATCCCGAACGTGAAGACGGATCTCTACAAGCTGACCCTGAACGGCGAATACAAGATCAAGCCCAACATGGGTTTCCGCTTCCTGTACTGGTATGAATCATTCGACACCAGCGATTTCGCACGCGACCTCGTCACACCGGCCACGCTGTCGAACGTGAT
>CAZNWR010000063.1:0-2611 GCA_964576645.1 uncultured Enterobacteriaceae bacterium | reverse complement strand
GGCACACCGAACTATACCGATAACGTGATTGCCGTTTCATGGTTCTACAAATGGCAGTAATCCCGGGGGTGAATGTTACGGCCGGCGACCGTCGTCGACCAATCCGACCATGGCTCACTCCCGCAAAAGATAGCTGAGCGTCCCCCGGCTCCGAGAGGCGGAGCCGGGGAACTGCCACGGGCGATCTTTTTGTCGGCGCGGACACGCGCTGCAGAATAATCGACATCGGCGCCGGCTCCGTAATCAAAGCGCACGCCGGCGCCCCAATACGGTGAAGGAGTACAGTTATGGCCAATCCTCCAGGAACCGGGTCAATGCCGGAAAACCCGAACGAAAAGCCCCCCGGCTGGTTCAAACGTACTAAAGCCTGGTGGTACAGGCAGGTTCGCAGAAACCTGTATCAATGGGTCCTGCTGGTGATCGGGCTTGTTCTGTGGGGTGCGTTCAGCGTTGCGGCCACCGATGCCACGGACTATACGTTTTCCAGCATGAAATTCTGCGCCCAGACCTGCCACGTCATGGAAAGCACGGTGTACCAGGAATACAAGGAATCCAAGCACTACAACAACCCGCCGGGCGTACGGCCTAAGTGCGCGGACTGCCACGTATCCAGGCGCCTGACCTTTGCCATGTACGATCATTTCAGGGGCACAAAGGAGCTTTGGGCCTGGGCGACGCATGACTTTTCCAAGCCCGGCGCGTTCGACAAAGTCCGGCCGGAGCTCGCTAAAACCGAGCGATTCAGATTTCTGCGCAGCAACAGCGAGAACTGCAAGCGCTGCCACGTCATGGCGGCCATCAAACCTGCGAGCGCGCGCGGCCAGAATGCGCACCGGACCGCCATGCAAAACGGCAACAGCAACTGTATCGTCTGCCACTACAACCTGGTTCACAAACACGTACCACCGTCCAAGGAATTTGAGGAAGCGGCAGCCAAATATCTGGGCGGCGCCGGCGCCGGCAAGGTCGAGGAGAAGCTTTCCGGCGAAGGCGCACAAATGTAGTAACAAACCGGTCCGGGAGGCATAGCCTTTTTGTTTGACAGGTTACAAAAACAAATAGAGTCGCTGGATGCGAAGGGCTCCCGGCTGGCTACAGACTGGGATCTGGAAGGACGCAACGCGCTGCTGGATTTTTACGTCCGAATCATGCCAAAGGTGCTGACGGCCGAGCGTTGCCATATCTTCATCTATGATCCGGCGACAAAATTGATCTGGCTGAGGGCGGGCACCGGCATCGAGCGCAAGGGCCTGGTATTGGGAGAGGACGAACAGGTCGACACTGTTACCGGGGAAGTCATCGAGAGCGGGCAGTACAAGGTGGTCCATAAGAGCGCGGAACCGGACCGCCTGCACAGGAAGATAGACGAAAGGACCGGTTCCGTCACCCGTGATATCCTGGCTATTCCCATAAAGTCCGTGGATGGTAATAGCACAGTGGGGGTCGTGGAGGCGATTAACAAAGAGGACGGCTCGGAATTCACCGATGCGGATCGGGAACTATTGGAAGAAATGGCGCACTATCTTGAAGTGGCCATAGAAAGCACTTTTTTCGATCTTGAGGCCACCAGCCTGCTGCGCAAGGCATCCGCCTCGCTGACCACTATCGCAAGCGCGATTTTGTGGATAATAGGCTTGGCTGTGCTCGCCGTTGTCGCCCGCGTCATCTGGGCCGGTCTTCAATACGGCCTTTCATAGAACGCAGCACTGGCGCCGAAGCGGCCGCTCCGACGCAGGTATAATGAATGCTTCATCGTTAACAAGAGAGGTGCCACATGCAGAATGTAACCGCCGCACGAAATAACACTTCCCTTCGGCTTCCTGTGATCCTGGCTGGGCTCGCCGGAGGGATGATTGAAGTCGCATGGATCTGGCTCTACGGTTCGTTTGCCTCCGTAAGTCCGGCCAATATCGCCCGGCAAATTACGTATACGCTGCTGCCCCATGCATTCGCTGGAAATTCCGCGGTGCTGCTCGGCGTCGGTATCCATCTGGCGTTGTCGATTGCGCTCGCTGTGGGCTTCGTGGCGGTTCTGTATGGGCCCATTGCGCGGCGCTACGGAGCGGTTGGCATATTCGCCAGCGGCCTTACCACGCTGTCCGCCGTATGGGCCGTCAACTTTCTGGTTATTCTGCCGGCGCTGAACCCGGGCTTTCCCGCGCTGATGCCCTATGCCGTGACCCTGGTTTCCAAGCTGCTTTTCGGCGCTGCCATGTCCTGGGTGCTGATCCGCGGCGACGCGACGACTCGTCGCCAGGCTACCATTATCTCTCGGTAACCAGGTCACATACATACCGCCCGATTGGCAGGGCGGAGGTCGCGGCCGGAGATAGTGCGTTACAGACGTGCAGGCTCCTGGTCGTCTCCTTGAAAAGGAACTCGTGAATCAGGGTGCCGTCCCGGTGCATCGCTTGTGCGCGCACGCCCGGCGGGTGGGGCAACAGCTCGGATAACCTCAGTTGCGGGCATAATTTCTGTGCCTGTTTCAGGAACAGCTTGGTGGATAATGACCGGCCGGCCTCCTGCACCGCTGCCGCACGGTAGCGCCAGGCAGCGCGCCAGAATCCCGGGAATGTCAGGGTCGACAGTGCGTCGCGAATATTAAGGTTAA
>CAZNWR010000062.1:0-13229 GCA_964576645.1 uncultured Enterobacteriaceae bacterium | reverse complement strand
TGCAATTTAGTTTCTCCGCGGTCCCTATATCAGCTATGTCCGAAGCCGGACCTCGTGCCGCCGAGTACATCTCGTGGTGTTCCTAACCTATGCGTACCGCAAAATTATCTGCGGTGCGGGAACGGGTGTTCCTGGAACGACATTGACCCGCAACTGGAATGCTGCGACTGCCCGTGCCTGATAGAGTGGTCATCATTCTAGGCTATGGTGCTATTTTTTCAAGTTTTTTTGGCGTATACCAAGGTGCCGGCATCGGCGTTTATCGAATATGAGATTTTGATCACTGCGGGCAGTTCGACAACGAAAGCTGGACTCGGTTGCCATCAATTTTCCGAACCCGTACTTTTTCGTGGAGCCGGTCACGTTATGTCAGGCGTGAAAAGGGCTATGTTGCATGATCGCAACAAGCCTGTTAACGAGGGTTCAAGCCCTACTAAAATGATCCCATCCGGTTTGGGCGGGGAGATTGATGAATGCTGAAGAAGTGCGGCTTTTCTTTATGGTGCCTGGGTTTAGCGCTCTTTATGGCGGGGGCGGCCGCCGCTGCTGATGAGTCGAAACCGGGATTCGACCGGGTCGAGTTCCAGGTCAGTGTTCAACGGACCCTTCCCAACGACGAGATGGACGCCACCCTGGTGAGCGAGCAGCAGGGAAGTTCGGCAAAAGAGGTTGCGGACAAGGTGAACCGGGACATGCAGTGGGCCTTGGAACTGATCCACGCCCACAAAAACATTCGTGGGCGTACCACCGGCTACCAGACCTATCCCATCTACGATCAGTCCGTTATCTCCAGCTGGCAGGTGACCGAGGAACTGCATCTCAGGAGCGGGGCCATAGCGGAGTTGACCGCGCTCCTCGGCCAGTTGCAGCAGCGGCTGCACGTGCGGGATATCAAGTTCAGTCCGGCCAGCGCGGCCCGGGACAAGGTGGAAAACGAGCTGATCGAGAAGGCCATGGAGGCATTCAAGCACCGGGCGAATATCATCCGGCAGCACATGGGCAACAGGGAATACCGCATTGTGAAACTTCATATCGATACGGGCGGTGAGCGCCCGCCGGTGGTTTATCGGAGTCTGGCCATGGAGGCGAAGGCCGCGCCCCATGCGCCCGCGTTACAACCCGGCACCAGCAAGGTCACCGTCACCGTCTCCGGCACCATCCAATTTTATTAAGACATCCCGGTCGCTCGCGACCGGGATACAAACTCGTCATCCGTGGCGCTTTGCGCCCAGGATCCAGTCAATTCGAGTGTCCGCGTAGCGGACTCGTTGAACTTAATGGGTCCTGGAACTGCCGCCGCCGGCTCCGTTGTCCGGCATGACGAGGAACACTCGCGGCGCCGCTATCCGGACGCTATTTCCGCAAACACGGCCCGGGCCGCGGCGATGGTGGCCTCGATTTCCTCGTCGCCGTGAGCCATGGACATGAACCCCGCCTCGAACGTCGAAGGCGCCAGGTAGACTCCCCGGTCGAGCATGCCGTGAAAGAACTTTTTGAACTGATCCTGGTTGCACGCCATCACTTGCGAGAACCTGGTAATAGCCGGCTCCGCGGAAAAGAAAATGCCGAACATGCCGCCCACCTGGTTGGTGGTCAGGCTCACGCCGGCATCGGCCGCGGCCGCGCGCAGGCCGGACATCAGCGTCCGGGTCTTGCCACCGAGCTCATCAAAGAAGCCCGGTCTGCATAGTTCATTGATGGTCGCAAGACCGGCGGTCATCGTGATGGGATTGCCCGACAGCGTACCGGCCTGGTAAACCGGTCCGTCAGGGGCGAGACTGGCCATGATGTCGGCGCGGCCGCCGAAAGCGCCCACCGGCATCCCGCCGCCGATCACCTTACCGAGAATGGTCAGATCCGGCTGCACGCCGTAGAGCGCCTGCGCGCCACCGCGCGCAACGCGGAATCCAGTCATCACCTCGTCGATGATCAGCAGCGCGCCGGCGTTCGTGCAGGCTTCGCGCAGGCACCCCAGGAATCCGGGAACCGGGGGCACGCAATTCATGTTGCCCGCCACCGGCTCCACGATCACTGCGGCGATATGGTCACCCATGGCCTTGAAGGCGGAGGCGACCGACTCGGGATCATTGTAGGTCAGGGTCAGCGTGTGCCGGGCCAGGTCCGCCGGCACTCCGGGAGAGGTAGGCACGCCCAGGGTGAGGGCGCCGGAGCCGGTGCGCACCAGCAGTGAATCCACGTGTCCGTGGTAGCAGCCCTCGAATTTCACGACCGTGTCGCGACCGGTGAAACCGCGTGCCAGCCGGATGGCGCTCATGGCCGCCTCGGTGCCGGAATTGACGAAGCGGATCTTTTCCATGGACGGCATCAGTTCCAGGATCCTGCCTGCAAGCTGTGTTTCCACTTCCGCGGGTGCGCCGAAACTCAATCCCCGCTCAACCGCTTCCTTGACCGCGGCGATGACCGCGGGGTGGGCGTGACCCAGGATCAACGGTCCCCACGATCCGACATAATCGATGTAGGCCTTGTCGTCGCTGTCGTAGAGATATGCGCCGGCGCCGCGCCGAAAGAATACCGGATCGCCGCCGACGGATTTGAACGCCCGTACCGGCGAGTTCACGCCCCCCGCGATCACCTGTTTCGCCTGTTCAAATAATGGGTTGCTCACTTCGATCTCCTTGTGGGTGCGCACGGGTCTCGAACGCCGCCCGAAATTCACCGACGACCGCTGCTGGATCCTGGGCGCCATACAGGGCGCTTACCACGGCCAGGTTATCCGCGCCGGCAGCCAGCAGCACGCCGGCATTGTCGGCGGTTATGCCGCCGATGGCGACAATGGGAATTTGCAGTTGTGTTTTGGCACGGGCCAGCAGGCTGGGTTCGGGCCGGGCGCGCGGCGTCTTGGTGGACGTGGGGAAGAAGGCGCCGAAGGCCGCGTAATCCGCGCCCTCCGCCTGCGCGGTCTGCGCTCGTTCCAGGCTGTCGTAGCAGGAAATGCCGATGAGAAATTCCGATCCCAGCCGGCGCCGTGCTTCGGCACAGGTCATGTCATCACCGCCCAGGTGTACGCCGTCGGCCTCGCATTGGATCGCCAGGTTGACATCATCGTTAACGATAAGCGGGGTCCGCCGGCGCCGGCACAAGTCCGCCAGCAGGCGTGCCTGCTCCAGCCGGCTCGCGGCGTCAGCGGTTTTGTTGCGGTATTGCAGAACGGCGACGCCGGCGGACAGGATGACATCGGTTTTTGCCAGTGTCTGCACAAACGGCAGCTGCACGCAGTCAGTGATCACGTACAGGCCCGGATCGAAGCGGCGCTTCACCTTGTCAGTCCCCGGGTGCAGTTTGGGCGATGCGTCCCGGGTGCCACTGGCCGTGACCCAATTGCCGGCCGCGTTGCAGCGCCACGTGAGTGAAGGCCTGCGCCTGTTCCACGGCGGCCTGAACGTCCATGCCGCGCGCCAGCAATGCCGCCAGGAATGCCGACAGGGTACAGCCGGAGCCGTGGTAAGTGTGAGGCAGTCGCCGGTACTCGTAAGTCATAACGGGATGGTTATTTCTGTACAGGCGGTTGTACACGACTTCGGTGTCCTGGTCCGCGCCTGTCAGCAGCACGTTTTCACAGCCCAGTTCCAGCAGCCTTTGCGCGGCGTGTTCCGCCTCGGGCAAGCCGGTCAGTTCGCAGGCCTCCCGGCAATTGGGTGTGACGATGGTGGCCAGCGGCACCAGTTCCGTGGCCAGGATCCGCAGCAACCCGGGGTGGCCGAGATCCGCGCCGGTGCCGCTGTGGGTGATGGGGTCGATGACCACGGGGATGCCACTGCGAAGGAGCGTCAGTGACGCCACACAGCGTGCAATGGAAACCGAACCCAGCAGCCCCACCTTGCACGCGTCCACCTTCATGTCCGACAGCAGGCATTCCGCCGCCTGCAGGAATTGTTTTGGCGGCTGGGGAAACAGCTTTTCAAAAGATTGCGTATTCTGCGCGGTGGTCGCGGTGATGAGGGACGCGCAGGCCGCTCCGCCCTGGGCGATGGCCTCCAGGTCCGCGTGTATGCCCGCCGCGCCGGTCGGATCGTGGCCGGAAATCGCCAGCACGACCGGAGGCCGTTCCGCCCCACTGCTCATATTCCGGTATTCTACACAGCAGGGATCTTGACGAGAATCTGATCCGGATTTGAGTGATCCGGCTTAAGCGCGGGAGGCGGCCGGCTTGGAACCTTACAAAAAATTCATGTGCGTGATCTGCGGGTTCATTTACGACGAGGCGCATGGGTGGCCGGACGACGGCATTGCGGCGGGCACGCGCTGGGAAGACGTGCCTCCCAACTGGTCCTGTCCGGAATGCGGCGCCAGGAAGGAAGACTTCGAAATGATCGAGGTGGATTGACCGCATTCCGTGCGAACGCCGGAATGCGGTCATCCTGGACGCGTAGCGCTCCGGGATCCAGTGCATTGAAGGGCGCCTTCGGCGCACATTACATCGACTGGGTCCTGGAACTGTCGCCGCCGGTTAATACCGGCTCTGTTGTTCCAGGATGACGCTAAAAAGGTTTCACCACCGCAAGGATGACGATGGCGATCAGGAACAGCGCCGGCACCTCGTTGAACCACCGGTACCAGACATGACCGTGGCAGTTGCGATCATGACGGAAGTCCCGCAACAATTTGCCGCAATAGAAGTGATACACCACCAGCAGCGCCACCAGGAACAGCTTTACGTGCAGCCAGTAGGTGCCGGCATAGGCATGCCAGCCGGCCAGGTACAGCGTCCAGAATCCGAACAGGATTGTGAGCACCGCTCCCGGCGTCATGATCCCGAAGTACAACTTTCTTTCCATTATCTTGAAGCGTTCGCTGCTGGTCTCATCCGTCGCCATGGCGTGGTAGACGAACAGGCGCGGCAGGTAGAACAGGCCCGCGAACCAGGTGACCATGAAGATGATGTGAAGCGCCTTGGTCCAGAGCATCGCGGTTGCGTCCCGGGACCCGCCTTGCCTCAGATGCCGAAGTGAGAAGCGCCGCCTGCTGCGGGCGACGGGGCCAGCATGCCCTGGAGCAGGTGCTTCAACGCGGGCAGGTTGAGTTTGCCCTCGTGGCGAAACACAACATGGCCGTTGGGCGCGATGAGAAAGGTGGTGGGCGTGGCGTCGATGTCGCCAAAGGCGTGTGCAATCCTGGATTTGAGGTCCAGGGTCAACGGATAGGGAATGTGTTCGGCGTAGCTGGCTTCGACAACCTGGTTCGGCGGATCGTAGGGCATGGCCACGCCAACGATCTGCAGGCCGCGCCTGTGCAGGTGTCGATACAAGCCGGCCAGCTTCGGCAGTTCCGTTCGGCAGATAGCGCAGGTGGTGGACCAGAAATTGACCAGGACCGGGCGGTGTGCCAGTTCGCCGGCATCGATTCGATTACCACGGATGCTGGTGAAGCTGTGCACAGGCAGGCGGTCCGGGCTGGTGCCGGCAAGCGCCCAGAGAGAGGCGCACATTGCCAGCAGAAGCACTATCAACGATTTTGGCATGATTCTGCTCATGGATCCGGGCTCATTTTACCGGCGGTGCAATTAGCATGATGAGCGTGATGATGCGAACGGAGATCGGGATCTGTCAACCGCTATTATCGCGGAACGGGCAGGTGCAGGTTCGCTCGCATCTGCCGCCTGCACGGGGCTCGGCTTGACACTGTGCCGGCCGCTAACTATTCTGCATCAGCCGTGTGCTGCCTTGTGCATCCGCGAGCCGAATGAAAAACAAGAACTGTCGCTGTAACCAATTTAAAAGCGGCTCCGGCCGCTTTTTTATTGCTTTTCCTGCCCGGGTTCAGTTCGTATTATTGGGCCACTTCGCATTGCCAGTGCAGCTACCTCACATATCTCGAAGAACACATGATCCACGCGGGAATAATCGGCGCCACCGGCTATACCGGACTGGAGCTTTTGAGGCTTGGCTCGGCTCATCCGGACCTGACCATCAACGTGGTCACTTCCCGGTCGGAGCAGGGCCGGGCCGTACAGGAATTTTTCCCGGCGCTGCGCGGGCATACCGATCTCGCCTTCAGCGCGCCTGACGATAAGTCCCTGTTTGAATGCGATGTGGTGTTTTTTGCGACGCCCAATGGGTCGGCCATGCAGAAGGCGCCGGAGTTGCTGGAAGCCGGCGTGAAAGTAATCGATCTTTCCGCCGATTTCCGGCTCAAGGACGCGTCCGAGTGGAAGACCTGGTACGGGCAGGACCACGCTTGCCCCGGACTGCTCCCCGGGGCGGTGTACGGACTGCCGGAGCTTAATCGCGGCGTCATCCGGAACGCGGAGCTGGTCGCCAATCCCGGTTGCTATCCGACGGCGGTGATTCTGGGTCTGTTGCCCCTGTTGCGGGCGCAGGCGGTGGATGCGGGATCCCTGATTGCGGACGCCAAGTCAGGGGCCAGCGGCGCCGGGCGCAAACTGGAAATGTCCAATCTGTTCTCAGAGGCCGCCGAATCCTTCAAGGCCTATGGCGTGGCCGGTCACCGGCATCTTCCCGAAATCCGCCAGGCCCTGGAGGCGCTGGCGGGGCAGCCGGTGGATCTCACCTTCGCTCCACACCTGGTCCCGATGATCCGCGGGCTGCACGCATCCATCTACGCAATACTGAGCGCGGACACGGATGTGCAGTCGCTGTTTGAGCAATGCTACGCCGATGAGCCGTTCGTGGACGTGTTGCCGCCGGGTTCGTATCCGGATACACGCGGCGTCAGGGGTACGAATCTGTGCAGGATTGCCGTACATCGGCCCGGCGGTGGGCGGCGCGTGGTGGTATTGTCGGTAATCGATAATCTGGTTAAGGGTGCCGCCGGCCAGGCGCTGCAAAACATGAATCTGATGTTCGGTCTGCCTGAGACCCGAGGGCTTACGTTGACGGCCCTGTCTCCGTGAACGCCTGGCAGCACGCGTCTATATCACTCGGTGATTCGTCGGGTACCCGCCGCGGTACACGCTCCGCAGTGCGTTCCTTCGGCAAGTACATTTACTCGGTGGATAAACGGCTGTGACCCGGCTCGTTGTAAAATCCCACCGCCCGATCCAGCTCGCCCTGGGCGTCATCCTGCTGAGCATGCTCATGGCATTGGTCACCTGGCTGGTGTTGAACCAGGGTTACTGGGCGCTTATCTACCGCGAACTCCACTCAAACAAGCAGCACAGGCACCTGCTGCAGGCCAATAGTCATCTGAAGCATGAGAATACGGCGCTGCATTCGCGCGTCATGATGCTGGAGCGAACCACCAACCTGGATCGGCAGACCGAGACCCACCTTCAAAAGGATATCCGCGACCTTCAGGAAAAGGTGTTCCACCTCAAGGGCGAGTTGGAGTTCTACCAGGGCGTGATGGAGTCTTCCAGCAAGGCAAAGGGTCTCGACATCAACGGCATCTACGTGAGCCCGCTGCCGCGCAAGGATGCCTATCGGCTCAAGTTGATACTCACGCACGTGAACAGCCCCCTGAGCGCGGAGGGAACCATCGATGTTTCCATAGAAGGCCTGCAGAACGGAAAAGTGCGCTATCTTGAGTTGAAAGACATTTCCCTGGATCAGTCGCTGGACCTGTCGTTCAAATTCAGCAATTTCAAACGATTTGAATTCAACCTCGCATTTCCCACCGGGTTTACGCCGCAGCGGGTGCATGTCGTGCTGCAGCCAAGGAATAAAAAACAGTCTAAGATAACCAGGGTGTTTGACTGGCCGAAAGATTCGGATTGACGGGGTCTTTCAGGCATGCCCGGCGGCGGGCATTGCAGGGCGCTACGCAATATTTATCCGGGAGACACAAGCATGTGGGGCAATTCACAAAAGAGGAAAAAGGCCAGAATCGATATCGATACGCTGATTGGGCAGAATACGCAGGTCGCGGGAGACCTCAAGTTCAGCGGGGGCTTGCACATTGAAGGGACCGTCAAGGGCAATGTGTATGCGGAGAACGACGGCCATTCAATGCTGTCCCTGAGCGACAGGGGCACCATCGAGGGTGAGGTCAAGGTGCCCTTCGTGAAGCTAAACGGTGCCGTGATCGGGGACGTGCACAGCAGCGAACACGTGGAGTTATCCGCGAACGCCCGAGTGACCGGGAATGTCTATTACAATCTGATAGAAATGGCCATCGGCGCCGAGGTGAACGGTAAGCTGGTGCATACGCCGGAACCGGAAGACCTGCCCATGGGCCTGGAGCGCAGCGGCGCCCTGGAGGGCCACGACTAATACCCGACTAAAATGCTTGGTTTTTAGTCGGGAAACGGCTATATTAGATGTTGTCCATCCACACAGTGAGGGACACTGGATACAATGTCAGAAGTAATTGAAACAATTGAAGATCCTCTTTTGTTCACCGATGCTGCGGCGGCCAAGGTGCGGGAATTGGTGGAAGAGGAACACAACGACGCCCTGATGCTGCGCGTGTTTATCAGTGGCGGCGGTTGTTCGGGCTTTCAGTACGGATTTACCTTCGACGAAAACATCGGCGAAGGCGATGTCGTCATTGAACGCAATGGGGTAAAGCTGCTCATCGACCCCATGAGCGTGCAGTATCTGACCGGCGCTGAAATCGATTATTCCGAAGGCCTGGAAGGGGCCCAGTTCGTGATCCGCAATCCCAATGCGACCTCGACGTGCGGGTGTGGGAATTCGTTCACGGTGTGATGAAGTTAAAAGTTAAACGTTAAACGTTAAAAGTTCAAAGCAAGAAGAGGGGCGCAAACGCGCCCCTTTTTGATCCTGTATCTTTTAACTTTTACCTTTTTACTTTCTACCTGCCTCATAAATCGCACCTGACAAAACTGCCTTCCTGGCGCCGGTTACAGCGGGCAGGTTCCCCGGCGCTCCCTCCATTCGCTGCTTCGCCAGCCAGGCGAAGGCAATTGCCTCCACCGCATCCGGGTCGATCCCGAAATTCGCCGTGGTTTGAATGGCCGTGTCCGGCAGCAGATCGCACAGCCGGCCCATCAACTCCGGGTTGTGTACGCCGCCCCCGCACGCCAGCACCAGGGACGTGCGCGGTGCATAATCAAGGATGTCGCGGCTGATAGTGACACAGCTCAGCTCCAGGAGTGTTGCCTGCACGTCTGCCGCGGCGGGGCGCGCATCCAGCCGCGACAGGCGCGCTTCCAGCCATTCCAGATTGAAGTATTCCCGTCCCGTGCTTTTTGGCGGCTGAGCCGAGAAGTAGTCGTCCTTCAGCAGTTCCTGCAACAGATCCTGGTTGACGGTTCCACTCGCCGCCCAGCGCCCGCCCTCATCCAGCGCACCCTGCTTGTGCGCGAGCGCCCACTGATCCAGCAGGGTGTTGGCCGGGCCGGTGTCGAAACCCGATGCCGGGGTCTCGGATTCCGCCGGAAGAATGGTGATGTTGGCAATGCCGCCGAGGTTAAGCACGACACGGTCGCTGCCGGGTTCGCGGAAGCGCCAGGCGTGAAGCGCCGGGGCAAACGGCGCGCCATGACCCCCGGCGGCCATGTCCATGCGCCGGAAGTCGGCTACCACCGGAATGCCGGTGCGCCAGGCAATGCGGTTGGGATCGCCGATCTGAAGGGTATTGGGATGTGCGCCAAGAGGTTGATGCAGCAGTGTCTGGCCGTGGCTGCCGATGGCGGCAACCTGTTCCGGGCCGATGCCGGATTCGGAGATCACTGCCAGTGCCGCGTCTGCGAACAGATCGCCAAGCCAACTGTCGCATTTTTGGATCTCGGCGATGGGTGACGCCGGTGTGATGGACTTGAGCCGGTCCGACAGGGCCTGCGGCAGCGGAAACTGCCGGTAGCAGGCCGTGCTGCAGTCGTCATCGCCCAGATTCACCAGCGCCGCGTCCACGGCGTCCATGCTGGTTCCCGAAATCAGGCCGAGGTAGTACACAGGCCCGGACTTCAGCGCGATGCCGGAACGGTCTTAAGAGCCGCGCCCGACGCCAGGTTTTGCCCGTTCGCCTCAGGTCGATCAAGTTCGGCCAGCAGCGGCGCCGTACTCGCCTGGAATTGCGCGATCTGCGACTTCGGGATCCCCGGCGCCCTGGGCAGGGCTACGGTAAGCGGGTCGTGGTGTACGCCGTTGATACGAAATTCATAATGAAGGTGGGGGCCGGTGGCGAGTCCGCTCATACCAACGTAGCCGATAACCTGGCCCTGGCGCACCCGCTGGCCGCGCCGCAGGTGGCGGGCGTACCGCGACAAGTGGCCGTACAGTGTGCTGAAGCGGCCGGTGTGCCTCAGAATAATGGCGCGTCCATAACCACCCTTGCGGCCCACAAAGGCGACAACGCCGTCGCCGGTGGCCTTCACCGGCGTGCCGATGGGCGCCGCATAGTCCACACCCTCATGCGGCCGTACCTTGTGCAATATCGGATTCATCCGAGCCATGCTGAATCGGGAACTGATACGGGTGAATTTGAGCGGCGTGCGCAGGAATTCCTTGCGCATGCTTGTGCCCGATTTCGAGTAATAATCGCTTTTGCCGTCCGCGGTGGTATAGCGCACCGCGTGCACGGTCTTGCCCTGGTTGGTGAATTCGGCGGCCAGGATCGGGCCGGATCCCACTTTGCGGCCGTCTTTGAATTGCTCCTGGTAGACAACTTTGAAGCTGTCTCCGGCGCGGATGTCCAGTGCGAAGTCGATATCCCAGCCGAAAATGCCCGCCATCTCCATGATGAGTTTGTCCGACATGCCGGCTTTCTCGCCGGCGCTGAACAGGGATGACTCTATGGTGCCGGAGGCCACTGCCTCCCGCGTTTCCGGCTTGGGGTGCGTGAAGCTGCTTACGAACCCATCTCCTTTCCGCGTGATTTGCAGCAGGTCGCCGATGGCAGGCTCGTAGCGCAAGGCTTTGAGACGCCCGCCGTATGTCTGAAATTCGAGTATCTGGCCGGGAAACAGGCTTGCCAGCAATTTGGCGTCGTCACCCGTGGACAGGACCGCCTGCAGCGATTGCGGCGACAGGCCCAGGCGGTTGAATATGCCCGACAGATTGTCGCCGGTCTTAATTTCCACGCGCTTCCATGGCAGCTCGTCGGCAGCCGGCACGGTCGCGTTCGCATCCCGCACCGGATTCAATGCCGCCGCCACCCGCACCGGTGTCGCGCGGCGTGGTGCGGCCGCCACCGGCAGCGGCCGGATCACATGAGCGCTGCCATCCTCCGATGATATGATTCGATACCCCAGGCAGGTGCATACGGCGACTACGAGTAGCAGTGCCAGCAGCCGGGGACGATACCGGCGCTTTGCTAAGTCGTCCGGGATCCGGCGAATGACAGGCTTATAGTCCTTCTTTATATAAGCTCTGTAAGTCACGATCATCGCAAGAGAAATAGTCAATTTACATTATCCTCTAATCCGGGGGCCGTCAATCGGCCCCGGAAGCCGGGGCGGACCAAAGCGAGCAATGCGGCACCATGGCGGCGACTGAAAGGGAAGCGCTCGACCTCATACTTCGGGGCGCGGAGGAACTGATCCAGGAAACGGAACTCCTGGCAAAGCTCAGACACGGCAAGCCGCTGCGGGTCAAGGTCGGCTTCGACCCCACCGCGCCGGATCTGCACTTGGGCCATACCGTGCTTATCAACAAGATGCGCCAGTTCCAGGAACTGGGTCATCACGTCATGTTTCTTATCGGGGACTTCACCGGACTTATCGGCGATCCCAGCGGCCGCAACGTCACCCGCAAACCGCTGAGCACCGCTGAGCTGGCACGCAACGCCGAAACCTACAAGGCCCAGGTATTCAAGATCCTGGATCCGGACAGGACCGAAATTTGCTTCAACTCAAGCTGGTGCCGGGAATTGGGGGCCGAGGGGATGATCCGGCTGGCAGGCAAGTACACCGTGGCGCGCATGCTTGAGCGCGACGATTTCAAGACCCGGTTCGCCGCCAACCAGCCCATTTCCGTGCACGAGTTTCTGTATCCTCTGGTACAGGGATACGATTCAGTCGCCATGCGCGCCGACGTGGAGCTGGGGGGCACCGATCAGAAATTCAATCTGCTGGTGGGCCGGGAGCTGCAGAAGGATGCCGGCCAGGCGCCGCAGGTCATTCTCACCATGCCGATCCTGGAGGGCCTGGACGGGGTCCAGAAAATGTCCAAGTCCCTGGGAAATTACGTGGGTATCACGGAGCCGCCGGGAGAAATGTTCGGCAAGTTGATGTCGGTGTCGGACGAACTTATGTGGCGCTATTTCGAATTGCTGAGTTTCCGGCCCATGGGCGAGATAGAGGGGCTGCGGCGAGACGTGGCCGGCGGCGCCAATCCGCGCGATATCAAGTTTGAGCTGGCGCGGGAAATCGTGGCCCGGTTTCACAGCGGCGGGGAGGCAGACGCGGCGCGGCGGGAGTTCGTGGCCCGCTTCAGCCAGGGGGTGTTGCCGGAGGAGATGCCGGAGCGGGACTATCCGGCCAGCGACGAGGAAACCCCGGTCAGCGCCATCCTCAAGGCCGCGGGCCTGGTGCCCAGCACATCCGAGGCCTTCCGGATGATTGGGCAGGGCGCGGTTCGCGTAAATGGCCTGAAAATAGAGGATAGGGGACACAAGTTAAGGTGGGGCGAGACGTTTGTGCTGCAAGTGGGCAAACGCCGGTTTGCCCGGGTGCGCCTGCTCAAGCCCGATAAGGCGGATCACTAGGCCGTTTCGGGGCGCCTTTCACGGGCTCGGTCACGGCCGCCGCGGGCGTTCCTAAAGCGCCGGAATTTTTCCAAAAAATTCAATGGCTTAAATTTTGTCATTTTTCGGTCATTCATCGGTTGACCGGGGGTCAACTGAGTGTATAATCCCGCGTTCTCCGACCGGGCTGTCCGGCCCGGGTGTTCTTTAAAAATACAAGATCAAGAAATCTGTGTGGGCGCTTGCGTCAGGTGCTTGTATCACCAGAAAGTTTTCGGTGGAAACAAGCAATGACTTCAAGTGCTTAGCTTTAAGCAATGCATGATTCCATCGAGCCAAGATTGCCACCCTTAAGGTGGCGAGAAGTTTAAACTGAAGAGTTTGATCCTGGCTCAGATTGAACGCTGGCGGCATGCCTAACACATGCAAGTCGAACGGCAGCAGCACCCAAGCTTGCTTGGGTGGCTGGCGAGTGGCGGACGGGTGAGTAATACGTGGGAACCTTCCCTTGAGTGGGGGACAGCCCGGGGAAACTCGGATTAATACCGCATACGCCCTATGGGGGAAAGCGGGGGATCTTCGGACCTCGCGCTCCTGGATGGGCCCACGTCTGATTAGCTTGTTGGTAGGGTAACGGCCTACCAAGGCGACGATCAGTAGCT
>CAZNWR010000061.1:0-13367 GCA_964576645.1 uncultured Enterobacteriaceae bacterium | reverse complement strand
TTCCTTATTAGATGTCCGCCAGCATCTGAATTTATTGGAACGCTATGCCAGGAGTGAAGATCTGCTCAAGGAATACCGCCAGACCTACCAGGAGCTGATGAGCCTGCGCAGAGAACTGAATGATCTGCGTAAGCACATCGGCGTCGCATTCCAGAACGGGGCCCTGTTCAGTTCCCTGAGCGTGCGCGAAAACGTCGAGTTGCCTCTGCGCGAACACACGAAGCTTGACGCAAAAACGATCCGCATCATGACCCGCATGAAGCTCGATTTCATGCGCATGGCCGAATACGAGCAGCTTCTTCCGGCTCAACTCTCCGGCGGAATGCTCAAACGGGCGGGACTCGCCCGCGCCGTTATCATGGATCCCAAGCTGTTGTTTTTCGATGAACCGTCCTCGGGGCTGGATCCGGTGAGTTCAGCCGAACTCGACCTGCTTATCCTGAAGCTGAGAGACGCAATGAACATGACCATCGTCATTGTGACCCACGAACTGGAAAGCATGTTCAGCATCGCCGACCGCATTACCGTGCTGCACGGAGGACGGCAGTTGCTGACCGGAAACAAGGAAGAGATCAGGGCCAGTACCGACCCGCGCATTGTCTCCCTGTTGAACAGGAAGCCCATGGTCGAGCAGTTCGATGCCGCCGCGCACCTGGACAAGCTGACGCGAACGCAGCTTTGAGCCCCGGCCCGCGGACATTCCAGTGAATGCGTTGATCGACAGAGCCGTCGATTTTCTCGAGCGGCTTGGCCGTGCCGGGCAGTTTCTCGCCGCCGGCGTTTGGGCGATAGTCAGACCACCCTACAGGGTGTATCCGGTAATCCGGCAGATTCATTTTATCGGCGCTCGTTCACTGCTTGTAATTGCGGTTGCCGGTGTTTTTGTCGGCATGGTCGTCGCCCTGCAATTTTATGACACCCTGGTGCGGTTTGGCTCGGTAGCCCTGCTCGGCGCCGCCGTCGGACTCAGCCTCATCCGCGAACTGGGCCCCGTGCTCACGGCGCTGATCGTGATCGGGCGCGCCGGCTCGGCGCTGTGTGCGGAGCTGGGTATTATGCGCAACGAAAATCAGATCGACGCGTTGGAATGCATGGCAATAGACCCGATCAAATACCTCATAGCGCCGCGGTTCCTGGCGGCTCTGATTTCCGTGCCGCTGTTGACTGCCATCTTCATCGCCATGGGCATTGCCGGTGGTTACTTCGTCGGTGTCATACTGTTTAAGATAAGTCCCGGCAGCTTTCTCGGCAGCATGCACGATGCTGTTCTCCTTCGGGACGTACTCATGGGTACAATCAAATCGGTGGTGTTCGGGTCAGTCATGATCTGGATTGCTACAGCCAAGGGTTTCTACCTGCATCTTGACCGCATCGGGGCGCATGGTTCAGAGGGAGTGAGCCGCGTAACCACCGATGCCGTGGTGCTTTCCTCCATCGCCGTGCTGCTTGCGGATTACCTGATCAGCGCGATAATCCTTTAGGTGCCATCTATGCCGGAAACACGCTCAAAAACCCAAATCAGCGTCGGGCTGTTCATCCTCATCGGCCTGGCATGCATCGCCTATCTCGCTTTGCGCCTTGGTAATCTCGCGATGTTCGGGCAGCACCAGTACGATGTAATTGCGCGCTTCACATCGGCATCGGGGCTCAGGGCCGGCGCCTACGTGGAAGCGGGCGGGGTCAACGTCGGCATGGTCAAGTCAATAAAATTCGATCCGAAATCCTACGAGGCCGTCGTGACCCTTTCTGTGGACAAGGATGTACGTATTTCCGACGACGCGACCGCCTCAATTCAAACTTCCGGGCTCATCGGAGACAAGTTCATCAAAATCAGCCCCGGAGGCTCGGAGACCTACCTGAAACCGGGCATGGAGATCATGGAAACGGAGCCCTCCATTAACCTGGAAGAGCTGATCAGCAAATACATCTTCGAGAGCAATAAGAAATAGCCGCGTCCGCGCCAGCTACGCCTGATCCATCCGTACTTTTCGTGAAGTAGACCGTTGGGCGGGCCTGCTCCGCTTTTGCTTCGCGGTCCATCCATGGCTCCGCGCTTCGCTCATGGAGCGAAAACACCATGACCCCAACCGCGGTCCAGTCCACGCAGCGGCTTTCGCTCCACTTAATCCGGCTAGGTGCCGGGCGGAGGCAGTTTGCCGTACTTGCGCTTGTACTGTTCGATGCGTTCCCGGATGTTCTCCAGCAGCCCGTCCATTCCTTCATCCTTGGCGATGACGGCGAAAGTGCTCCGGTAATTGGCAACCAGGCTGATCCCCTCGATCACGACATCATAGGCGTACCACTCACCATCATTATTCTTGAGCTTGAAATCGATCGGGATCTGCGTGTTGCTGGTTACGATCATGGTCCTCACTACCGCCCGGTTACCGTGTACGACCTCCTCCTTGTAGATAACCCGCTGATCTGAATAGGACTCGATCTTCGAGCGGTACACCTCCTCGATATATTGCGAGAAGAACTGGGTAAACTGCTGCCGCTCAGCCTGCGACGCATCCTGCCACCGCGTTGCCAGCACACTCTGCGACATACTGCGGAAATCGAAGCCGTCATCGATAACGTCGGCGATGCGCTTCCATTTGGTGTCGCGATCCAGCGACGAATCCTTGAGGATCGCGATAACCCGGTCCACCGAATCCTTGACACGGGCGGTAGGCGTGGAAAATTCGCCGGCAAAGGCGGTCATGCAGACCGTCCAGGTCAGGATGAGACACAGTACGCGCAAACGCATGGATCGGTACTCCCGGGTCCATTGTTCTTATTGGTGCGGTTTCCACCAGCCGTGAGTCCCCGGGCGCGCCGAATGTCGGCTCACCCTCTTCTAACGGGAGTCGATCGGCATCATAACCCGGCCGGTCACTGCCCGGAAACAGCTGTCGTTCCAGGGCGACAACGTTATACCGCCTAGACCGTGGATCAGGGCCACGACCGGCCGTGCGAACGGCCTTGGAATGACATCCAGGGCTGCCAGGCCGTGATGAAGTTCACAGATTTCGGTCCCAGCGCCCGGTCAGCCGGCTTTCGGAACAGCTCTTGCATTTGTTGGATGTAAGCCGCCTGCCGATGCAGGCGACCGCCTCTGCGGGCGCCGATCTTGTGCACTCCATCGCCAGAGACAGAGGCGAATGAGAGGCAATAGTTGCTTGTGCCTCTGACATTGCCCGGGCAGGAAGCCCGGGCCTTTTTTGGCCCTTCTGTCCCACTTTCCCCCAGTCGTTTTGTTCCGGATAATGGTACTTACATGAGCCGCGTAGAACTTTACACGAAAGGTTGGTGCTGCTACTGCCAGATGGCCAAAGCGCTGCTGGAGCAGGACGGGGTGCCTTATCGGGAGTACGACATAATCGCCGAACCGCAGCTGGAGAAGGAAATGTTCGAGCGCTCGGGCAGCCGGACCGTGCCGCAGATATTCATAGATGGAAAGCTGATAGGCGGTTTCATGGAACTTGCCGAACTTCACGTCAACGACGATCTCTCGCGCCTGGCGGAAACCGGCGCCAAAACCGGTACCTGACATCCCCCAAGTCCGGAGTATCAGGCCTCCGCCGGCGGCATCTCCACACCGGCAGGGTCCTCGTGAATGATGATATCCGTGTTGGGGAACGCCTCGCGCAGTTCGTATTCCACTTCATCGGCGATGCGATGCGCCTGCACCAGTTTCAGACCCGGGTCCAATTCCAGATGCAGCTGAATGAAACGGTCGCGGCCCGACGCCCGGGTACGCAGGTCGTGCATACTGCGTACCTCCGGATGCGACAGGCAGACGGATTTGATCCGATCGCGGTCCTCGTCCGGCAACTCCCTGTCCATGAGTTGATCCAGGGAATTGGCGGCAATCTCCCGGACTGAGTAAATGATGTAAGCGGCTATGCCCAGGGCAAATAGCGGGTCGGCCGCCGACCATTTGAAATAGGTGCTGAGAACCAGCGCCGCGATAACGCTGAGATTGAGAACGATATCACTGACGTAATGCAGGGAATCAGCGCGTATGGCAAGGGAGTGAGTGCGGCTTAGCACGTAGCGTTGATAGACCACCAGGACGATTGTAATCAGCAGAGACACCACCATGACGACGATGCCGATACCGCCGCGTGTGATAACCGTGCCGTGCAACAGGCGATAAATGGATTCGAAGATCAAAAACAGCGAGGAACCGGCGATGAACGCCGATTGACCCAGTCCCGCGAGCGGTTCCGCCTTGCCGTGGCCGAATCGGTGTTCCGCGTCAGCGGGGGTCAGCGCATGGCGCACCGCAAAGAAGTTAAGCAGCGACGCAAATGAATCCAGGGTTGAATCAATGAGACTGGAAAGCAGGGCAACTGAATCGGTAACCAGGTAGGCGCCCAGCTTGATGACGATCAGCACACAGGCCACTGCCACCGAGGCGAGCGTCACCCGCCGCAACATCTTTTCCACGTCTGTAACAACCCGATTGCGGTTATTGTCGCCGCCTGTGGACACCGTATCTTCCTTCCGCGCTATGCCAGTATTCCGCGCACCGTCTCTATGACTTCCTCGCCGCGCTCTTCGATGGGTTTCGACGCGGGGATCTCCCGTCCGCGCTGCACGGCCGGCCGTGATTCCACGGCGGACAGCCAGCGCTGCAGGTGCTCCAGCCCCTCGACCGACACGCCGCCCCATTCGTGACCCGCCACCCACGGCCAGGTCGCCATATCCGCAATAGAATAATCGCCCGCCAGGAATTCATGCGATTTCAATCTCGTGTCCAGCACTTCGTACAGGCGACGCGTCTCGTTCTGATAACGTTGAATGGCATACGGGATCTTTTCGGACGCGTAACGATAGAAAACATTGGCTTGCCCCTGCATGGGTCCGACTCCGCCCATCTGGAACATGAGCCACTGCAACACCGTGGAACGTCCGTTGACGTCGTGCGGCAGGAACCGGCCGGTTTTCTCCGCCAGGTAGATAAGGATGGCCCCGGACTCGAATACCGCAAAATTTCCGTTATCCGTGTCGACAATGGTGGGAATGCGTCCATTGGGGTTCAGCTTCAGGTACCAGTCCTGCTTCTGCTCATGATTTCCGAGGCTGAGCTTGTGGACCTTGTACGGCAGTTCCATTTCCTCCAGGGCGATGGATACCTTATGTCCATTGGGTGTTGCTGCCGTATACAGTTCGATCATTTCGACTACTCCGTCTCTTGAATTTTTATCGTCCCCCCCGACAAAGGCCCGCTAACGTTAAGATACGCGAACGCCGCACCCTTGTCACCGAGCGGGCGCTCCGCAAATTCCCGCGAACCGCTCCATCAAGGTATGATTTGAACCTGTATACGATAAGCCAAATAGATGCTCCGAATTCCGCCACACCTGAGGCAACCGTATGGACAACGGGAAAGTGCAACCTGGGAGAAGGAAGGGGTCCTGCTCACACGGCGGGTGCAGCGGAATTCGGAGCACTTATCCGGAAGAGCTTTACTATGACATTTGATTATGACCTGTTTGTGATCGGCGCGGGTTCCGGCGGCGTACGCGCCGCGCGCATGTCGGCCGGATTCGGCGCGAAGGTGGCCATCGCCGAAGAGCGCTACCTGGGCGGCACCTGCGTCAACGTCGGCTGCGTCCCCAAGAAACTGTTTGTCTACGCCTCGCAGTTCCGCGAGCAATTCACCGGATCGGCGGGATACGGCTGGCTGCCCGGGCGGGCAAAATTCCAGTGGCCCACGCTGCTGTTGAACAAAAATCGCGAGATCACGCGGCTTAACGAGGTCTATCGCCGGCTATTGGTGGAATCCGGATGCGATCTCATCGAAGGACGGGCGCGCCTCGTGGATTCGCACACGGTGGAGGTGAACGGCAGGCGACTGCGGGCCCAGCGCATTCTGGTGGCGACCGGAGGCTGGCCCAAGGTGCCGGACATTCCGGGGAAGGAACATGCCATTACTTCCAACGATGCATTTTTCCTGGAGTCGCTTCCGAAGCGGATCCTGATCGTTGGCGGCGGTTATATCGCGGTGGAGTTTGCAGGAATTTTCAACGGCCTGGGTGTGCGTACCACGCTGGCATATCGCGGGCCGCTGTTCCTGCGCGGCTTCGACCCGGAAGCGCGGCAGTTCCTGGCGGATGAAATGCGCAGAAAGGGCGTAGAACTGATGTTCGATACCCACGTACGCCGGATAGTACCCTTGAAGCACGGCCTGAGCGCGCGCTTGGACGGCCGGCGCAGCTGCCGCGCCGACATGGTCATGTACGCCACCGGCCGCAATCCGAACACCGCGAATATGGGACTGGAACAGGCCGGCGTGGCGCTGGATGAAAACGGTGCTGTCGTGGTAGACGGTCATTACCGGACTTCCGTTCCCTCCATCTACGCCATCGGCGACGTTACTGATCGTGTGAATCTCACGCCAGTGGCAACCGCCGAGGGTACGGCCCTGGCACGCGCGCTCTATGGCGGCGACCACAAACGCGTGGACTACCAGGATATCCCCAGTTGCGTTTTCAGCCAGCCCAGTCTGGGCTGCGTCGGCCTGACCGAGCCGCAGGCGCGCGATCAGTACGATGAGATCGACGTGTTCCGCTCGACCTTCACGCCGCTCAAACATTCTCTCGACGGCAGTGGTGAGAAGACGCTGATCAAGGTGATAGTGGACAAGGCCAGCGATCGGGTGGTGGGAGCGCACATGGTGGGGCCGGACGCCGGCGAAATCATCCAGGGCATCGCCGTGGCCATGAAGGCGCACGTCACCAAGACGCAACTGGACGCCACCCTGGGCATCCATCCCACCACCGCCGAGGAATTCGTCACCCTGCGCAGCCCTAACTAGCCGCGCGGAATACCAGACCATCGTTCCGCGAATGTGTCGGGCGGATCTGCATCGCACGTTACTTTGCTGTTCCCAAACGCGCCGGGTGGGTCTGTTCCGCTTTTGCTTCGCGGACCATCCCTGGTCCGCTCGCAGCAGCGCTCGCGTTCCACCCTCCATGGCTCCACGCTCGCTCATGCCGCTTCACAGACCCGCCCGGTGCGTTTCGAGTCTGTCCCTGAACCTACCGGGCCAGTGACAACGTATATGCCCTATCGCGCGCACCTTCGCGAGCACGAAGGGCGAACCGGAAACAGGAAGAGCCACTTAACGTGGCTCTTCCCCGGTGAGCGCCCGCACATGGACGTGCGGCGAGATTAAGCGGAGCGAACACCCGGCTTGCCGCCGTACGCGGAGAACTCCGTAAGCCGTAGGGGGAGCGCAAACATTCCGTATTCTGGAGCCTGCCGCCAGCCTTCGGAATTTCAGCCCGGCCGCCTGGCGTACGCCTCGTCGAACAGTTTCTCCAGCACCGGGTGGGTGCCGCGGATCTCGTCGATCACGGCGGCGGCCCAGTCGAAATACTCGCGCCGGCGCTGTTCACTCCAGTCCGCCGGTGGATAGGAATGCATATCGCGCAAGTTACAGATTTTATCCGCCAGTTTGACCAGCCTGGCGCCCGGCGAGCGGGTGGAGGCATGTTCGATCTGGAGGCGCTTGCGCACCTCCTTTTTCAGCGTCTTGTCGTCGCTGACCTCCTCGACGATGGAGGCGATGTCGTCGCCGAACTCGGCGCGCAACTCTCCAGCGCTGGTCTCGGTATCCTCGATGGTGTCGTGCAGGATCGCGGCCGCAAGCACGGTCGGGTCGCGCACCCCTGCCTCATTAGCCAGCACCTCGGCCAGCTGAATGGGGTGATTGATATACGGCGTCGCGCTGGCGTCCTTGCGGCGCTGGTCACGGTGCTTGCGGGCGGCAAAGTCCAGCGCCCTGAAAATTAACGGTAGTGCCTCTGACATGTATCGCCGCTGTCCTAAACCCGCCGAGCTGGAACCAACAAGTTTCTCGCAAAGACACCAAGAACGCCAAGAGATCCAGGACGCTGCATCATTTCGGTTTTCTTGGCGGCCTTTGCGTCTTGGCGAGAGATTACTTTCAAAATCTTCTCCATTTCCGTCAACAGTTCGGCGAAAAGGGACTAAGAGGATTGGGGCTTCCACCAGGGATCCGGGCGATAGCGATCCCCGAGCCGCTCCTGCAGGGCAGTGAGTGCCTCAACCACCCTATCCGTTCCGCGTGCCCGTGCATAGTGCATGGGACCGCCCCGATGCGGTGCAAATCCGGTTGCGAAGATCATGCCGGCGTCCAGCAAATCCTCGTTTTCAACAATGCCCTCGCGCAGGCACGCCGCGCACTCGTTGAGGATCGTCAGCACCAGCCGTTCCTGGACCGCGCATTGGCCCGCCGCATCGCCCGTCGATTGCCGTGATTTCTGCGCTTTACCCTGGTGGTAGCTGTAGAATCCGCGGCCGGTCTTACGGCCCAATCGCCCCGCTTCCACCAGGCCCTCCAGCCGTGCCGGCACGGCAATATCCAGGGTCGAAGCAAGATTGCGGGCCACCGACAGGCATACGTCCAGGCCCACCGTGTCTGCCAGTTCCACCGGCCCCATGGGCATGCCGAAGGCCGTGGCCGCCGCGTCCACCTGTTCGGCGCTCACGCCCTCGTCCAGGAGCCGGGTGCTTTCCATCAGGTAAGGCGTCAGAACCCGGTTCACCAGAAAGCCGGGAGAACTCTTCACCGGCAGCGGCAAGCGATCCAGCATGCGGCAAAGGGCCGCCGCCCGCGGCATGCATTCAGATGACGTGGCGGAGCCAACGACGATTTCCACCAGTTGCATGCGGCTGACGGGATTGAAGAAGTGCATGCCGAACAGTCGTTCAGGCGCTTCCAGGGCTTCGCCCAGTTGCTCAAGCGGAATGCTCGACGTATTGGTGGCCAGCAGCGCATTTTCCTTCAGCCGCGGCTCCAGTGACCGCAACAGCTCACATTTGGCGTCGCGGTCTTCGGCGATGGCTTCGATCACCAGGTCCGCCCGTTGCGCGCCGTGCCCGCGCAGGTCGGGCACCAGCCGGTCCATGGCCGCCCGGACCCGGCGTTCGGATTTGAGTTTGCGGCGGAACAGCGCATGGGCGCGCCCCACGGCGGGCGCGATCAATCGGGGACTCTGGTCCTGCAGCGTGACGCGCAGGCCCCGCAACGCACACCAGGCGGCGATATCACCGCCCATGACACCGGCGCCGATCACATGCACGGTCTGGCAGGACGGCGCGGTCTCCGATCCCAGGCCGCGTAGACGTTCGCGCAGCAGGTAGGCACGCACCAGGTTTCTGGACGTGTCCCCGGTCAGCAGGTCCGGCACCAACCGCGCCTCGCCCTCCAACATCGCCGCGCGGCTCCCGCCGTTTCGCTCCCAGTGTTCCACCAGCCGGTAGGGCGCCGGGTAATGATCCCCGCGCACCCGGCGCCGCAGTTGCCGCCGCATCAGTCGTGCCGTGAGCATCCGCAGCGGCGCCAGCGTCAACAGCCGCTGTACCGAAAAACCCCGGTGCGGCGCCCGGCGCTGCAGCAGCAACGCCCGTGCCGCGTCCTCCAGCCGGCGTTCCGGCAGGACCCGGTCCAGCAGACCCAGGGAACGGGCCTGGCGCGCGTCGACGCTGCGTCCCGTCAGCATCAGGCGCATCGCCCGCATTGCGCCGATGCGCCGCACGGCGCGCATGGTGCCGCCGAACCCGGGAAAGATCCCCAGCAACACTTCCGGGAATCCCAACCGCGTTGCGGGATCATCCATACCGATGCGCATGCGGCACGCAAGCGCCAGCTCCAGCCCCCCGCCCAGGCAATAGCCCTTGATGATACAAATGCTGGGACTGGGCAGGTTCTCCAGTCTGTCAAACAGCCCGTGTACCCGCCGGATGATGTCGCGTGCTTCGGCCGGATCGTCGATGTCCGCGAACCGGTGCACGTCGGCGCCGGCGATAAACCCCGCCTCCCTGGCGGAGCGGATCACCAGCCCCCGCGGCAATTCACCTTCCAGTTCGTCCAGGACCTGTCCGAATTCCGCAAGCACGGCTTCCGACAGCACGTTGGCCGGCGCGTCGCGTACGTCCAGACTGCACCAGGCGATATTGTCGTCGTCCCGCTCCAGGTGCCAATGCTTGAATCTGCTCTGTGTCGCCATCCCGGATCAGCGCTCGATCAGCATTGCCCCGCCCTGCCCGCCGCCGATACACAGGGACGCCATACCGCGTTTCGCCTCGTTTCGCGCCAGCACGTGGCAGAGATGCAAAACAATGCGCGCGCCGCTTGCGCCCACCGGATGCCCGACCGCGACGGCGCCGCCGTCCACGTTCAGGCGCGTGTTGTCGAGATCGCCCATGGCGGTCCTCAGGTGCAGCGCACGCCTGCAGGTGGCGGAGTCGCGCCATGCCGCAAGGCAGGCCAGCACCTGCGCAGCGAAGGCTTCATTGATTTCCCAGAAGTCCACGTCTTCCAGGCCGAGCCGGCGACGCTTGAGCACCGGCGTCATGGCGTACACCGGACCGAGCCCCATCTGTTGCGGCGCCAACCCGGCCCATTCGCTGTCCACGATGCGGGCCATTACCGGCAGTTGATATTGCTTCACCGCCTTTTCGTTGGCCAGGATCACCCAGGCCGCCCCGTCGGAAACCTGGGAACTGTTGCCCGCGGTAACGCGGCCGAATTCGCGATCGAAGACGGGCTTCAGTTTCGCCAGCTTGTCCACGGCGCTGTCCGATCGAACACCGTCGTCCCGTTCAAAGACGCGGCCGCGGGCATCGAAAACGGGTTCGATTTCCGACAGCCAGCCGGCGTCACGCGCGGCACTAAGGCGCAGGTGACTTTCCACGGCGTAGGAATCCATCTGTGCGCGCGTGATATCGAACCGGTAAGCCAGCTCCTCCGCCGTCTGCCCCATGTTGAATCCCACCACCGGATCGGTCAGCCCGTGCAACAGTGCGATGACCGGCTTCAGCATGGCCGGCCGGAAACCGGCCAGGGTGCGCGCCCGCGACCAGAATTTCCTGGCGGCGTTCAGCTTGCCCAGCCAGACCGTCATGTCGCGGCCATAGAGCAGCGGCGCGTGACTCATCACGTCGACTCCACCGGCCAGCACCAGCCTGGCGCGCCCGCCGCCGATACTGCGCGCGGCGCTGTCGATGGCTTGCATACCTGAACCGCAATTGCGCTGTACGGTCCAGGCGGGCATCTGTTCACCACACCCCAGCCGCAGGGCCGCCACCCTGGCGATATTGGCTTCATCCGGCGAGGGTATGGTGCAGCCGAGGATCACCTCGTCCAACTGCGCCGGTTCAAACGGCTGCCTGAGCAACAGGGAGCGCGCGCCTTGCACCGCCAGATCCGCGGCGCTGAACGGACCGGGCACACCGCGCGCCTTGAGAAACGGGGTGCGGCTGCCGTCGACGATGAACACCGCGGGCGTTGTGTTTCGTGCAGCCATATCCGATCCAGGGAACAATGGGTATTGATCGCCCGCCATGGACGACCCGGGGAACAGCATAGATTTTATGCGGCCCGCTTGGCAATTCGCATGACCTGTCCAATTTGGATTTTCGGCTCGACATGTCAGAATAGCGCCCTGCAACAGGGCTGAATCAAAGGCTTAATCACGGGGAAACGCACTATGAGCATTCTTGAAGGCAAGCGCGCACTTATCGTTGGCGTGGCCAGCAATCGTTCCATTGCCTGGGGCATCGCCCAGGCCATGCACCGTGAAGGCGCCGAATTGGCTTTCACCTATCAGAATGAGAAACTGCGACAGCGGGTCGAGGGATTCGCGGCCGAGTGCGGGTCCGACATAGCGCTTCCCTGTGACGTCGCCGACGACGGACAGGTCAAGGCCGTGTTCGCGGAACTGGGTCAACGCTGGGACGGACTGGATATCCTGGTTCATTCAGTGGCATACGCGCCGCGCGAACTGCTCGAAGGCGCCTACCTGGATACCGTCACCCGGGAGGGGTTCCTGACCGCCCATGACATCAGCTCCTACAGCTTCAGCAGCCTCGGCCGCGAAGCCCTGCCGCTCATGCGCGGCCGCCGCGGCGCCATGCTGACCCTCACCTATATCGGCGCCGTGCGCGCCATGCCTCATTACAACGTCATGGGGCTGGCAAAGGCGAGTCTGGAAGCCAACGTACGCTACATGGCCGCCAGTCTCGGCCCGGAGGGGATCCGCGTCAACGCGATCTCCGCCGGCCCCATCCGCACACTTGCCGCTTCCGGCATCAAGGGCATGAGGGATTTTCTCAGCCACGTGGAAGCCATGGCTCCCTTGCGCCGCAATGTCACTATCGAGGAAGTGGGGAATGCCGCGGCTTTTCTCTGCTCCGATCTTGCCTCCGCTATCACCGGCGGGGTCACCTATGTGGACTGCGGCTATAACGCGGTGGGGACTACCTGACCACCGAATTCCAGGGAGACTGCGTCGGTGCCAAGGTGATGGATCGAATTGCACTTCGCCCTGTTCCGGGCGCGCCGCGCGAACAGGTGAACAGAGAGTAATACCTGATTGGTACGTGGTGCATCATGCACCATGCACCATGCACCAAATTTACATCTTATCCTTGTAAATCTCGATCTTCGCCCGCTGTCTAAGATCGGCAAGGTATCGCGTCCATACATCGGATGAGTAGTACTTTTCCAACTGGGAGCGAATCGCCGTGACCTGCTTTGGTTTCAGCGAGCTGACCTCGGGATCATGCACCCGCGAGACCTGCACAATGGCATAGTCCCCGGTTCCCAGGGAAATTCCGTTATAGACGGGCTTGCCATTCTTCGGACGGCCGGCGCGAAACGCGGCATCCAAAACCGTGCGATTAACCTGCGGGTCGTCCCGGGACACGTTGTCCGCCTTCTTCCACTGGATCCCGTCACTGGTTGCGACCTGTGCCGGCGTTTCTCCGCCTCTCAGCTTTTTCAAGATCGCTTCGCCCTTGGCCGGATCTGCCTGCGCGAGCTCGCACATCAGGGCGTGATCCCCGGCATGACGAAGTCCAGCTGGTAGGAGAGACGCAGTGCTGACCGATCCGATCGCAGACATGCTCACCCGCATCCGCAACGCCAACAAGGCGCTGCACGAGCACGTGACGATGCCGAGCTCGCGGATGAAGGTCGAGATCGCCCGCCTCCTCAAGGAGGAGGGATACATCCGCGACTATCGCGTGGAGAAGGGCGAGTCCTTCGATACCCTGGTCGTCGACCTCAAGTTCGGCCGCAACCGCGAGCGGGTGATCTCGGGCCTGAAGCGCGTTTCCAAGCCGGGACGGCGGGTCTATGCACGGAAGGACCGCCTTCCGCGCGTGCTGGGCGGAATGGGCGTCGCGATCCTCTCCACGTCCTCGGGTCTCGTCACGAGCCGGACCGCGCAGGAGCGCGGCATCGGCGGCGAGGTCGTGGCCTTCATCTGGTAGCGCATGAGCAGAATCGGTAACGCACCCATCCAGATCCCCGACGGCGTCACCGTCACGATCGAGCCTGCGCG
>CAZNWR010000060.1:4038-13422 GCA_964576645.1 uncultured Enterobacteriaceae bacterium | reverse complement strand
TAATTCTGGCCATCAGTCGAAGCTCCTCAGGGCAAGGCCGCAGGACACAAGCAGGGCCGGGGCATCATTCGTCAATGCATGAGTTGGCACGCGTGACGCGACCGCCATGTTCGCAAACGGATTGGCAATAACCGTCGGTACGCCAAGCTTCGATTCCACAAGCTCCGCGATGCCGTCGATGGAGGAACAGCCACCGGCGAGTATAAGTTGGTCTATGTTCGAGATCTGGCTGGACGAAAAGAAAAATTGCTGCGCGCGGCTTATCTGCTGCGCCATGTTCTCCTTGAACGGACCCAGCACTTCAGGTTCGTAGTTTTCCGGCAGGCCGCCCTGTTTCTTGGCCATACCGGCTTCCTCGAACGACAGGCCGTAGCGGCGCTGGATATCCTCTGTAAGCTGGGCGCCGCCGAACTGCTGTTCCCTGGAATAGACGATCTTGAGTCTTTCAAAAACACTGAAGGTCGTGACCGTCGAGCCGACGTCGGCAACCGCAATTACTTTATCTTCCCCGCCGCCGAACATTTCCTGGGCAATGAGCGCAACCGTGTTCTCAATGGCGAACGCTTCCACGTCGATGACCTTCGCGTTCAGTCCGCCGAGTTCGATGGCGCCGCGCCGGGCGTCGACATTGTCACTGCGCGATGCCGCCAGCAACACTTCCACCCGGTCGGGACTGTCCTCCGACGGCCCCAGCACTTCGAAATCCATGGCGACGTCCTCAAGCGGGAAGGGAATATACTGATCGGCTTCCACCTGGATCTGGCTCTCCATATCCGAGTCCGAAAGCCCCCCGGGCATGGAAATCACCTTGGTAATAACTGCCGACCCCGCCACCGCCGCGGCCGCAAACCGGGATTTGCTTCCGGACTTCTTGACGGCGCGCGCGATTGCCTCGCCGACGGTCTCAATATCCGTTATATTTTTGTCCACCACTGAATTTTGCGGTAACGGCTCCACAGCATAACTTTCCACACGATATCTCCCGCCGCTGCGACTCAGTTCGAGCAACTTGATTGCAGTAGCGCTGATATCGAGGCCCAACAACGAGGGCTTCTTTTTCATGAACGGAAGCACGCTTTTTTCCTTTTAGTGTGGTGGGTTATCTACCATTCATCTAACAAAACATTAACTTCTAGTCGCAACTATAGTCAACTTAAATTTAAAAAACAAACAGCTATTTACCGAATTGCCAAATATCCCCTGGATTTCTCACTTTTCACTAAAAATGCATAGATGTGGGGGAGTATTGGTCTAGACTACCCAAGATGTTGAGGTTCGTACTCAAACTTTTCCTTGCCGCGGCCGTAATTTCGGTCGCCATTCTGGCCGGTGCTACCTTGTATATCGTCCCCGGACTGCCTGATATCAACACGCTCAAGGACGTGCGCATGCAGGTGCCGCTGCGCATTTACACGGACGACCTGTCGCTCATTTCCGAGTTCGGTGAGAAGCGGCGCAAGCCGGTGAAGATAGAAGACGTGCCGAAGGAATTTATCGACGCCTTTATCGCCGCCGAGGATGATCGTTTCTACCAGCACCCCGGCGTCGACTGGCAGGGAATACTGCGCGCCAGCATCAACCTGGTGCTGACCGGCCGCAAGTCCCAGGGGGGCAGCACCATCACCATGCAGGTGGCCCGGAATTTCTTCCTGAGCCGGGAGAAGTCCTACCTGCGCAAGCTCAATGAAATTTTCCTGGCGCTCAAAATCGATCATGAATTGAGCAAACAGGAGATCCTTGAGCTCTATCTGAACAAGATCTACCTGGGACAGCGTGCCTATGGTATCGGCGCGGCGGCACAGGTTTACTACGGGCTGGGCGTGAACCAACTTTCGCTGGCGCAGATGGCCATGATCGCCGGCCTGCCAAAGGCGCCTTCCAGCACGAATCCCGTCAGCGATCCCCATCGCGCCCGGATCCGCCGTACCTATGTATTGACGCGCATGCGGGACCTGGGCTACATCACCAAGCAGCAATTCGACAAGGCCAACGCCGAGCCACTGTCGGCCAGCCTGCACAGCCCCAACATAGAGATCAACGCGCCCTATATTTCCGAAATGGCGCGCACCAAGCTGGTGAGCGAGTACGGCGAGGAGGCGTACAGCGCCGGCTACCGGGTTATCACCACCATACATGACCGCGATCAGGTCGCGGCAAACCGGGCATTGCGCAGCGCGCTGCTGGAGTACGACCGGCGCCACGGGTACCGCGGTCCGGAACAGCATTTCACCCTCAAACCGGACCAGACCGACAAACAGGATCTGCAGCATCTGTTGCAGCCGTTTTCGAACATAGGCTCACTTTACCCGGCGATTGTCACGGATGTGGGTGACCAGTCGGTGACCGCGTACCTGGCAGGGACCGGGAAGATCAAAATCGATTGGGACGGGTTGAAGTGGGCGCGCAAGTACATCACGGAAAACATACGCGGTCCGCAGCCCAAGACGGCGGGAGAAATTCTCAAGCCAGGAGACATCATTCGGGTCATCCAGGACAAGAGCGGCAATTGGCAACTGAGCCAGATACCGGCGGTGGAGGGCGCCTTGGTGTCGTTGCGCCCCGACGACGGTGCGACGCTGGCGCTGGTCGGCGGCTTCGACTACAGCCGCAGCAAGTTCAACCGCGTCATCCAGGCCAAGCGACAGCCTGGCTCGAGCTTCAAACCCTTTATCTACTCGGCCGCCCTGGAAGCCGGCTTCACTGCCGCCACCATCATCAACGACGCGCCGGTGGTGTTCAAGGATCCGGGCCTGGAAGACATATGGCGGCCGGAAAATTACCACGGCGAGATGTTCGGCCCCACGCGAATGCGCGAGGGTCTGGTCCATTCGCTGAACCTGGTGTCCATCAGGATCCTGCACGCCATCGGTATTCAGTTCGCGCTGCAGCACGTCGCCAAGTTCGGTTTCGACGTCGATTCGCTGCCGCACAACCTGTCCCTGGCGCTGGGCAGCGGCGCGGTTTCGCCCTGGCGGATGGCGGCCGCCTACTGCATTTTCGCCAACGGGGGCTACCGGGTTGATCCTTATTACATAGATCACATAGAAACCTATGGCGGGAAGAGCATATACAAGGCCGATCCGCTGCGCGTCTGCCACGATTGCTCGCAGACCAACGGCGCCGCGGCAGCGGTCAAGGTGGCGGCGAATCAACCCTCCGTGGACCAGTCCACGGCGACGGCCGACGCCGATCCGGATGTCCCGTCCTCGCCTCCGCCGGTGCAATTGAACAAGCCGGCGCCGCCGGCGACCCGGGTGGCGCCCAGGGTCGTGAATCCACAGAACATCTGGATCATGGATTCCATGACCCGTAGTGTTATCGCCCACGGAACCGGGCGCGCGGCATTGGTGCTGAAGCGGACTGACCTGTCGGGCAAGACCGGTACCACCAACGATCAGCGCGATGCGTGGTTCGCCGGATTTAACCCCGACATTGTGACTGTGTGCTGGGTCGGGTTCGATAATTTCAGTCCACTGGGCAGGTATGAGACGGGGGCACGCGCCGCGCTGCCGATGTGGATCAAATATATGCGTGTGGCGTTGAAAGGCGACCCCCAGCACATCATGCAGCGGCCCAACGGCCTGGTGGACGTACGCATCGATTCCCAAACCGGCAAGCTCGCAACCGCCGACGACCCCAACGCCATGTTTGAGGTGTTCAAAGTGGGTACTGCCCCGACCCAGACACAGACCCAGGTCGGCGGGAAGAATCCCTTCAACGACCAGGGTCAGGGTAAAATCCCGGACCAATTGTTTTAGCCCAGCGCCGCGTGCTTCCATGTCCGGCCCGAGAAAAACGGTTCAGAGAGTGCGCGTGGAAATCGCGCAGTTGGCCGCGAAGCTTCTGGCCGACGATTCTGCGCCGGACTACCTCGCGGCAAAACGCAAGGCCGCGGCGCGTCTCGGCGTCAAGCTGGACCGTTTCATGCCGACCAACCTGGAAGTAGAGCAGGCGCTCATGGATTATCAGCGCCTGTTTCTCCGCGATACACAATGGGACCGTCTCCAGGCGCTGCGCCGTACCGCCCTGGAGGCCATGAATTTTCTGTCGACCTTCAGACCGCTGCTCACCGGGACGGTGCTGACCGGCAGCGCCACGGAAAACTCGGAGATCATATTGCATCTCTATGCCAACACCCCGGACGAAATCGGATTGTTTCTGGATTCCCATGCCATTCCCCATCGGCAGTGCGACTGGAGTGTAAAGATCCAGGTGCGGGAATGGATTGAGGTACCGGCTTACCGCTTTGTCGCCGGAACTAGGGACATCGTGCTGGTCGCGTTCAGCAATGAGCGGCGCAATATCACGCCGCTGAGTCCCATCGACGGCAAACCCATGCGCCGTGCCACGGTCACCGAGCTGCAGACCCTGCTCCAAGGTGCCGGCTGAGTCGGACTCCGGGGCCACGGACCATGGCGAACGCCCATCGACCAATCCTCAGGGTCGCGCTGCCCGTGCCCCTGCGGCAATGTTTTGACTATCTCGCGCCGGCCGGCGCCGGTGACACCCTGTTTCGGCCGGGCATACGGATCCGCGTGCCATTCGGCCGCCGGCAACGGGTGGGAATACTGCTGGAAACAGCCGCGGATACCGAAATCGCACGCACGCGCCTGAAAACCGCCACCGAAGTAATCGACCAGGAACCATTATTCACGCCCGGACAACTGGCGCTGCTGCTGTGGGCAGCCGGTTATTACCAGCACCCCGTTGGAGAGGTGCTGTTCAACGCCCTGCCGCCGGCGCTGCGCACCGGCAAGGCGGCAACGCTGGAGCACGAGCGTGGCTGGCGTCTGACCGCCGCCGGGACAACCCTGGATCCCGAAACGCTCACCCGGGCGCCGAAACAGGGCCTGCTCATCAGAACGCTGGCCGACAGCGGCACAGGCATGCCGGAAAAAGAACTGCGTTCCCGCTTCGGCGATGTCCGCAAGCCCCTGCAGGTTCTACTCGCAAAGGGGCTGGTAGAGGAATTCGAAGCCGGGCCCGGTGCCTCGCGGCGGGAGCTTGAAGTCATGGCCTTGAATCCGGCGCAACGCGACGCCGCACAGGAGGTCGGCGCGGCCCTGTCATGCTTCAGGCCGTACCTGCTTTACGGCGTGACCGGCAGCGGCAAGACCGAGGTTTATCTCGAGGTCATCCGCGAGGTAGTGGCAGCCGGACGCCAGGCGCTGCTGCTGGTGCCTGAAATCGGCCTCACCCCGCAGTTGATCGGAAGAGTGAGACGCAGGCTGGACTGCGGACTGGCCGTGATCCATTCCGGCCTGTCGGACTCGGAACGCAGCGCGGCCTGGCTGCAGGCCCGCGCCGGCGCCGTACAGGTGGTGCTGGGCACGCGCTCCGCCGTGTGGACGCCGCTGCGCAGTCCGGGAGTCATTGTCGTGGACGAGGAACACGATTCGTCCTACAAGCAGCAGGACGGCTTTCGTTACTCCGCCCGCGACAGCGCCGTCATGCGTGCCAGGAACGAAAACATCCCTGTGATCCTCGGCTCCGCCACGCCTTCCATGGAATCCCTGCACAACGTCCACACCGGGCGCTTCACCCAACTGCGCCTGCCGGATCGGGCCGGCAGCGCCGCGCATCCCGAAGTTCAGATAATCGACCTGCGCGCGCGCCCCCTGACCGGGGCCCTGAGCGAATCGCTTCTGGACGCCGTGCAACAGACGCTGGACAACGGCGGCCAGTCGTTGCTGTTCCTCAATCGCCGCGGGTTCTCGCCGGTGATCATGTGCCATGGCTGCGGCTGGATCGCCTCCTGTTCGCGCTGCGAGGTACCGATGACCTACCACAGACCACGGGATTCCCTGCTTTGTCATCATTGCGGCCGCAGTGCAGCGGCGCCACACCAGTGCCCGGAATGCGGGGCGCCCAATCTGTTCCGGATAGGACACGGCACGCAGCGCATCGAGGAGACACTGGCCCAGCGCTTTGACAGCGCCCGGATCCTGCGCATCGATCGGGACAGTACGCGCCGCAAGGGCGCCATGGATGACATGGTCGGCCGCATCAACGCGGGCGAGGCCGATATATTGATCGGCACGCAGATGCTGGCCAAGGGCCACGATTTTCCGAATCTCGAACTGGTCGGCATCGTGGATGCGGACCGCGGACTGTTCAGCGCGGACTTTCGGGCCACGGAACGCATGGCGCAGCTGTTCATCCAGGTCAGCGGCCGCGCCGGCCGTTCCGCCCGGCGCGGCAGAGTCGTCTTACAAACCCATTTCCCGGCGCACCCCCTGCTGCAGTCCCTGATCCGCACCGGCTACGACGGATTTGCCGAAGCCGTCCTGGAGGAGCGCAAGCTGGCGGACCTGCCGCCGTTCAGTTACCTGGCGCTACTGCGCGCGGAGCACTACCAGGCCGATCGGCCAAGACTGTTTCTGGAACAGGCCCGGGATGTTCTCATCAATCAAAACAGCGGGGTGATGGTCATGGGTCCGGTGCCGGCGCCCATGGAAAAACGCGCGGGCCGGACGCGCTTCCAACTGCTGGTGCAGGCGCGGCGGCGTCCGGCGCTTGCCGGCGCCCTCGGCCCGTGGATGCGTGAACTGGACAAGCTGCCAAGCGGCAAACGCGTGCGCTGGTCGCTGGACGTGGATCCCCAGGATCTGCTGTAGCCTGTATGGCAGGGCCGGAGCACATGCTCCGAGTCCTGAACCTCAATTCGGGCTAAAATGCGCGCCTTTTTCAAGGAACCGATATGAAGCAACATCTGGAGCGCCTGGTACGGGCGTCCCTGGACAAACTGATGCGCGACGGGACGCTGGATCCCGCCTGCGATGCCCCGATCCTGATCGAGCATACCCGCGACGACCGCCACGGCGACTTCGCCAGCAACGTTGCCATGAATCTGGCCAAGTCGGCAGGCAGGCGCCCGCGCGAACTGGCCCAGGCGATTCTTGAGAACCTGGCTTCTGACGAGGCGGTGGAACGGGTAGAAATTGCAGGTCCCGGATTCATCAATTTCTTCCTGAGCCGCAGCGCCTGGCTGCGCCTGTTGCCCGAGATCCTGACCGCGGCCGATGAATTCGGTACCTCCACGGCCGGCGCCAGCACCTCCATCCTGCTGGAATTTGTTTCCGCCAATCCCACCGGACCGCTGCATATCGGCCACGGACGCGGCGCCGCCTACGGCGCGGCGCTGGCCAACGTGCTGAGCGCGGCGGGCCACCAGGTGACCTGCGAATACTATGTCAACGACGCGGGCCGGCAGATGGAAATCCTGGCGCTCAGCGTCTGGTTGCGTTACCTGCAGGCGCTTGGCCAGGAATTCGAGTTTCCACCGCAGGCGTACCGGGGCGAATACCTGCGGCAAACGGCCGCGCGCCTGCACGAGGCGCACGGCCGGACCTTCGAAGCGCCGGCGGAACAGATCTTCATCGAGGCGGCGGGCGGCGAAGACCCCGATGATCAGCTCGACCGGCTCGTGGCGGCTGCGCGCTCGACGCTCGGACCGGATCGCTTCAAAGTCGTCTTTGATTTCGGCCTGCAGGATATTCTCGGCGACATACGCGACGACCTTGCAGGATTCGGCGTGGACTTTGACATCTGGTTTTCCGAGAACAGCCTGATAGAAGAGGGCAAAATGCAAGCCTGCATAGACAGGCTGCGCGCCAGTGGAGACATCTATGAGAAGGACGGCGCCATGTGGTTCGCTTCCAGCAGATACGGAGACGAGAAGGACCGGGTGGTAGTCAGGGAAAACGGCCAGACCACCTACTTCGCATCCGATATCGCCTATCACCTCAATAAGTTCGAGCGCGGCTACGATCGAATCATAGATATATGGGGCGCGGACCATCATGGTTACATCGCCCGCGTCAAGGCGGCCATCGAGGCGTTGGGACGCGATCCGGACAATTTTCACGTGCTGTGGGTACAGTTCGCCGTGCTTTACCGCGGCGGAGAAAAAGTGCAGATGTCCACCCGCTCCGGAGAATTCGTAACCCTGCGGGAGTTGCGTGACGAGATCGGCAAGGATGCTGCCCGGTTTTTCTACGTCACCAGGAAATCAGAGCAACACCTGGATTTCGACCTCGACCTGGCCAAGTCGCAATCCAACGATAATCCGGTCTATTACATCCAGTATGCGCATGCGCGGATCTGCAGCGTCATGCGCCAGTTACATGAAAAGGGTTACACTTACCGCATGGAAGACGCCTTCGAGCGTCTGAATGGCCTGGTGGAACAGCATGAATCGGCGCTTCTGGCGAGGTTGTCGCGCTATCCCGAGGTGGTGCTGGACGCGGCCCGCCTGTACGAGCCCCATATGATCGGCTTTTATCTCAGGGATCTGGCCAATGATTTCCACACGTACTACAACTCGCACCAATTCCTGGTCGACGATGAAGCCCTGCGCAATGCCCGTGTCACACTGATCCTGGCGGTGCGGCAGGTAATACGTAACGGACTCCGGATTCTGGGCGTATCCGCGCCGGAAGAAATGTAATGCCCCGGGACTACAAGAACGTAAATAAGAAGACTAAGCGCAGCGACAAAACCAGGGGCGGCGATCTGCTTTCGTTCATTACCGGTCTTGGTATAGGGCTGGTGGCCGCCCTGGCCGTCTATCTCTACCAGTTTCTGCCGGCGCCGATGGCAATCAAGCACCAGGGGCCGGTCCAGAAAACGGCGGCAGCACCCGCGGCCAACAAGCCCGCCCCCGTACCGGAACCCAAGTTCGACTTCTACAAGATCCTGCCCAACAAGGAGGTCAATATTTCCGAATGGGAGGAACAGAATAAAAACAACAGTGCACCGACCATTGAGAAAGGCGGGCTGTACGTTCTCCAGGTTGGATCCTTCAAGACCTACGACGCCGCGGATCAGACCAAGGCGCGCCTGGCGCTGCTGGGTATCAGCGCGGATATCCAGCGGGTCGTGATCAACGGCGAGGATATACGCCATCGGGTTCGCATCGGTCCGTACCGGGATCCGGACAAACTGGAGAAAGTGCGCAAGCGTCTTATTGCCAACCACATCAACTTCGTGGTGCTCAGACTGAAGGTCGACGCGCTGGCCTCCGGAAAGGATTAATTGGCCCCCCCACCCTCACCCCCTCCCCCGTAATCGGGGGAGAAGGGCGGCGGCCAGAGACGGCCGCCGACAGCCCACGTTCTACATTACCAAGCTGAGAACCCCTGGGCGCCACGAAACGATCCGGGCAGTACTGGGCGGAATGGAGCGGGTGATCGGAATCGACAATTCTGTCGGGAACAGAATTGGTCGCGCGCAGCGCGCCCGAAGGGCGGCGGCCAGGGACGGCCGCCGACAGCCCACGTTCCACATTACCAAGCTGAGGACCCCCGGGCGCCGCGAAACGATCCGGGCAGTACTGGGCGGAATGGAGCGGGTGATGGGAATCGAACCCACGTTCTCAGCTTG
>CAZNWR010000060.1:0-3938 GCA_964576645.1 uncultured Enterobacteriaceae bacterium | reverse complement strand
CAGTACTGGGCGGAATGGAGCGGGTGATGGGAATCGAACCCACGTTCTCAGCTTGGGAAGCTGATGTTCTACCATTGAACTACACCCGCGACTTCGGAAAATCCCTGCCCGGCGTCCCTGCCGTCACTTTCGTGCCATCTCGTGCACCGTCCCGCACATCCGTGTGCGGGCGCTCACCGGGGAGAAGACACGTTAAGTGTCTTCTCCTGATTCCGGCTCGCCCATTGAACTACACCCGCAAGGAAAGCGAATTCTAAGCTGTTGAACTTTCCAGTCAATTTGGTCATCCACCCAAGCTGAGCGGGGATTTCTGGGGGGCCAAATTCGTGTAATATTGTGCGTTCTACAGGGGAGTTTGCCTACCCTGCGCCTCGCTCTCGGCGCGGCCACGAGAATAAAGCTCTGTAAAATCAGTAACTTATATAGAATAACGATAAGGGCCAGGGGCAGAACCGGCATGGGGACATCAGGGCATGACTGGTAAACAGACAGCGACCGTGGTCGTGGTGGATGACAGTCCCGCCATGCGGGCGGTGTTCGAGTTGGGCACCAGGAATCTGCAGGTAGATCTGAAGATCTTCGACTCCGCCAATGCCTCCTGGAATTACCTTGAGAACAACCAGCCGGACATTCTGTTTCTTAATATCAAGATGCCGGGAAAGGACGGACTCACCTTTCTCAAGGATTTGAGGGAGATTCCGCTTCACAAAGACACCCGTGTTGTTATGATCAGTTCCAAGGACTACGCGCAGGACAGATCGGTAGCCAGCGAACTGGGCGCCCTGGAGTTCATTACCAAGCCCACGCCGATTCGGACCATTACCGAGGTGGTAGTGAAATACCTGAACGCCGGCCCAGATTAACCGAGCGGTACGAAATACTTTTTGATGAGTAACGCCTATCTCCGATTCTGGGGAGTACGCGGATCTTACTCCGCGCCCTTCGAGACCCACCTTGGCATCGGCGGCAATACCTCCTGTGTCGAAATACGTGTAGATGATCACGTGATCGTGTGTGATGCCGGCACGGGCATTATTCCGTTCGGCAATATGATGCTGCAGCAAAGCAAGATCCGCGAGCTTCTGATCATCCTCACTCACTATCACTGGGACCACATTTGCGGGCTGCCCTTCTTCGTGCCGGCGTTCATACCCGATTGGAAAATAACGTTTTTCGGTCCGGGCCAGGCACGGCGCGACATAGAAGAGCACGTGTCCGCGCAGATGCGCGCGCCGTATTTTCCGGTCGGCACCGAAACCTGGCTGGCGGATGTCAAATACATGGACCCGCCCAAGGACGGGAAAATCAGTTACGGCCCCATCTCGTTCACGTACCAGAGCGTACATCACCCGGGGACCACCTTCGGTTACCGCCTGAATGTCAACGGCAAACAGGTGCTGTACGTTTCCGACAATGAATGCCTGTTCCTGGACAAGTCTATTCGTCAGCGCTATGGAGACTTCAGCGAGGAAGAGCAGGAACTGCTGACAAAAATGCAAAAGGAGGAATATGCGTCAGAGCTGGATCTCATCAAGGGCGCTGACATCCTGATCCACGATGCCCAGTACACGGTCGAGGATTACCAGAAGAAGCGCGGCTGGGGCCATTCCTGCTACATCGACACCATAAACACCGCCATAGACGCCAACGTCAAGGAACTGTACCTGTTTCATCACGATCCAAACTATGACGATGTGGCCATAGACAAGATCTACGATCACGCCAAACAGATCATCAAGGAACGCAATTCCTCCCTGGTATGCAAGCTGGCCAGGGAAGGCATGACCATCGATCTTTAGTGAAGCCGACGCGGCCCTGACGGTACCGGTCCGATGCAAGTGGTAATCAACGGACAATCCACATCCATAGATGAATCCGAAACCGTGGCGGAACTGGTAGAACGTCTCGGCCTGCAGGGCCGTATCGCGGTTGAAATCAACGGCTACATCGTTAACTTCGGCCAGTTCGAAACGCACCGACTGGGCGAAGGGGACGTCATCGAAATCGTCCGCGCCATCGGCGGTGGTTGAATCCCGGTGCCGCCACCCGCATAGTCAATACCATGGATACCAAAACCATTATCGACCCGTTGGTAATCAACGACACCAGCTACGGATCGCGGCTGCTGGTGGGTACCGGCAAGTACCGCGACCTGGAGCAGACCCGGGACGCCGTTGAAGCAAGCGGGGCGCAAATCGTCACGGTCGCCATCCGCCGCACCAACATCGGCCAGAATGCCGACGAACCCAGCCTGCTGGAGTTCATCCCCCCGGACAAGTACACGATTCTGCCCAACACGGCGGGCTGCTACGACGCCGAGTCGGCCGTCCGCACCTGCCGCCTGGCACGGGAACTGCTGGGCGACCACCGGCTGGTAAAGCTGGAGGTGCTGGGCGACGAGAAAACCCTGTATCCGGATATCCCCGAGACACTGAAGGCGGCGGAGATCCTGGTGGCGGAAGAGTTCCAGGTCATGGTCTACACCAACGACGATCCGATAATGGCAAAACGGTTTGAACAGCTCGGCTGCATCGCCGTCATGCCGCTGGCGGCGCCCATCGGCTCGGGACTGGGGATCCGCAACCCCTACAACATCCGCACCATCGTCGAGAACGCATCCGTTCCGATCCTGGTGGACGCCGGCGTGGGCACCGCCTCGGATGCCGCCATCGCCATGGAGCTGGGTTGCGACGGGGTCCTGATGAATACCGCCATCGCCGCGGCAAAGGACCCGGTATTGATGGCAAGCGCCATGAAAAAGGCCATCGAGGCGGGCAGGGAAGCCTACCGCGCGGGCCGCATGCCGCGGCGCGCCTATGCCAGTGCCTCTTCCCCCATAGACGGAACGTTTTTCACCTGATTCCAGGTACCACAGCTTCCGGCACGCAGGACGAACGCCGCTCCATTCGCAGCTACGTGCTGAGACAGGGCCGTCTGACCAGGGCGCAGAAGCTGGCGCTGGAAAGTCATTGGAACACCTTCGGTATCGATCCGGACAACGCGCCGCTGGACCTGGACGCGGCATTTCACCGGGCGGCGCCGGTGGTGCTGGAAATCGGTTCCGGCATGGGCGCCACCACGGCAACCCTGGCCCGTCTTCACCCGGAGAATAACTACCTGGCGGTGGAAGTGCACCGGCCGGGCGTCGGGGCACTGCTGAAGCTGGCGCACGATCAGGGATTATCCAATATCCGGGTCATCATGCATGACGCCACCGAGGTACTGCGCCGGCAGATCCCGGAAAACAGCCTGGACGAGGTGTACATTCTGTTCCCGGATCCCTGGCCCAAGAAGCGCCACCACAAGCGGCGCCTGGTTAACGCGGCATTTCTCGACCTGCTTCTGCCTGCGATGAAGGAGAACGCGCGCCTGCTCCTGGCAACCGACGCCATCGACCTCGCGCGGTACCTGCTCGAAGTCTGCGACACGCACCCCGGGCTCCTGAACCTGGCGGGACCCGGAAACTTCGCGCCCACGCCGGCCTGGCGCGGTGAAACAAAGTTCGAGCGGCGCGGTCGCCGCCTGCAGCATGAAATCCGGGACCTGATTTACGTACCGCTCGTCCCCAGCAACAAGGTAAAGGAAGTCACGGCGGGAAACTCGCAGGGGCCGCGCGGCGGTCGATGACTGTCCGGCCGGTCAATGGTCAGCAGGTGGCGGATCCCGAATGCCGCCGCGGAACGCAGCACGTCCGGATTGTCGTCGATTAACAATGTCCGTTGCGGATCAATGGGATGTATCGCCGCAAATTCCCGCCAGAACGAGGGCTGTTCCTTGGGCAGCCCGAAACTGTGGGCCGACACCACGGCGTCGAAATAGCGCCCGATGCCGGTGCGGTTCAGTTTGAGATCCAGCAGCTTCTCGTGCGCATTGGTCACCATCAGCACCTGCTTACCGAGCGTACTGACATGGCCGAGAAAATCGTCAACATGGGGCCG
>CAZNWR010000059.1:2600-13558 GCA_964576645.1 uncultured Enterobacteriaceae bacterium | reverse complement strand
CGATGACCCCGCTGTTGATGCCAACGATGCCCCCGGGCCCGGCAAAGGCATTGATGTCCGGATCGTTGATCACGAAAAAGGTGAAGTGCTGGGTATTGTCGTCGCTGTGGGATACCAGGCGGTAACCAATGGAATTGATAAAAGCTTCCACCTCAGGATCGCTGTTGATATCCGCCTGCTGGCGAATCTGATTTAAAAAAGCCTGTCCCAGGCGCTGCTCGTATGCCGGCGAAATGATCGTGCCGGTGGATGAACCGATATCCGGCAGATCGGTGGTGGACATGTCTGCCAGGCAGGTGCTGGTGAGCAACACCATTAAGGAGAGTATGCGAACAAATATCATTACGGGGGTTGCCGGTTTAATTTGTGCCGATCACTATTGAGTGCCACCGGTCCCGGCGGTTCCGGTCCGGCCCGGCAAACGTCCGTTGCCGACCGGCGGCAGGAATCCGCGCCGAAAGTCAGCGGCAATCTCGAGGGCATTTGAAAAATTGCCATAAAGCCAAAATAATACGCGCCCCCGTCATTTTACGCCCGGAGGCGCTGAAAATTGTGGAAATTCCGAGAAATGCAGGACTGACGCCATGAGCGGGCCCCGAAACGCGCTTTATGCCCAGTCGGGCGGGGTCACGGCGGTCATCAACGCCAGCGCATGCGGCCTGATCCAGGCGGCACGCCGCCATCCCGGCGAAATCGGAACCATTTACGCCGGCCGCAACGGCATCATCGGGGCGCTCACCGAGGACCTCATCGATACCGCCGCCGAGAGCGACGACGCGATCGCCGCCCTGCGCTATACACCATCCGGCGCTTTCGGTTCGTGCCGCTACAAACTGAAGGGATTGGACCAGAACCAGGCCGAGTACGAGCGCCTGATGGAAGTTTTCCGAGCCCACGATATCGGGTACTTTTTCTATAACGGCGGCGGGGACTCGGCTGACACCTGTCACAAGGTGTCCCAACTTTCCGAAAAGATGGGTTTCCCGATCCAGGCCATTCACATTCCCAAAACCGTGGACAACGATCTGCCCGTGACGGACAACTGCCCCGGTTTCGGCTCGGTGGCCAAGTACGTGGCGGTATCGATGCGCGAGGCATCGTTCGATGTTTGCTCCATGGCGAAGACTTCCACCAAGGTGTTCGTGATGGAAGTGATGGGCCGGCACGCGGGCTGGATCGCCGCCGCCGGCGGGCTGGCGGCCGATGAAGAGCACGATCTGCCGGTACTGATCCTGTTTCCCGAAGTCCCCTTCGAGCGCGAGCGTTTTCTGGCGCGCGTCCGGGAGAACGTGGAAACCCGTGGGTACTGCAGCGTCGTCGTGTCGGAAGGGGCGCGTGGTGCGGACGGCAAGTTTCTGGCGGAGCAGGGCACGCGCGACGCGTTCGGTCACGCGCAGCTGGGCGGCGCCGCGCCGGTGGTGGCTAACCTGGTCAAGGATGCGCTGGGATATAAATATCACTGGGCCGTCGCCGATTACCTGCAGCGCGCCGCGCGCCACATCGCGTCGGGCACCGACGTGCAGCAGGCCTACGCCGTCGGTGAAGCGGCGCTGGAAGCGGCCCTGGCCGGGGAAAACGCCGTGATGCTTACCATCGATCGCAAATCCGACCATCCCTATGCCTGGGAGGTCGGCCGCGTCGCGCTGGCGGATGTGGCGAACCGCGAGAAGTTCATGCCCAGGGAGTTCATTTCTGACGACGGCTTTGGCATTACCGACGCCTGCCGCCGTTATCTCACGCCCCTGGTGCAGGGAGAGGACTATCCACCGTACAAGGACGGCCTGCCGGCTTACGTGAATCTGCGCAACCGAGCGGTGCCGAAGAAACTGAAAACGGGGTTCGTACTGCGCTGAGCGGCCATGAGAAACCGGGGTCGAAGCTGTTGCTTTGACCCCTATTTGGCGCGCTGTGCTGGCCATATCCTTGTTTGAACAGTAAAATCTGCCGCGATTTTCGATTCGAAGGGCGCGGCAGCGCCTCATTTGCTTGCGGATGGCAGGGTCGGTTTGAAATCCGGGGGCCGGAGCTGTTGCTCCGATCCCTGTTGCAAGGGAATAGAACTTTACGGGTAAGGGGGTTTGTTTATGTCACCAATCGGGTTTGCTCTGATCTGCGGGGTGCTCGCGATTGCCTACGGTGCGATTTCCGTACGCTGGGTTCTGGCTCAGCCGCAAGGCAACGAGCGCATGCGCGAGATCGCCGCGGCGATACAGCAGGGGGCGTCGGCCTATCTCAACCGGCAATATACGACCATTGCCATGGTCGGGGTGGTGCTGTTCCTGGCCCTGGGGCTGGCGCTGAATTGGGCGACGGCGTTCGGGTTCATGATCGGTGCCATATTCTCGGGCTCCGCCGGCTACATCGGCATGAACATCGCCGTGCGCTCGAATCTGCGCACCGCGGAGGCCGCGAATCACGGCATGAACGCGGCGCTGAAAGTCGCGTTTCGAGGCGGCGCCATTACCGGGATGCTGGTGGTGGGTCTGGGGCTGATCGGCCTGTCCGGTTACTACTGGATCCTGACGCACCTGGGTTACGGCGCCAAGGATGTGTTGCACGCCTTGGTGGGACTGGGCTTCGGCGGTTCGTTGATTTCCATTTTCGCCCGGCTCGGCGGCGGCATCTTCACCAAGGGTGCCGACGTGGGGGCGGACCTGGTGGGAAAGGTCGAGGCGGGAATACCCGAGGATGATCCCCGTAACCCGGCGGTAATAGCCGACAACGTCGGCGACAACGTCGGCGACTGCGCCGGCATGGCCGCGGACCTGTTCGAAACCTACGCGGTGACCGTCGTCGCCACCATGCTTTTGGGCGGTCTCACGGTGCATGCAAGCGGCGATAACAACATCGTCTACCCGCTTGCCCTGGGCGGGGTTTCCATCATCGCATCATTGGTGGGATCGTTTTTCGTCAGGGCGAAAGAGGGCGGCAGCATCATGGGCGCTCTTTACAAGGGGCTTATTGTCGCCGGCGTACTTTCCCTCATCGGTTTCTATCCGATCACCACCTGGCTCATGACCGGCGCCAGCTACTCGGTCGGGGCGCTTTACGGATCCGCGGCTATCGGCCTGGTGCTGACCGGAGCGCTGGTATGGATCACCGAATACTATACGGGCACCGAGTTCAAGCCGGTCCGGCACATAGCCGAGGCTTCCCAGACGGGCCATGCCACCAACATCATTGCCGGCCTGGGGGTGTCCATGAAGGCCACGTCGCTGCCGGTGCTGGCGGTGTGCGCCAGCATTTGGGGCGCCTATCACCTGGCGGACCTGTACGGCATCGCCATCGCCGCCACTTCCATGCTGTCCATGACCGGCATCATCGTGGCGCTGGACGCCTACGGCCCCATCACCGACAACGCCGGCGGCATTGCCGAGATGGCGAACCTGGACGAGAAGATCCGGGCCATCACCGACCCGCTTGACGCGGTGGGCAATACGACCAAGGCGGTGACCAAGGGCTACGCCATCGGCTCCGCGGGCCTCGCCGCCCTGGTGCTGTTCGGCGACTACACGCACGCCTTGGAACACGCCGGTAAGCATTTCGTCTTCAACCTGTCCGATCCGCGGGTAATTATCGGCCTGTTTATCGGCGGCTTGGTGCCCTACCTGTTTGGCGCCCTGGCCATGGAAGCGGTTGGCCGGGCCGCCGGCTCCGTGGTCCGGGAAGTACGGCGCCAGTTCAAGGAGATCAAGGGCATCATGGAAGGCACGGCGAAGCCCGACTACTCGCGCGCGGTGGACCTGCTGACCAAGGCCGCCATCAAGGAAATGATCATACCGTCGCTGCTGCCGGTGGTGGTGCCGGTGGTAGTCGGTGAAATCCTGGGGCCGGTTGCGCTGGGCGGCATGCTGCTTGGCACTATCATCACCGGGTTGTTCGTGGCCATATCCATGACCACCGGCGGCGGCGCCTGGGACAACGCCAAGAAATATATCGAGGACGGCAACTACGGCGGCAAGGGCTCGGAGGCCCACAAGGCGGCCGTGACCGGCGACACCGTCGGCGATCCCTACAAGGACACGGCGGGCCCGGCGGTGAACCCCCTCATCAAGATCATCAATATCGTCGCGTTGTTGATCGTTCCCCTGCTCTGACCGCCGCCGGCGGTCACAGCTTCCAGGATATGCGCCCGGGCTTCGCGCCCGTGGCGCATTGTTGGTTTTCGTCCTTCATTGCTTGACCTGCATCATCCGGGCATGCTCGCGCATTGTTAAATTTGTAACTGTAGTGTAAGCATGACAGTACTCAGGCCGGTGCGTGCGCAGCGGCATGAGCGAAGCGCGGAGCCATGGACGGCGGAGCGCAAGCAATGCCGCGAGCGGGACTAGGGATATCCCGCGAAGCGAAAGCGGAGCACGTACCGGCCTCAGTATCAACATGGTCGACATTCCCGACACCCTGGAAAGGAAGCCCATCCATGCGCTGGACTGCCCCGCGGCGCTGGAGCGCCTGCAGTCAAGGATGGACGGGCTCAGCGCCGAGGAGGCCGCCGCCCGCCTGCGTCGGTTCGGTCCCAACGTTCTGCCGCCGCCGCGCCGGCGCGGCAGGTTCGCGCGGTTCGCCTCCCAGTTCGACAACGTGGTGATCTACGTGCTGCTGGGCGCGGCGGCGATGACTGCGCTGCTCGGACACTGGTCCGACTGCAGCGTCATCGTCGGTGTGGTCCTCATTAACGCCATCGTCGGCTATATACAGGAAGGCAAGGCGGAGCAGGCCATCGCATCGGTGCGTGCGCTGCTGTCGCGGTACGCGCTCGTCCGCCGCGACGAGCGTACGGTAAATGTTGCAGCCAAAGACCTGGTGCCGGGCGATATCATCATGGTGAAGAGCGGCGACAAGGTGCCTGCCGACGCCAGGCTGTTGAATCTGCGCGAACTGCGTGTCGATGAGTCCATGCTGACCGGGGAATCACAGCCGGTCCGGAAAACCATCACCGCGGTGGCCGCCGATGCGGTCCTGGGCGATCGGCAGTCCATGATTTACAGCGGCACGCTCATTACCCTCGGCCGTGCCTTGGCGGTTGTGACGGCGACCGGAATGGGCACGGAAATCGGCCGTATCAGCGCCATGCTTGCAGGAGTGGAAACGCTGACCACGCCGCTGCTGCGCCAGCTCTCGGTGTTCGGGCGTTGGTTGACCGCCGCAATCCTGGTGGCCGGCGCCCTGGTGTTCGCCATTGGCGTGTTGTGGAGAGGCTTTGCCGCCGATGACATGTTCCTGGCGGTGGTGGGACTGGCGGTGGCCGCGATCCCGGAGGGACTGCCGGCCATTATCACCATCACGCTCGCGGTCGGTGTGCAACGCATGGCGCGGCGCAGGGCGATCATCCGCCGGCTTCCGGCGGTGGAGGCCCTGGGGGCTGTTACCGTGATCTGTACGGACAAGACCGGCACCCTGACGCGAAATGAAATGTGCGTGCGCCGCGTTTTGAGCAGCGACGGTACCGCGATCGAGGTGACCGGCGCCGGTTACGATCTGAATGGGCGATTCCTTCAGGATGGACGCGATTTCGATCCGGCGACACTTCCGGGTTTGCGGGAGTTGAGCCGTGCGGCGGCTCTGTGCAACGACACGGCCATGCATGGGGAAGGAGACGATAGAAAATTTACCGGCGATCCGACGGAAATATCCTTGCTGGTGCTCGGTATCAAGGCCGGGCTGGAGCCGCGCGCTCTCACCCGTGATCTGCCCAGGACGGATGCCATACCCTTTGAATCAGGACACAGGTTCATGGCCACGCTGCACCGCGGTGCCGGTGGCCGCGGGCGCATCTACCTGAAAGGTGCGCCGGAAGTGGTGCTTGAGCGGTGTACCGGGCAGTACGGCGGCAATGACGTTACCGAACCTTTGCGCGGGGACCACTGGCTGGAACAGGTTCGGGCACTGGGTGCGGTGGGGCAGCGCACCATCGCGCTGGCGTTTCGCGACTGCGACGGTATGCCGGACGACCTGGATGAACGCGACGTTTCAGGGATGACCCTGCTGGGGATCGTGGGTATCAGCGATCCGCCGAGGCAGGAGGCGCTGGAAGCGCTGTCGCGCTGCCGCAGCGCCGGAATCGGCGTGAAAATGGTAACCGGCGATCACGCACAGACCGCCACCGCGATTGCCGCCGAGATGGGATTTCCGCTGGACGGGGGATTTGTCACCGGTGCTCAGCTCGAACGTATGTCTCCGGCGGAGTTATCGCGGGCCGCGGAAACGGCGGCGGTTTTCGCCCGCACCAGCCCGGAGCAAAAGCTGCGCCTGGTGGAAGCCCTGCAGGCCGGGGGCGCGGTCGTGGCCATGACCGGCGACGGTGTCAATGACGCCCCCGCCCTGAAACGGGCCGACGTGGGAGTGGCCATGGGCCTCAAGGGCACCGAGGTGGCGCGGGAAGCCGCGGAGATGGTGCTTGCGGACGATAATTTCGCGTCCATAGTCAATGCCGTAGAGGAAGGCCGCACGGTGTTCGACAACATTACCAAGTCCATCCTCTATATTCTGCCGACCAGCATCGGCGAGGCGCTGACAATAATCGGCGCCGTGCTTCTGGGCGTCACGCTGCCGGTCACCGCGGTCCAGATCCTGTGGGTCAACATGGTCACCACCGTGACCCTGGCGCTGGCGCTGGCGTTTGAGCCGGCCGAGCTGAACATCATGCGGCGCCCGCCCCGAACTCCGGCGGCGCCGATCCTGAACGGCTTCATGGCGTGGCGTATAGTCATGGTGTCCCTGCTGATGGTTGCCGCCGCATTCGGTTTATTTATCCTGGAGACCCACAGGGGCGCGGGGCTGGATAGCGCGCGCACAGTTGCGGTGAACACGCTCGTGGTCTGCGAAGCTGCCTACCTGTTCAATATACGTTTCTTCACCATGTCGTCCCTGGCCCGCCGCGTCTTTTCGGGTAATCCCTGGATCTTTGTCGCCGTTGTACTGGTAATGTTTCTGCAGGTGCTGTTTACCTATCTTCCTTCGCTGCAGTCGGTATTCGCCACACAGGGCCTGGACGGCTTCGCCTGGTCGGCGATTGTCCTTGCCGGCGCCGTGTTGTTTCTGCTGGTCGAAGCCGAGAAATGGGTTGCCCGAAGGCGATCCCGGGCGGCGCGGTAGCGAAATCTGTGTGGGCCTGCCCGGGCAGGCGATTGAACACCGTCCCTCAGACGATGGGTGGCTCGGAAGGCGGATTCTCGTCGGTGGCCGGGTCCAGTTCCTGTTGTATTTCCTCGACCTGGCCGGCCACCGCATCCGGACTTCGGAAGCGGGCGATGTGAAACAGGGCTTCGCCTTCATTTACCAGGGGTATGGTTGACCGGCCGATGATGACGCCCCTGCTCCCGGCCCGTACCGGTTCCTCATGTTCGCCGAAGGGGTCGGAAACGATGCCCAGCAGATCGTCTTTCTCCACCTTGGCGCCGAGCGGCTTCATGGCGCGCAGAATGCCGCTTTGCGGCGCACGCGCCCAAGCGCTGGATATGGCGACCAGGGGTTCGATCTCGCGCTTGCGGCGCCGGCTGGGCGCCAGCATGCCGATGCCGCGCATGACGGAGATGACGCCGGAGACGCCGGCGCGGATTGCCACTTCGTCGAAGCGCAATGCTTCTCCGGCTTCATAGACGATGGCCGAGACGCCCAGCTTCTCCACGGACTCACGAAGTGAGCCGGCGACGATACCGGTGTTGAGAATGATTGGTAGCGAAAAGGCGTGAGCCATGGACTCGGTTTCCGGATCGTCCAACAGGGCGCGAACATGAGGCAGGTTTTCCCGGTGGATGGCGCCGGTGTGCAGATCGATGCCGTGGCTGCAATGGGTGACGATTTCGCGGAGAAACACATTTGCCATTCGGCTTGCCAGGGATCCGGTCTCCGATCCGGGGAAGGAACGATTCAAATCCCTGCGGTCAGGCAGGTATCGGCTTTTGTTGATAAAGCCATAGATGTTGACCACCGGCACCGCGATAAGGGTGCCGCGCAGCCGGCGTACGCTTCTCTCGTGCAATACGCGCCGAATTATTTCAACGCCATTGATCTCGTCGCCGTGCAGCGCGGCGGACAGGAACATCACGGGCCCGTTACTTTTGCCGTGAATTACCTGCACCGGCAGGGTGACGCCCGTGTGGGTATAAAGGTCCGGGACTTCCAGATCTACGGAGGCGCGCTCGCCGGGCTTGATCTTGAGACCGCCGATGGTAAGGGAGTCGCGCATGGATTCAGCCGCCGCCGCGCGTGCGCGTCCGGCCGTGCCTGGCGTTCTTTTCTATGAACTGAATGATGGTGCCCGCAACGTCCTTGCCCGTGGCCTTTTCTATTCCCTCGAGTCCCGGGGAGGAATTGACCTCCATGACCACCGGGCCGCGATCGGAACGCAGGATATCCACGCCGCTGACATTAAGGCCCATGGTGCGCGCGGCGCGCGCCGCCGTGGACCGTTCTTCCGGCGTGATGCGGATGAGACTGGCGGTGCCGCCCCGATGCAGGTTGGAGCGGAATTCACCTTCCTTCGCCTGCCGCTTCATGGCGGCCACGACCTTGTCGCCGATAACCAGGCAGCGTATGTCCGCGCCGCCCGCTTCCTTGATGTACTCCTGTACCAGCACGCTGGCCTTGAGCCCGAGAAATGATTCGATGACGCTTTTTGCGGCCTTCTTGGTTTCCGCGAGCACCACGCCCATTCCCTGGGTGCCTTGCAGCAGCTTGATAACCAGCGGCGGTTCACCAATCATTTCTATCAGATCCTGGATGTCGTCGGGCTTGTTGGCGAAACCCGTGATCGGAAGCCCTATACCCTTGCGCGACAGCAACTGCAGGGCGCGCAACTTGTCACGTGAGCGCGAGATGGCTACCGATTCATTGAGGGGATACACGCCCATCATCTCGAACTGGCGTAACACCGCGGTGCCGTAGAATGTAACAGACGCGCCGATCCTGGGGATCACGGCGTCGAATCCGCCCAGCTCTTCCCCTTTGTAATGTATGCCGGGCCGGTGCGAGGTGATGTTCATGTAGCAGCGCAGTACGTCGAGCACCCATACCTCGTGACCTCGTTCGCGGCCCGCTTCCACCAGCCGCCTGGTGGAATAGAGCCGGGGATTGCGCGACAGGATGGCGATTTTCATGTCAACGCTCACCGCGATGCTGATAGGCACCGGGCGGCTTGCGCCCCAGCCGGTATGACAGGGAAGGGTCCACGGTAAATCCGCCCTCGACGACGGCGCTGCGTCCCAGCAGCATGCGGAACAGCATGTCGTCGCGGCTGGTAAGGGAAAGTTCTATGGACCATTCCCTGTCACCGGCGCGAACCGGGGTGACGATGATGTAGCGTTCTTCCGCATGGCCGCCGGAATCTTTGACCTTGCGCCGGTCAGCCACCTCCGCCTCGCACTCGATCACCACGTCCCTGCGCCTGCGCAGGGGATGAACCCAGAAGTGAATTCGCTTGCCGCGGCTGCCGCGTACAGGTTGAATCCGAAAGGCATGCAGTGCTGAGGTTTTGGCGCCGGTATCAACTTTTGCCTTGAGCGCCGGAATTCCGAGTTCCGGCAGACTCACCCATTCACGCCAGCCCAGGGTGTTCAGCGGCAGGGGATTGCGTTGTGCCATGGGTCATTATAATCCCGGCGCTCGCCAACAGGCGGGTGGCCTCGGACAGCGGCAGCCCCATCACCGCTGAATAGCTGCCGGTCAGGCGTGTGATGAAGGCCGCCGCGCGGCCCTGGATGGCATAGGCGCCGGCCTTGTCCAGGGGTTCGCCGCCAGCGCAATACGCCCGGCAGTCGCGCTCGGCCAGGGGGGCGAACGTGACCTGACTGATGTTCAGGCAGGCGCGCTCCGAGTCGTGCACCAGGGCAACGGCCGAATACACCTGGTGGGTACGCCCGGACAGCGACAACAGCATGGTTACCGCCGCCTCGCTGTCCACCGGTTTGCCCAGCACCCGTGAGTCCAGTACGACCTCGGTATCGGCTGCCAGAACCGGCAGGGTGCACGGCGCAATGGCCCGCCCGGCCCGGGCCTTTTCCAGCGCCAGTCGGGTTACGTACGCGTCAGGCGCCTCGGCGCCGCTCCAGGTTTCATCGACTTCAATGTCCAGACAATCGAAGTCAAATTCCAGGCGCTGCAGCAGTTGCCGGCGCCTGGGTGAGCGCGAGGCCAGATAAAAGCGGGCGGGCGGGGGCGCCTTGGCCATGGATTCAGGCTCGATGATAGGGATGGTTGGCAATGATGGTCGACGCCCGGTAGAGCTGTTCGACGAGCAGCAGCCGGGCCAGCCCGTGGGGAAGTGTCAAGCCGGACAGTGCCCAGGTCTCGTGCGCGGCGTCGGTCACCGAGGCATCGAGGCCGTCGGCGCCGCCGACGATGAACGCCGGATCCACCCCCTGGCGCATCCACGCCTTCAGTCGTCGCGCCAGCTCCATGCTGGTAACCGGCGTGCCATGTTCGTCCAGCACGATGATTCGGCGCCCGGACGGCGTGGCTGCGCGTATGCGGTCCGCTTCGCGGCGCCTGGACTCGTTGGTCGCGCCCGTTGCGCGCACCGGCTGCACCTCCACCAGTTCGACCTTGAGCTGCCGCGGCATGCGTTTGAGGTATTCCGCGGTGCCCGCCTGCAACCAGCCGGCAGGTCGCCGGGTCACGGCGATCAGGGTGATGCGCATGGCTTCAACTGGAAGCCTTTAGACCGGCGCGGGGCTTGTCGGACCACAGCTTTTCGAGTTGATAGTAAGCGCGGGTAGAGGGATGCATGATGTGTACGATCACATCCCCCAGGTCGATCAGGATCCACTCGCCCTGTTCTTCACCTTCCACGCCGTGCGTCGGCACACCCTGCTCGCGGGCTGTTTCCAGTATCGTCCGGGCCAGGGATTTCACGTGGCGATCGGAACGGCCGCTGGCGATGATCATGAAATCGGTCATAGTGGTGAGCGGACGCACATCCAGCGTCTGGATGTCCAGCGCCTTCATGCCGTCCAGCGCCT
>CAZNWR010000059.1:0-2590 GCA_964576645.1 uncultured Enterobacteriaceae bacterium | reverse complement strand
TAGCGAGAGTCGTGGGCGTCATGCCATCCCGTGGTAAAGCCTGTGTTCCTTCATATACGCGATCACGTTATCCGGCGTCAGGTATCGGGGATCCCGCCCGGCAGCGACACCGTGGCGGATCCGAGTCGAGGAAATATCCAGCACCGGCAGGTCGACCCTGAAAATACGGCCCGCCGGTGATCGGTGCAATTGCTCCGGATCCGAGGTCACGCGCTCCGAGAGCAGTTGACGAATCTCAGGTGCCTGTATCTGTGCGTCACTGCCGGGTCTTTCCACCACGATAATATGTGCATAGTCCGGCAGTAATGTCCATCGGTGCCAGGTGTGCAGAAACCGGAACGCGTCCGTTCCCAGGATCAGGCACAGGCTGAGATCGGGGTATTTTTCGCGCAATGACTCCAGAGTCGCCACTGTGTAGGACACGCCGCCGCGCCGGATCTCCCTGTCGTCGGCCCGCAGGCCCGCGCTGTTCTCAACAGCCAGTTGCAGCATGCGCAGGCGCTGCTGCGGGGACGCTTCAGGTTCAGGGCGATGCGGCGGCACGCAGGCGGGTACCAGGTTCACCCGCTCCAGTTGCAGCCTCTCCCGACACTCCAGCGCCAGGCGCAGGTGACCGTGGTGTACGGGGTCGAAAGTGCCGCCGAGGATGCCAATCATCGAAGTTAAAAGTTAAAAGTGAAAACCGGACATGATTCCTTCTCTTTTAACATTTACCTTTTCACTGTCTTATCTGTCCATCGCCGATCACCACCCACTTCAACGATGTGAGTCCCTCCAGGCCCACGGGGCCGCGCGCGTGGATCTTGTTGGTGCTGATACCGACTTCCGCGCCGAGTCCGTATTCAAAGCCGTCAGCGAAGCGCGTCGACGCGTTGACCATGACGGAACTCGAATCGACTTCGGAGAGGAAGCGGCGTGCCTTGCCCAGGTGTTCCGTCACGATGCAGTCGGTGTGGTGGGAACTGTATTCGTCGATATGTTCCATGGCCTGTTCCAGCCCCTTCACGATTTTCACGGACAGGACCGGCCCCAGGTATTCCGTCCTGTAATCTTCCTCGGTTGCCGCGATCGCGTCGGGCATAAGCGCGCATGTCGCCGCGCAGCCGCGTAATTCCACGCCCGCTTCCGCGAACATGGGTCCGAGCCGCTCCAGTACCGGTCGGGCTACGGCGTCGGCGACCAGCAGGCACTCCATGGCATTGCAGGTGCCGTGTCGCTGCGTTTTGGCGTTGAAGGCTACCCGTACCGCCTTGTCCAGGTCGGCATGGTCGTCGATATATACATGGCAGATACCGTCCAGGTGCCTGATCACGGGCATCCGCGCTTCCCGGTTCACGCGCTCGATCAGACCCTTGCCACCGCGCGGTATCATCACGTCGATAAACTCCGCCATGGACAGCATCCTGCCCACGGCTTCACGGTCCGTGGTTTCCACGATTTGCACCGCATCTTCAGGCAGGTCCGCCTCCTTGAGGCCGGCGCGAATGCATTGCGCGATGACCGAATTGGATTCGGCCGCTTCCGAGCCTCCACGCAGAATGACTGCATTGCCGGACTTGATGCAGAGACCGGCCGCATCGGCGGTGACGTTGGGACGCGATTCGTAGATGATGCCGATCACGCCCAGCGGCACGCGCATGCGACCCACTTGAATGCCCGAAGGCCGGTAGTTGAGATCCGATATTTCCCCAATTGGATCGGCCAGGGCGGCAACTTCCATCAATCCCTCGCACATGGAACCGATGGACGCCGGTGTCAGCCCCAGGCGATCCATGAGCGCGGGCGCCAGTCCGTTTGCCGCGGCCGCGTCCAGGTCGCGCCGGTTGGCTGCGCTCAGCTCCGCTTCGTTTTCACGCAGCGTCCGCGCGATGGCGATCAGCCCATTGTTCCGGGCGGACGTCGACGCCCGCGCCATGGTCCTGGCGGCGAGCCGTGCACGACGGCCCGTCTCGTGCATATACGATTCGATGTTCATGGAGTGGCCGCAACAGCTTGCGTTGGGTGCCGTCATTCTACATCTCCATACCTGCGCCGTTAACGAAGGCGTTCTTCACGCCCGCAATTGCCAGGAGAAAATCCTCGAGGAGTTCCCACGGGCCGGCGATGGAAGCACCCTTGGCGGCACGATCCACGGTCGCCGCCCGACCCAGTAGCCGGGATAAATCCTCGGGACGCAGTCGATTCAGGCATGCGATGACCGCGCTGCGGCGCTGCGGCCAGACGTGGAAGTCTGTGAGCACGCGGTCCTGGCCGGCGCCGGCGGCCAGTGCATGGGCCATGCTGGACAGGCGCCGCAGTTCCCACATCAAGGGCCCGAATACGCCCAGGGGTTCAACGCCTTCCTGCCGCAGGCCGCGCAGCATGCGCACCAGGCGCGCCGTGTTTCCCATCAACGATGATTCCACCAGGGCAAACGCGTCGTAGCGGGCGCTGTCGGTTACGGTGAGCATGGCATCCTCAAGGCTGATGGTTTCGGAGTCCACCAGCAGGATCAGCTTGTCGATCTCCTGTGCCGCGGCCAGGAGATTTCCTTCCACACGCTGGGCGATCAATTCCGCGGCCGGTCGATCGATGGTCTTGCCGCGCTGGC
>CAZNWR010000058.1:0-13603 GCA_964576645.1 uncultured Enterobacteriaceae bacterium | reverse complement strand
AACTGGAAACAGGGCCAGGATTTCCACGCACCGCCGGGCTGGGACGCAGGATTTGAATTCAGCGGGGCGGGAATGGGTGAGGAAGATCTCGCGTTCAGCGATTTCTTTGAATCCCTGTTCGGGCGCGCGGCGCACGCCCGCGGCGGCCGCGCCGAGTTCCACGGCGCCGGGCAGGAACACCACGCCCGCATCCTGGTGGATCTGGAGGATGCCTGGACCGGCCCGGTCCGCACCATCACCCTGCGCCTGCCCCAGGTGGATGCGCAGGGCCGCCTGCAGGTGGGCGAGCGGACCCTGAACGTGCGTATTCCCAAGGGCATCCGGCAGGGGCAACACATCCGGCTGCAGGGACAGGGCTCGCCGGGGATCGGCAAGGGGCCGGCCGGGGATCTTTACCTGGAGGTGGAATTCAAGCCCCATCCCCTGTACCGCCCGGAGGGTCGCGATCTGTATATGAACCTGCCCGTGGCGCCCTGGGAGGCGGCACTTGGCGCGACCATCAAGGTGCCGACCCCCGGCGGGCCCGTCGACCTGAAGGTCCCGGCCGGCTCCGCCGCGGGCACGAAGCTGCGGCTCAAGGGCCGGGGCCTTCCCGGCGCGTCACCGGGTGATCTCTATGCCGTGCTCCAGGTGGTGCTGCCGGAAGCGAAAACCGAGGATGCCCGCGCCCTGTACCGGGACATGGAACAGAAAATGAAATTCAATCCACGATCACATCTGGGAGTCTGACAGGGTGAGCAGCAAGAACGACCGGGTGGTATCGGGCACGATTGTCGAAGAGGAAGTGGTGCTGAGCCTGCGTGACCTGTGCCGCGTCTGTTCCGTGCGCACCGAATTCGTGGTGGAACTGGTGGAGCAGGGCGCGCTGGAGCCGGCGGGAGAAGTGTTGGAGCAGTGGATGTTCTCCGGCGCGAGCCTCCGGCGCGCGCGCACCGCGCTGCGGCTGCACCGCGATCTGGGCGTCAATGCCGCCGGCGCCGCCCTGATCCTGGACTTGCTTGAAGAGATGGAACAACTGCGCGCGCGGCTGCGCGATCTCGATTGACCTCCGAGTCCCGAAAACATGTCTGACAAGCTGTTGATCGTCTGTCCTCGCTGCGCCGCCCTGAATCGTGTGCCTGCGGAACGCCTGGCGCAGAAGCCGCATTGCGGCGAATGCAAGTCGGCCCTGTTTGATGGCCGGCCCGTTGAACTCACGGCGGATACCTTTGACAGGCATGTCAGCCGCGGCGATCTGCCGGTGGTGGTGGATTTCTGGGCGCCCTGGTGCGGACCGTGCAAATCCATGGCGCCGGCTTACGCACAGGCGGCCTCCAAACTGGAACCGCGCGTGCGGCTGGCGAAGCTGGATACGGACCAGGCGCCGGACATCAGTGCGCGCTATGGTATTCGCGCCATTCCCACCCTGATCATTTTTCGCGGCGGAAAGGAAATCGCCCGCCAGGCGGGCGCCATGGGCGGCGCGGACATTATCCGGTGGATTCAGTCCGCAAATTTGTAAGCCGCTTGTCGGATAAACAAGTTAACAAACCGACCAACGAGTGCATAATATCAACAGCGTGGCGAACGGCGCCGCCCGCAATTTTCTTGACTAACAAGGTATAAGATGCGCGACACCCGTGTATTAACGCGGGAAGTTGAATGCACTCACTGCGGAGTACACCGTGACGGCAGACCCCGGGATATTGAACCTCGATGCGATCGGACAAACGCCGGCGCAGACGTCGCCGTATACCTACTTTATAGCCCGCGATTGCGTGGCCGCCGACGCCAGGGAAGCGCTGCGGCGTGACTTCCCGGTGATTGACGCCCCGGGAAGTATTCCGGTGGAGATGCTTCGTTACGGTCCCGCGTTCGCCGCTCTGCTGGAAAGTCTGCGCGACCGTTCGTTCACCGAGGTCATCGGCGGCCAGCTTGAAATGGACCTTACGCCATATCCGCAACTGGTCACCGTGCGCGGCCATGCCCGCAGCCGCGATGGGCGCATCCATACTGACGCCACCTGGAAGGTCGCCACCGCCCTGGTCTATCTCAACGATGACTGGAGCCAGTCCGGCGGGCGCCTGCGAGTGCTTGCCAGCAACGACCTCAACGATATCGCGGCGGAAGTGCCGCCGGAATTCGGCAGCCTGCTGGCATTTCGCCGGTGTGACCGTTCGTTCCACGGTCACGAGCCCTTTGAAGGGGAACGGCGGGTGGTGCAGGTTAATTGGATCAGCCGGCGGGAAAAGCTTGAGCGGGAAGTGCGGCGGCTAAAACGGTCCGCGCGTCTGAACCGCCTGTTTCCCTTTCTGGCCGGCTGGGGCTACTAGGCTACGGCGGCCGGTTTCTGCGGCCGCACCTGTACGAAGGTCAGGCGCGCGCCGCGCCCGCCGGCTGAAACGTTGTCCAGGCGTACTTCGCCCTTGAGGCGCTCGGCGGCGCTCCTGACCAGGGCGAGCCCGAGACCGCTGCCGGCGTCCGCGTCTCCGAGCGCCCGATAGAAGGGATCGAAGGCCCGTTCCAGCGATTCCTCCGGTATTCCCGGCCCCGTGTCGAGCACTTCAAACACAATGGCGCCGTGGGCGTCGGTGTAAAGACTGACATCGACGCGGCCGGATTCGGGTGTATAGCGAACCGCATTGGCCAGGGCATTGCGGGCGACCACGGCGAAATCTTCGGGTCTCCCACGCATCTGCACCGCTTCCAGGCGCTTCATATTCAGGTCGATGGATCTGGATTCGGCCAGGGGCAGCAAGTCGCCGACCACCTGCTTCAACACCTCGGCACCGGCAAATTCACCGTAGTTCAGTTGCGGTTGAGTTTGTATTCTCGCCAGTTCCAGGAGTTGTTCGAGCAGGGTACGCAGGCGTTTAAGACCGGCCTCCACCGGCCTCAGCCGGTCGCGCGCTTCAGCCGGCATGGCGGCCCTGGACAGGTTTTCCACCTGGATGGTGAGCGCCGCTACGGGTGTGCGCAATTCGTGGGCGGCGTCCGCCACGAAACGCCGCTGATGTTCCAGCGCCATGGAAAGACGATGCAACAGCCGGTTGGTGGAGTGTACGAAAGGGTGTATCTCCTGGGGAACACTGTCCTCGGGCAGCGATGTCAGGTTGGCATCACCCTTCTGGTCCACTTCCACGGCAAGCCGGGTCACATCTTTCAGAAAGAAGCCCACGACAAGCGCCGCCATGACTATCAGCGCGGGAATGGCGATGAACAACGGCAGCAGGGTGCTCCACAGGACCTGGTGCGTCAGTTCGTCACGCGACTCGGTACGCTGGGCGACCGCGATGCGTTCACCTCCGCTCAGGGTGTGCAGAAAGACGCGCCAGTTCTCGCCGCCCGAGTCGACCGTGTGGATGCCGTCTCCAAGCGCCGGCGGCAGATGCACAGGGATGCGACGTGTGCCCGCGTCTTTCGGCGCGACGCGGAACGCGTACACGGGCGTATCGTCCTGCTCGTCGCCGTTGAGGGAGAGCGGAGCGGCGGCGGCCCCCACGGCCCGATCGATGCCGGGCAGTTGCGCGATCTGCTGGAGCTGATCGTCCTGCAGATCGCCGATTTCGCCGCGGATAAAAATGTAGATGATCGCGGCCGCGATCAGACCAATTGCCAGGATGGTGGCGGCCAGGGAAACCGCCATGCGGCGGAACAGAGATCGAGTCAGGCGCTTCGGGGAACGACCCATCCGACCCCCCTTACGTTCTTGATGACCCTGGTTCCGAGTTTCTTGCGCACACCATGGATCAGGAATTCGACCGCGTTGCTTTCCACTTCCTCGTTCCATCCGTAAATGCGCTCTTCCAACTGAGCACGCGACAGTATTGTACCCGGGCGCACCATCAGGGCGTGCAGCAGGGAATATTCACGCGCCGAGAGTTGGCACCGGCGCTTGCCATTTGTGGCTTCGCGGGACGCCGGGTCCAGGGTGAGCATACCGTTGCTCAGGATCGGGCCGGCCTGCCCGCCACCGCGGCGGATGGCCGCGCGCATCCGCGCCAGCATTTCACCCAGATCAAAGGGTTTGACCAGGTAATCGTCGGCGCCCAGATCCAGGCCGCGGATCCTGTCGTCCACGGTGTCGCGCGCGGTGATGAGGAGGACCGGCACTTTATCTCCACTCAGCCGGAGGCGGCGCAGCACCTCCAGGCCATCCCGGCCCGGCAGCCCCAGGTCGAGCAGAATCAGGTCGTAGGGCTGACTGGCGGCCGCGCTCAGGGCGGCGTGGCCGTCCTGTACCCAGTCGGCCGCGTAGGCGGCGTCCCGCAATGCCACCAGAACGGCCTCGGCCATCATCCTGTCGTCTTCCACCAGCAATACACGCATGAACCGTCCTTACAAAACCTGGATCCCGGGCCCGCGCCCCGTGATCGGACGCTCATATTGCCGCCTGCGGGCCCGGAATCCACTGCTGTCGTCAGCGCCGGCGGGGGCGGAGCGTATGCTCCGAAACGCGGTTTCGGTTTCAGCTCTTCTCCCGGCAGTATTTTTCGAATGACGCCGGGTCCAGTGGCTTACTGAAGTAATAACCCTGCAATTCATCAAATCCCGCGTCCACCATAAAACCCAACTGCGCTTCAGTCTCCACGCCCTCCGCCGTTACCGAGAGCCCCAGTTCGTGTCCCAGCGCGAGAACGGCACGGACAATCGATGCACTGTTTGCATTGCCGGGTACGCCCGCCACGAACGACTGGTCAATCTTGAGCCGGTCAACTCTGAACTGCTGCAGGTAGGACATGGATGAGTAACCCGTCCCGAAGTCGTCTATGGAGATGTGGACGCCGATCCCATGCATTTCATTCAGGATCCGGACGCTCTTCTCGAAGTCTTCAATTGTAATACTTTCCGTGATCTCCAATTCCAACTCGGACGGATTTACGCCGGTGTCACGGATGATACGCCGCAGACGCTGACAGAAATCCGGCTGGCGGAACTGCATGGCGGAAATATTCACCGCGACCTGAAAGTTTTCGATGCCGAGTGAACGCCATTCCAGAATCTGCCGGCAAGCCTGGCGCAGCACCCAATCCCCGATATCCAGGATCAGGCCTGTCTCTTCCGCGATGGGAATAAAACGGCTGGGATCGACCGTGCCGCGGGTGGGATGTGCCCACCGTGCCAGCGCTTCCGCACCGGCAGGCTTGAGAGTGAAACAGTTGACCTTCGGTTGATAGACCAACTGCAACTCATTGCGCGGGAGTACGTATCTCAGTTGCGCTCCCAATTCCAGATTCTCCAGAAGCCTGGCATTTAAGGCAGGATCGAAGAAGTTGTAAGTATTGCGGCCACTCGCTTTAGCTTCATACATGGCGGAGTCGGCCGATTTGAGAAGGTCGTCAACGTCGGATGCGTCCCTGGGGAAGATGGCGATGCCGATACTCGCCGCCACGAACAATTCACGTTCGCGCAGATTAAACGAATCCTTGAACGACTCCAGTACGCGCTGGGACAGGAGTGACGCCCTTTCAGTTGTTGTGTCCGTTTCATTGTCTTCAGCGACAATTGCGATGAACTCATCGCCACCGAACCGTGCGAGTGTGTCGTACTGCCGCATGCAGGATCCCAGCCTGTCAGCGACCTGGATCAGGAGCTCATCCCCGATGGTATGGCCAAGCGTATCATTGACGCCCTTGAACCGATCCAGATCGATGAAAAGTATGGCCAGACTTCCGCCATTGCGCCGCGCGCGGGCCAGCGCCTGTTCCAGGCGATCCTTGAAAAGATAGCGGTTGGGCAGTCCGGTCAGCGCATCGTAGTGTGCCTGGTAGAAGAGTTTTTCCTCGGATTCCTTGTTAACCAGCGCTACGGCGACCCGGTTTGCGATCTCCTGCAGCTTTTCCAGCTTCTCCTCGGCAACCTGCAGGTACTGAGTCTTTCCGAGACAGATGATTCCAATGGGCGCAAGCCTGACGCGCATGGGCAGTACCAGAAAATGCCGATCCCCCAGGTCGTTGAGCGGGCGCAGGTAGGAACGAACCCCGGTCTCGTCAAAAACCAGGTGGCGGGCACGCGTATCCAGTTCCTGTCGCTCTTCCCTGGACAGGTACACCTGCTCCGATTTCAGCAGCGGCACACCGGGGTTTTCCATGGTATACAGCATGCCTTGGATGCGATCCCCGCCGGCCAGGACAAGCACAGCGACGTGGTCGGCGCCCGACAGGTCATGCAGGTACTCCATCAATGTCAAGATAATATGATCAGTGTCCCGGGCGGAAAGGATGAGGCGGTCGATTCTGGACATCAGATCAAGCGTCGCGAACTGATCGCCGAGTTGCGCCGACATCTCGTTGAACGAGTTCGCCAGTGTCTCAAACTCGTCTTTGCTCTTGATCCGGACTGGATTATCGAACTTCCCGGCCCGGACCTGCTGGGTCGCGAGCGTCAGTTTCTTCAGCGGATCAAGATACTTGCGGATTTGGGTAATGCTCAGCACCACCACGATCAGGGCGGTGACGAGCAATGCCTTGGGAAATATGAAACCGAGGCTGGTGAATCCGGAGGCCGTGCTCCTTAACGGAAGCGCTGCCATGATGTTCAGGTTTTCGGATTGAAAGTGGCCCTTCAAGAACAGGTCCCAGGTATTGCTCACGTATTCCGAGTTTCCATAATGCCAGCTACCGTTCGAATCGTTACTACGCTGCATAGTAGCCAATCCTTCCCACTCGGCGCCGGAAACCGGCGAAGAACAGGCCAATCGCTCTGCCTGCATGGTCATCGCGCAGACAATTTCGGGTAAGTACACGCCGAAATTCCAGAGGTAAGAGGCGCGTGGACGTGCGACCACCAGTCCCCGTTCAAGGTGTCCGCTGTCGATGGCACGGCTAAGAACGAGGTAGGGACCGTTCATGTCCCTGGCGATGGAAATGATGGTCCTGCCGCGCTCCAACTGCCGAATGCGGTGGGTGTTCAATGACGGGCGTGGCGGGGCCACATCGCCCATGATCCTGTGTATGCCGTGACCCGTGTATGCCACGATTCCATTGAAGAATTTTCCGAACCACTGATTTTGTCTTTCCGGGCCGGCGGACGCATTGTGGCTTTCGGAGTGTGCGGCAATCTGAAGAGCGGTCTCCAGAGTCAGCAGGCGATTGAATGCATTCAGTCCCGCGGAGCGGCTGTCATCGTGTGCTTGCCGTTTGATGGTTTCGACGGATTGATCGCGGATCCGGTCGTATGAAATGTACGAAATCACCAGCACGGGAAGAAATCCCGCTATCAGAAACAGCATGAACACCCTGCGGGCCACTTTGCTGCTGAGGGTCTCTTTGGAAAGCCGCACTCACAAATCCTCAGTAGTCGGTTGCCAGTCCGAAAAACTTGCCGTTGCGACCTCTGACGATGTCATCGTGGCTGGCGCTCGCCGTGAGCGGGGGTACACTCTTTCCATCCGGGCCCATGCTGTAAAGATCATAGTCGGAATTGATCGGTACCAGGTATTTGTCCTTCCGCTCCTTGCCGATTCCGGAAGGGCTGCCACCGTCGATGCGAAGATACTGGTACGGATGGCCCCACGGGTCCAGTGGCACCGGCGACATTACTTCATCAAGAGAATCCGGGTAGTGCCCGGTATGGGCGCGAAACTCGTTGATCTGGTCGGAAATTTTCTGCAGTTCCTGTGCCGCATTGTTACTTTCGACCGTATCAACCATGTGCATGAAAGCGGACGGGACCATGGAGAACAGCAGTGCCGCGATCAGAAGTATGACCGCAACTTCCGTCAGGGAGAATGCCCGGCTCCATTGCGGAGCCGGCACCAGGAACCTATCGGGTTGGTCTGGAAAACGATTCGGGTAATCCACGCGGTATCCCCTGGGCATCCCGTGTTGACTGCCAATCCTCGAAATCATTCGAGTATACGCTCCTGTAGCCGGACAGAGACGCGAAAGGGGCTATTCCCCGGGCTTCCGGACAGTTACGCGTCCCTCGGCGAGGCGGGCGCTGCTAAGGGTCTGCTAAGTTTTGTTGCCGAAGCTGTCCGGTTGAGAATGATGAGAATCCGTCCCATACCGATCTTGATCAAGCGCGCCGTGGCCCTGGCCGGTATGGTACTGGCTGCCGGCTGTGCCCATTACACGCCCAGGCCCCTGCCCGAAACCGCGGATCTGCGCGCCGCCGCGCCCGCGGTATCCGCCGCCGCCCTGCGCAAGACTGTGCCGGGTCTTGCACAGCACCCGTTCGACGCCACGGGCGTCATGGACATGACCCAGGTGGCGACCGTGGCGGTGCTGTTCAACCCGGATCTGCGCGCCGCGCGGGCGGGGGAGGGCGTGGCGCGGGCCCAGGCGTTTGCCGCCGGCCTGCTGCCGGATCCGCAGTTATCCATGAGCCTGGACCACTATACCGGGGCATTGCCGGACGTCATGGATGCCTACGGCGTCGGTATCAATTACGACGTGGGACAATTCGTGACGCGCGGAGCGGATATCGCTGCCGCCCGCGCGCACGCGCTACAGGTGAACCTGGACGTGTTGTGGCAGGAATGGCAGGTGATCCAGAAGAGCCGCCAGAGCTACATCGACCTCATGACGCTCAAGCGCAAGCTGCGATTGCTTGAGAGCGTGCAGAAGATCTATGCGGATCGCTACAGGATGTCGTCGGCGGCGCTGAAGCGCGGTGACTTGTCGCTGGATGTGGTGGGCACCGACCTGACCGCGCTGCTGGACATTAATTCCCGCATTAATACGCTGCGCCAGCAGCTGGATACGGCGCGCCACGATCTTGATGCGCTGCTGGGCCTGCAGCCGCGGGTAAAGCTGCGGCTGGCGCCGCTGGCGGAATGCAGGCCCATGTCGAAGGCGGAGGTAAATCAGGCGGCCGGAATGATCAGCCGGCGCCGGCCGGACCTGCTGGCGCTGCAGGCCGGCTACCGCAGCCAGGAGGCGAAGGTCCGGCGCGCCATACTCGCCCAGTTTCCGTCCATCAGCCTGGGCGTCAATAATGCGCGCGACAATACCAACATTCACAGCATCGGGTTCGGGCTGACCATGACGCTGCCGTTTATCAACGCCAATCGCGGCGAGATCGCTGTGCAACGGGCGACGCGCGAACAACTGCGGCGCGAATATCTGGCACGCCTGGATCAGACGCGCAGCCAGGTGGACCTGCTGGTGCAAAAGCAGCGATACATCCGTGACCTGCGGGACGAACTGGAGCATTACCTGCCCGGCTTGAAGTCCATGGTGATCAAAGCCAGGTCGGCGTACCGGCACGGTGACATCAGCGCGCTGTCCTATATCAACATGGAAAATACGTTGCTGCAGAAACGCCTGGAACGGGTGGATCTCAATCGCGACATGTGCTCGGCGCGCCTGATGCTGGATACGCTGACAGCGTGGCCGGATCAATCTTCTTCAGAGGAGAGCTCAATCCCCGGCAGTTTCTCGCGAAGACGCCAAGAACGCCAAGAAATGCAATCGAAGGAGAGCGGAAAAGCAGGTGAATAAAGTCCTTGGCGTGCTTTGCGTCCTTAGCGTCTTGGCCAGAGACATTTTGCTTGCGGCTTTACGATTTTTTTAAAACGACCGGACAGCGTATGAAAATCCTTTCTCTTATCTCCCTTGCAGCGCTGTGCGCAGCCATTATGGTCGCGGGACCCGCGCGTGCCGATGACGGCGGAACGGTCACCGTCACCGTCAACCTGATCCCCCTGCGCAAGGGCAGCCTGCCCACATCGGTGACTACCTACGGCAGGGTGGTGCCGTCCCATAAAGCGCGGCAGACCCTGTTCGCGCCGGTGGCCACCCGGGTAAGCACAGTGGAGGTTCGCGAAGGCGAGATGGTCAACAAGGGCGCACCGCTGGTGACGCTGGAGCCAAGCCCCGAGACGCGCGCAAACTACAAGCAGGCGCAGCTTGCCCTGACGGTCGCCCGGCGCCTGTTGGTACGGAGCCGGCGGCTGGCCGGGTCGCATCTGGAGACCGCGGCCCAGCTTGCGCAGGACGAGAAAACGGAAGCGGACGCAAAGACCACTCTGGATGCGCTCAAGGAGGAGGGCGCCAACGGCCCGAATACACTGACCGCGCCGTTCGACGCCGTGGTCATGAATATCCCCGCAAGCACCGGTTCCTACCTGGCGCAGGGCGCACCGGTGGTCGAACTTGCCCGCCCGTCGGGGCTGGTATTCAGAACCGGCGTGGTGCCCGCCCAGGTAGTCAACATCAAACTCGGCGACGAAGCGGTCATTACACCGTTCAGTGGAAGCGGGACCTTTCATGGCAAGGTCGTCTTGCGCGGGTCCGTTGTCTCGACGCTGAATGGTCTCATCCCCATTGAGATTTCCCTGCCCCACAGTCCCCTGCTGACCGGGGAAATGGGCAAGGTTGTGATCAACACCGGAACCAGGCAGGGATACATCGTCCCGCACGAGGCCGTCCTGCTGAACACCAGTGGCCAGACCTACATCGTGCAGTCGATTCACGGTTCGGCCAAACTGGTTCCGGTTACGGTAGTCACTTCAAAAGGCGATAAAGATCTGATCCAGGGCAATCTCGTTGCCGGTGCCCCCGTGGTCGGCACCGGAAACTACCAGCTCGATAACGGCACGAAAATACGCGCCGGTGGAGAAAGCGGCGCGGCCGGGGCGGCAACGCATTGACCGGAATAGCCGCGCAATGAACTTCCTCGACTGGGTTGAGCGCCACCGGCGCACGCTTCTGTTTATTGCTTTTGCGGCGACGCTGGCGGGCGTGGTGGCGGGGATCACGCTGCCGATCCAGCTTTTCCCCACCGTCAGCTTTCCGCGCATCCGTGTCGAGGTGAGCAGCGGCGAGATGCCGGCCAACACCATGCTGATCAAGGTGACGGAACCCCTGGAAAAGGTGGCGCGCGCCGTGCCGGGCGCGATCAACGTCGAATCGACGACGACCCGCGGGTCGGCGGAGATCTTCGTCGATTTCCCATGGGGCTACAATATGACCAATGCCCTGCTGCGGGTGGAGACGGCGCTGGCGCAGAAACTGCCGGACCTGCCCGCGGGAACGGGCTACGACGCACTGCAGATGGCGCCTAACGCGATCATGCCGTTCATCTCCTTCGCGATGATCTCCAACACCGTGCCGCCGGCGGAACTGCAGACTATCGCCAAATACCAGATCGCGCCGCTGCTGACCGGGATCCCCGGTGTCAGGAAGGTAAGTACCCTGGGCGGACAGACCAGCGAGGTCCAGGTCTACATCAGCCCGGAGCAACTCCAGACCTACGGATTGACACCGACCGACGTTGCCAATGCCATATCCGGATCCAACTCCCTGGCGGCGGTCGGCCGTCTCCAGGACAACGACCTGCTCTACCTGACGCTCACCAATAACCAGTTCAGGTCCATCCAGTCGGTCCGTAACGTCACCCTGCACACCAGGAATGGCGGCATTGTGCGCCTGGGCAATATCGCCCGGGTGGAAATGGGCTCGATTCCGCAGTGGCTGCTGGTGGACGACGATGGGCAGCCGTCGGTCAACATCAACGTGTTCCAGCAGGACAACGCCGATTCGTTGAAGTTGAAGAAGGAAGTTGTCTCGAAGCTCGATGCCTTTATGAAGAAGGAACCCAAGGGGATCGTCGTCCACAAGTGGTACGACCAGACCGATCTTGTCAGTTCCTCCATCGGCGCGATGGAGGAGGCCATCGTCATCGGCCTCATCTTTGCCGCCTGCGTGGTGCTCGGGTTCCTGCGTAACTGGCGGGCGGCGCTGGTGTCGATGATCACGGTGCCCATGTCCGTGCTGACCACCTGTGTGCTGCTGTCGGCATTCGGAATGACGTTCAACATCATGACCCTCGGCGGCATTGCCGCCGCCATCGGTCTGCTGATCGACGACGCGATCGTCATGGTTGAGCAGATCTCGCGGCGTGCGGGCGTCCCCGGACTGGACCAGCCGCACCGGGCCGTGCTCGGCGCCGCGCGGGAGTTCCTGACGCCGCTGACGGGCTCCAGCAGTGCCACTATCATCATGTTCATCCCGTTGGCGTTCCTGTCCGGGGTGACCGGCGCGTTTTTCAAATTCCTGTCAATCACCATGGCGTCGTCTTTAATCATCTCCTACGGCTTTACGGCCCTGCTGGTGCCGCTGATGGCGCGCGGGCTCATCGATTTCCACAAGTGGCACGATCCGTCCCATGACAAGGAGGACTGGATGCGCCGTCTCCATGGGCGCCTGCTGCGCGGGCTGTTCGCGAGGCCGTGGCTGGCGCTCATCATCCTCGTCGCCGTCGCCGCTGTCGGGTATCTGGGCCAGGGGCACGTGGGTTCCGGTTTCCTTCCGAAAATGGACGAAGGGGGTTTCGTGCTGGATTATCAAACGGCACCCAGCACGTCGTTCATCGAGACCAATCGGGAACTGGCAAAGGTGGAGGCTATCCTCAAGAAAAATCCATACGTGGATACCTACTCGCGCCGTACCGGAGCCGGCCTGGGGGGCGATCTCATCATGCCCTACGGGGGGGATTTCTTCGTCGAGCTGGTGCCGCCGTCCAAGCGGCCGCCGATCTGGACCGTGATGGCTCAGATCCGGGATAAAGTCGACGCCGCCGTGCCGGGCTTGAACTATGACACTCATCAGCTTCTGAGCGACATGATCGGTGACATGGTCGGCCGGCGCCAGCCGGTGGTGATCAACCTGAGCGCAAGGAACCCGGAGGTTCTGCCCGCTGCCGCCGGCAAGGTCGCGGATGCCATTTCGCACGCCTCCGGCATTCAGCCGTCATCGGTGAACCCGGGCACGCTTCCCACCGGCGACGCCCTGAATATCCACGTCAACGAAGCGCAGGCCGCCATGAACGGCCTTACCGCAACCGGGGTCAAGGACCAGGTCGCCCGCTATCTCAGGGGCAAGGTCGTTACGGACTACATGGGAGTGGTGCAACCCGTCGGGGTGCGGATCTGGTCGCAACCCCAGAATGCGCGCTACCGGGAACACAGCCGGCTGTACCGCGAGGATATCAAGAACCTGCTGATCCAGGCGCCCAACGGGCATACCTTCCCGCTGGGATCCATGGCGACGGTGAAGTTCGTCTACGGGCAGCCGGCGCTGTTCCGGGAGAACCTGGCGCAGATCATTCCGGTGACCGCCGAGACCAGCGGCAAACTGGCGTTGAGCACGACCATCGCGTCGGTAAAGAAGACCCTGGACCGGGTGTTGCCCGAGGGGGTGTATTACACGCTGGGCGGCGCCTATAAGCAGGAGGCCAAGGCTGCCCACGGTATGATGATCGTTTTTGCCGCCGTGGTGCTGGCCGAGGTCATGCTCCTGCTGTTCCTCTACGAGGACTGGTGGTTCCCGGTGATCATCCTGGGCACGTCCATCCTTTCCGCCGGCGTGGTGTTCTTCGGACTGTGGGTGACCGGTGTTGAACTTAACATCACCGCGATGATGGGGATGGTGATGATTCTCGGGATCGCCGTAGAGATGTCGATCTTCCTCTTTTCCGAGTTCCAGCATCTGCGGCAGACTATGCCGCCGCGACGGGCGATCTATGAAGCGGCGCTCAACCGATTCCGTCCTATCATCATGAGTACCCTGGCCATGATCCTGGCGCTGCTGCCGCTAGGTGCCGCCATCAGCGGCTCGGGCGACCAGATGCTGCAGCCGCTGGCGGTGGCGATCATTGCCGGCATTCTGGCGCAGTT
>CAZNWR010000057.1:0-13656 GCA_964576645.1 uncultured Enterobacteriaceae bacterium | reverse complement strand
GCGAAGGTCTACGACCAGGCGCATTCCAGGGCGAGAAAGTCTCGTTGACGGCTTCAAGCCGCGCCTGCCGGCGCCGGCGGAATGCGCTGCGGCCTGTCGTGTACAATGCTCATTCCGCCGGAAAAGTTAGACGTTAAAAATTGAAAGTTGAAAAGTAAAAGCAATGACCTTCCTCAATGCTTTGCACTTTCAACATTTCACTTCTTACTTTTAATCTTTACCTTTTACCTTGTTTGTCGCATTGACGACAAATTGCTCAAAGAACGGAGACAGATGTTGAACAATCTCATTGGCACAACGATTCTATCGGTGCGGCGCGCCGGTACGGTAGTTATCGGCGGCGATGGCCAGGTATCCATGGGCGACACTATCATGAAGTCCAACGCGCGGAAGGTGCGCAGGCTGTATCATGACCGCATCATAGCCGGGTTTGCGGGCGGCACAGCCGATGCCTTTACGCTGTTCGAGCGATTCGAAGGCAAGCTGGAAAAACATCAGGGCAACCTTACCCGGTCCGCGGTGGAGCTTGCCAAGGACTGGCGTATGGACAAGATGCTGCGCCGGCTGGAAGCCATGCTGTGCGTCGCGGACTCTGAAAGCTCCCTGATCATATCCGGCAGTGGAGACGTCATTGAGCCGGAGGATGATCTTATGGCGATAGGGTCGGGAAGCCCTTACGCCCGCGCTGCCGCCCGCGCACTGCTGGAAAGCACGGATATCAGTGCAAAGGAGATCGTGGAGAAGTCTCTCACGATCGCGGCGGATATCTGCGTATATACCAACCATTCCATTATTTTTGAAGAACTACGATCGGACTCGAAGGTCCAAGGCGACACATGAAGGAATTGACTCCAAAAGAAATAGTTACGGAACTGGACAAGTACATCATCGGCCAGGATGCGGCCAAACGTGCAGTGGCAATAGCGCTCCGTAACCGCTGGAGGCGGGCTCAGGTGCACGCTGAGTTGCGCAATGAGATAACACCCAAGAATATTCTCATGATTGGCCCCACTGGAGTCGGCAAGACGGAAATTGCGCGGCGTCTGGCCAGGCTGGCTAATGCGCCGTTTATCAAAGTCGAGGCGACAAAATTTACCGAGGTTGGATATGTTGGCCGCGATGTGGAATCCATAATCCGCGACCTGGCGGACGTGGCGGTCAAGATGCTGCGCGAAGTGGAACTGGAAAAGGTTCGGCCGCGTGCGGAACAGGCTGCGGAAGACCGAATACTCGAGATCCTGGTTCCCGGACCGCGCGGTTTTGAGGATGATGAGCCGAAGGAGCAAATGGACGCGACCCGGGAGCGTTTTCGCACGATGCTGCGCGAAGGACAGCTCGCTGAAAGAGAGGTTGAAGTTGAAGTGAGCATGCCGGCAATCGGCGTCGAAATTATGGCGCCCCCGGGGATGGAGGATATGACCAACCAATTACAGTCGCTGTTTCAGAATATGTCAGGCGGACGCAAGCACGTACGGCGATTGACAGTACGCGAAGCCCTGAAAGTGCTCGCCGAAGAGGAGGCCGCAAAGCTCATCAACGAAGACGAAATCAAGTTGCGTGCGCTGGAAAACGTGGAGCAGAACGGACTGGTGTTTCTTGACGAGCTTGACAAGGTTACCGGGCGCGGCGAGACGGGCGGCCCCGACGTTTCCCGGGAGGGAGTACAGCGCGACCTGCTGCCGCTGGTGGAGGGTTGCACGGTTTCCACCCGGTACGGAATGCTCAGGACTGACCACATACTGTTTATAGCGTCCGGGGCGTTTCACCTTTCCAAGCCGTCTGACTTGATCCCGGAACTGCAGGGGCGGCTGCCCATCAGGGTGGAATTAAACGCGCTGGGCGTGGAGGAATTCATCCGCATCCTGACTGAGCCGGATGCTTCCCTGACTGAACAATATGCGGCGTTAATGAAGACGGAGGGAGTTACTCTGGAGTTTGCCTCGGGCGCCATTAAGCGTATTGCGGAGATTGCATGGCAGGTAAATGAAGCGACGGAAAATATCGGCGCACGCCGTCTGCATACTGTTCTCGAACACTTGTTGGAAGAAGTTTCATTTGCCGCCTCGGATCGCTCGGGGGAGAAAGTTGTGATCGATGCGGACTACGTGGATCGCAATCTGGGCGAATTGGCCGGAAGCGACGACCTCGCCCGCTACATCCTGTAGCAAGTGGAAAGTGAAAGGAGCCAGGGGAAGTCAACTCCTTTCACTTTTAGCTTCGATCTTTAACTTTTCATTGATTTTATGAATGAACAGAAACCTTTTCCGACGTCCATAAACCTGCGGCAGCGTTTGCGGCAACTTGTGGTCGTGTTTGACGACGGATCGGAATTTGAGTTGAGCTGTGAGCTGCTACGGGTCTATTCTCCATCGGCGGAAGTGCGGGGTCATGGCCCGGGGCAGGAGGTTTTGCAAACGGGCAAGGAGTCGGTCAATATCGTGGAAATAGAGGCCGTTGGTAACTATGCCGTGAGATTGGTGTTCGACGACGGCCACGGTTCGGGGCTTTACTCCTGGGATTACCTTTATGATCTGGGCAGCAACCGCGATCGCTATTGGCGCAAATACCTGGACTCGCTCGCGGCGGCGGGATTTGAGCGCAAAACAACATGACACCCGAAAAGCAGACTGATTTCGGCTTCCAGCGTGTCGCCGCCGCGGACAAGGCGGAACGCGTGCGCAGGGTCTTTACCTCTGTATCAGGTCGCTACGACCTGATGAACGATTTGATGTCGTTTGGACTACATCGCCTGTGGAAGCGATACGCGGTACAGCTTTCCGGCGTGCGTCCGGGGCACAGCGTTCTGGATCTTGCGACGGGAAGCGGGGACCTGGCGCAATTATATCAGCGGCGTGTTGGCGAGACAGGGAGCGTGACGGCGTGCGACATCAATGCCGCCATGCTGCAGCTCGGGCGCGCGCGGCTTCTGGACCACGGCCTGGTAAAGAATCTCCAATTTGTACAGTGTGATGCGGAAGCATTACCCTTCCATAACCACAGTTTTCACTGTGTAAATATTGCATTCGGCCTGCGCAACGTCACTGATAAAAAGGCGGCGCTTGTGTCGATGCTGGGGACTTTGAAGTTCGGCGGAAGCGCGATCATTCTGGAGTTTTCGAAGATGGTTCTGCCTGTGTTGGCCCGCCTGTATGACGCCTATTCGCTGCGCATCATTCCCGCACTGGGAGATATGGTTACCGGCGACCGGGACAGCTATCGGTACCTGGTGGAGTCGATTCGCGTTCATCCGGACCAGGACGCGCTTAAGGCAATGATGGAGGAAGCCGGTTTTGAGCGCGTGCGTTATTGGAATCTGGCCGGGGGGATCGTCGCAGTGCACAGAGGGTACAGGTTATGAAGGGTCCCGGCTCGACGGTGCGGGCATTGCAGCCGGTCAAGCTGCTGGAGAAATTGTTCAACAGATTGCTGGAGCTGGATCAGGACGCGGCCATCGGGTTGGAAGAACTCGATGGCGCCGTCATCGCCATTGACGTTCCCGGCCCCGACCTGACCTTTTTTATCTGCCCGCACGGCCGCCGCCTGGATGTGAACGTTCGCTGCGATCAGGTTCCGGATGTAACGATCCGGGGAACTCCGGGAGATGTGTTGAGGTATGTCACATCGAGGCGGCAGCCCGGAAGACGCCGCGGCGGCGGCATCGAAATCGTGGGAGATGTTGCGACGGCCCAGAGGCTGCAGGGGGTGTTCAGGAACATGAAGCCCGACTGGGAGGAGGCCGCTTCAGACTGGGTCGGAGACCTGCCGGCCAGAAAGCTTGGCAACCTGGCGCGTTCCATATCCGGCTACACGGGTTCGGTGGCCGGGTCACTGGGAGCGAGCTTCAGTGAATACCTGCGTTACGAGAACCGGCTGTTGCCTGATTTGGACGAAGTGCGTGAATTCACCACCGCCGCGGACACGCTCCGGAATGACACTGAACGGCTCCGGCAGCGCCTTGAGCTGATGGCGCGCAGATTGAGGTCGGCTCGATGAGGATCATTACACCCGGCCAGTTTCTCCGGCTGCTGTTTATACAGCGGGTATTGATATCCCACGGCCTGGACGACCTGGTGTTTGCAATGCACCTGTTCCGGCCGTTCCGTTTCGTGCAGTACCTGTTGCCGTGGAACTGGATGCGAAGACCACGCGGTCCCCGCGCCGAGCGGTTGCGCCTGGTGCTTGAAGAACTGGGTCCCATTTACGTCAAGGTCGGCCAGCTCCTGTCAACCCGCCGTGACATGTTGCCGGAGGATATCGCCACTGAGTTATCACGCCTTCAAGACAAGGTCGCGCCTTTCCCGGGGGTAACCGCCAGGCGGATCATCGAACAGGAATTCGGTGCCCCGGTGGACGATCTCTTTGCCGAATTTCAGGATGTGCCGCTGGCCTCCGCATCTATCGCGCAGGTCCATGCCGCCACGCTCAAGGACGGACGGGAAATGATAGTAAAAGTCGTGCGCCCGGGCATAGTGAAGGTGATCCGGCGCGACCTGGGCTTGATGCATATCCTGGCCGACATGGCGGAACGGTATTGGGGCGATGCGCGCAGGCTTCGACCCACGGCGGTGGTCTCGGAATACGAAAAGACGCTGATGGCCGAGCTTGACCTGATGCGTGAGGCGGCAAATGCTTCCCAGTTACGGCGCAACTTCGCCGACTCCGAAGTGCTGTACGTGCCGCAGGTGGAATGGGATCTGACGCGCCGCAACGTCATGGTGATGGAGAGAATATCGGGTATACCCGTCAGTGACGTGGAAGGATTGAAAGCCGCCGGCGTCGACTTGTGCTGGCTGGCGGAAACCGGCGTTGAGATCTTCTTTACCCAGGTTTTCAGGGACAGCTTTTTCCATGCCGACATGCATCCCGGCAATATATTTGTAAAGCCCGAAGAGGGGCGGGCACCGCGCATAATGGTCGTGGATTTCGGAATCATGAGTTCGCTGAGTGAATACGATCAGCGATACCTCGCGGAAAATTTTATGGCGTTTCTCAATCGCGATTACCAGAAGGTGGCGCAGTTGCATGTTGAATCTGGCTGGGTGCCTTCAACAACACGCGTCGATGAATTTGAATTCGCGATCCGTACAGTCTGCGAGCCGCTGTTTGACAGGCCACTGAAGGAAATTTCATTTGGCGCCCTGTTATTACGCCTGTTTCAGACCGCCCGGCGCTTCAACATGGTGATATTGCCGCAGTTGATTCTGCTGCAGAAAACGCTGGTCAGCGTGGAAGGACTCGGCAGGCAGTTGTACCCGGATCTGGATATCTGGCTGGTGGCGCGTCCGCTGCTGGAGCGCTGGATGAGCGAGCGCGTGGGCATTCGGGGGCTGGTGCGTGGAACCAGGGAGAACCTTCCGCATTGGCTTGACCGGTTACCGGAGTTGCCGAACCGGGTAATAGACCTGGTGGAGCGGTTGAGGGACGGCAAGGTTCAGCTTGAGTGGCAGTCGGCCCAGATCGAGGATCTGCGGCGTGAGATCCGCAATACCGGGCGCAGAAACCGGGTAGCCGTTGTGGGGTCCGCCTTTCTGGTGGCCGCGGTGCTGTTGTACGGGATTTACGGGTTTCCGGCCTGGCTGGGCAACGAGCGCATGCTGGCCTGGGTGCTCGGCTTCGCCGGCCTCGCGTTTCTGCTGTTGGCCATGCGTGATTGACAGCCCGCGCCCGCTTAATCTCCCCGCACTTTCAACCTTCTCTACGCGTTGGGCGGGCGGATCCTGCCTGTCGGGCGGCTGCCGCAATGCGGTGCTCTGTATTATTCGTGCACTTTGAGCCGGATGGAGGACGGGTCCTGTCATGGGGCACGGGCTTCGTGCTCGCAAGCTGCGCGCGAAAGCCCGTACCTCATGCCACCCGTCCGGACACTCTCCGGGTGCCCCCTCCCCGAAACACGGTATAGACGGCTGAGGGCGTTGCGGTATCCGGGTGCCGGACCGTGAGCCGCAGGGACGCGGCGATCGAGCGTACAGGGATGTATTCACAGCGTGTCCGGCACCCGGGTGCCGCAATGCCGTGCTCTGGACTATTCGCAGCGCTTGATCGGGCGGGTCGAAAGGAGGATTAGTGGGAGGCGAGGGCGTGGGCGGTTATGAATACGGGTCCGAGGGCCGCCGGGGCAGGTCCTTCGGACGTGTCCGAGGCGCTGTTGTCGCCGGCGACGGCCGAGCCGGGTTGCTGACCGCGGTCGCGCAGCAGTGTTTGCACGCTCACCAGGCGGACTCCGTAAAGCTTGAGCAGACGCAACTGCCGGCTCAGAACCTTGATGGTATCAGGACGCGGATGGCCGATGGCCAGGGCGGTGCCCTTGCGCCTGGCGATGGCGATCAATTTCTTGAACTGACCGCGAATGTAATTGACATTCTGCTTGTCGTCCAGAAACACATCGCGACGCATTGTGGGTACGTGAAGCTCTTGCGCCACGGTTCCCGCCACGCTGCGGTGGCTCGTCATGCTGTCCACGTAAAATTTTTTGTGGGCTTTCAGGTCCTTCATAACCCATTCCATACGAACGGGATATTGGGTTAACAGGCTGCCCATGTGATTATTGACCCCGGAGATATCGGGCAAGGATCGCAGGTCAGCGTTGAGCGTCTGCAAAATCTGCCGCTTGGTCATGTTCAAGGTGAGGGCGCCCGGCCCGAGAAACTGGTTTTCGTAACTGTCGGACGCTTGCATGGGCAGGTGCAGCATGACGATTTTGCCGAGTTCGCTCGCCAGCCGCGCCATTTCCCCTCCGTGGGGAGATAACGGCATGACCGCGTAGGCCAACGGGCCCGGCAGGCCTATGGCCGCCTGATCGTCATGGTAACGGTAGCCGATGTCGTCGATGATAATGCCGATGCACGGTTTGTAGCCGGCCCCCGCGGCGGCGGCCGTGGAAATCCCGGACACCGCCAGCGTCATGATGATAAATGTGCGGCATATCCTCGCCCCCCGCATGGCCGATCAGCCGGCGCCGTTTCTGAATATTGCAAGTGCCTTGAGAACGTTCAGGGCCTGACTCAGTGCATAGTCCTTGGTTGGCGATGGTTCCGCGATGGATGTGTTCTCCTTCTTTGCGGGCGCGGGTGCATTGGGGTTGGCCAGATGTCCGCTCAAGTTTACCTCTTTTACCGTGGCTATCTCGGGGCTCACTTTCTCGACCTTGACTTCAGGGATCACTATATCGGGCGTAATTCCCGATGCCTGGATTGAACGCCCGGACGGCGTGTAATACCTGGCGGTGGTGAGTTTCAGCGCGGTGTCATCCGGCATGGGCAGGATCGTCTGGACCGAACCCTTGCCAAACGTCTGTTGTCCCATGATCAACGCGCGTTTGTTGTCCTGCAGCGCGCCGGCCACGATCTCCGATGCCGAGGCGGTACCACCGTTGACCAGCACCACGATGGGCGCCTTGTGCAGCACGTCGTTGGGTTTAGCCGTAAATCGCATGGCCGAGTCCTTTACGCGGCCTTTCGTGTAAACGATCAGTCCCTTTGACAGGAACATGTCTGAAACGGCGACTGCCGCGCTCAATACCCCGCCGGGGTTGTTGCGTAGATCCAGGACTACACCCTTCAGTTTGCCGCCATTGTCCTTCTTGAGGCGCGCCACGGCGTTTTGAAGTTCATTCGCGGTATGAGTCTGGAACTGGGAAATCCTGAGGTAGCCGTAACCGGGGTCCAGGGTGCGCGCCCGGACGCTTTTTATGGTAATGATCGCGCGCTTCAGCTTTACTTTCAGGGGCTTCTCAACACCCTGGCGGACAATGGTCAGGGTCAAGCTGGTCCCCGGTTTTCCGCGCATCATGTTGACTGCATTATTGAGCGGCAGTCCTTTCAACGGCGTACCGTTGAGGCGAATTATAAGGTCGCCCGGCTTGATGCCGGCACGCGCCGCCGGCGTGTCGTCGATGGGCGAGATGACTTTTACGAAGCCGTCTTCAACTCCCACCTCGATACCGATACCTCCAAATTCACCCGTCGTACCTTCCTGCAATTGGGCATAGGCTTTCTTGTCCAGGTAGGCGGAATGCGGGTCGAGGCCCTCCAGCATTCCCTGGATAGCGTCTTCAAGAAGCGTCTTGTCTTTGACAGGCTCGACGTAATCGCTTTTTATCTTGCCGAATACCTCGGTGAACGCGCGGATCTCATCCAGGGGGAGCTGGGCGGTTGCGGAGCTCGACTGCGCGCTGGGCGATTTGGATTGTGCGTTGGAATCGTCGGCAAAAGCAGGCTGACAGGCCAGCAACAGCGCGGCGAACAGGACGGGAATTCTGAATCGTAAAGTCATAACGGTCCTACTTCAGGGAAGCTGTTTTCGAACTGGAACGCACCCGGCTGCGGGTTGGACCATATGTGGCATCAGGAGCGTTTCAACATGGTGTGCCGGACAGAATACAGGGGACGCGCATTAAGTGACAAGCAATTCAGCGCGTAGCTCAGCCGCGGCACCAGAGATCAGGGTTTACCGGCACACCGGTTTTCCGGATCTCGAAGTAGAGCTCCGGACGGGTTTCTCCGCCGGTATCGCCTACCAGTGCAATTACGTCGCCGGTTTTCACCATGTCGCCTGCTTTTTTGAGCAGCCGCGAATTGTGGCCGTACAGACTCATAAATCCATCACCGTGATCCACGATTATGAGCAGGCCCATATTTCTGAACCAGTCGGCGAATATCACCTTGCCGGCGCTGACGGCATGCACCTTGGTGCCGGCATTCGCACTTATCGTAACGCCGCGCGCCCTGAGTTGACCTCCCTCTCCGGGCGCACCGTAGTGATGGATGATCCTGCCTTTGACCGGCCAAGTCAGTTTGCCCTTTAAGGACGCGAATGGCGGGAGTTTCCGGTATTCGCGCATGACCGTCTTTTCACTGCGCAGGCGATTCAGCAGCGCCTCCAGTTCCTTTTCATTGTGCTGGAGCATCGCCAGCCGATTTCCCTGGGAGCTAATATAATTGCGCAACTGGTCGATGGTGGCCTGTCTCGTCGTCCGGTAGCCCTTGATCTCCTTCAATTTGGCAAGTTGCTGTGATTTGAGTGCTTCCAGTTTTCCGGTTTCGCTCCGGATCTGTGTATGAAGTTTGTCCAGGCGTGCCAGGGCGGCTTTCACCAGCTTGATGCGCCGGCTCCTGGCGCGGTTGAAATAGTCATGGTATGCAAGTACCCGGCCTATGGATGACGGATCCTGCTGGTTCAGGAGCAGCTTAAGATAGTCCTGCCGTCCGATCTTGTACGCGGCCTGGATCTGGGCGCGCAGGTCGGTTCGCTGCGAGGCCAGTGTCCGGCGCTGCCTGGCCTGCTTCGCGCGCAGCTTTTTCAGATCGTCATTCTTTTGAGTGATGGAGCCGTCGATCTCATGCAACTTCGCTTCACCGGCTGCCAGGGCGACTTCGGATTTCTTGAGTTCGGCTAAAAATGCGTCCGTCCTTTCGCGGGCGGACTGGATGTTGGACTGTACGTTCTTGATCTGCGATCGGACGGTTTCAAGCTTTTTGGCAGTGGAATTGTCATTCGCACCCGTATTTCCAAAAACACGTGCCGGAGGCAGCAAGCTGAGGACGACCGAGGCGGCGATAATCAGGCCCCGGGCGCAGCGTTGTCCCCGCGGGAAACGAACCACGCCGTCAGGAGCCGACAACCGCCCTGGTTGGAACATCGGCAAGCTTGAACAACGGCCGACCCGTCATTTCGGCGGGTTGCTCGATGCCCATGATACGAAGCAGGGTGGGGGCGATATCGCACAGCGCACCCGTACCGGGAAGGATCTCGGCAGGGCGTCCGATATAAATCATGGGCACAAGATTGCTGGTATGGGCCGTGTGGGGTTGGGCCTTTACCTTCTCGGTGATGAACGAGCGCATCTGTTCTGCGTTGCCATGGTCGGCCGTTATCAACAATTCGCCGCCAACGGCCTGGGCGGCGTCGACGACTTTACCCAGGCATTCGTCGATGGCCTCGACCGCTTTGACCGCCGCGTCAAAGTCGCCCGTGTGCCCGACCATGTCGGCATTGGCATAGTTGCATATAATCATGTCGTACTTACGGCTCATGATGGCGGCAGTCAGCTTCTCAGTGACCTCGAATGCACTCATTTCCGGCTGCAGATCGTAGGTCGGTACGTTCGGAGATGGCACAAGAATTCTATCCTCGTTTGCGAATACCTGTTCCTCCCCTCCATTGAAGAAAAACGTGACATGGGCATACTTTTCGGTTTCCGCGATGCGCAGCTGATGCAGCCCCAGGTTAGCCAGGTACTCGCCCAGAACGTTTTTGAGGTGAACCGGCGGAAACGCCACCGGGAAATCATATTCGGCCTTGTACTTCGTCATGCTTACAAATGCCCCCAACTTCGGCACATAGTCACGCTCAAAACTGTGGAAGTCGGGTTTGGTAAATGCCCGGGCCAGCTGGCGGGCGCGGTCCGCCCGGTAATTTGCGAAGATCAGGGCGTCGCCGTCCTCGATCCGTAGGGGTTTGCCGTCGCGCGGTACGATGGCGGTTGCATGTACGAATTCATCGGATTCTCCGCGCGCATACGCCATGTCCACGGCAATGAAGGCGTCCGTGGACTGAAACTCCGCCTTCCCTTCGCTGATCAGATCGTAGGCGATTTTGGTTCTTTCCCAGTTTTTGTTGCGGTCCATCGCATAATATCTGCCTATGATGCTTGCGAATCGCCCGGCACCCAGCTCCGACATTTTCATCTGTGCATCATGCAGGTATTCAGCCGCGCTTTTGGGCGGCGTATCGCGCCCATCCAGAAACGCGTGAAGAAAGATATTCTTGACCCCGCATCGCTTGGCGAGATTCATCAGGGCGAAGATGTGTTCCTGATGGCTGTGAACACCGCCGGGGGACATCAGCCCCATGATATGCGCGGATCGGCCGCGTCCCGCGGCGTCGCGAAACGCCTTGTTCAGGGCCTCGTTTTTAAAGAAGGAACCGGTTTCTATGGACCTGGTGATGCGGGTCGACTCCTGGTCGACTATCCTGCCCGACCCGATGTTCATGTGTCCAACTTCCGAATTCCCCATCTGGTTGTCGGGCAAGCCGACATCCAGGCCGGATGCATTGATCAGCGTGTGTGGAAAGTCCGTCCAAAGCCGGTCCCAGACCGGCTTGTTGGCGCTGTGTATGGCGTTGTAAACCGTGTTCTCGGAGTAGCCCCATCCGTCCAGGACTATAAGAACGACGGGACGGTGAGTCAGTTGCATGGTTGCCGCGATCGACCCAAAAAGGCATTGAATTCGTTCATGGCGTGAGTGCAGGTGCCGGGATGGTTCGCAGGTGATGCGATGCGCGCGTTTGCAGCCGTGCGAAGTCTAACATGAATTTCTCGGTGATGTGGTAAGCTGCGCGCCCATTGTACGTTCCGCAGTTTCTAATCGCGGGCGTATACCGTATTATTTGGCCCTTTCGCACCCCTTATACGGCTGAAGCCAGTCAACGCCTCATGATGGAACGAATTCCTGAATTTGCAGCAAATCATCTGCTTCTGGTCACCCTGTTTTTTGCGCTGCTTATAATGCTTCTGTGGAGCATTTTCGGCAATGCCATGACCGGTGTCATGCAGGTGTCGCCGGCGGAGGCAACCAGGCTGTTGAACCGGGAAGGGGCGATCATTGTGGACATCCGGCCCGAGTCCGATTACGGCTCCGGGCATATTTTAAATGCCGTAAGTATTCCGGCTTCTGAACTGGAAGCGCGCGAAGCGGAACTTTCCAAGCATCGAGGTAAGCCTGTGGTTGTCTATTGCCGGAACGGCTCGACGGCGGGACCTTCGGTGCGGTTGTTGAAATCCAAGGGGTTTGAGAAAGTTTATTCCCTGGCGGGAGGGCTGGAAGCATGGCGCAGTGCCAGCTTGCCCGTATCGCGGAATAGCCATTAAGTTCAAATTAATACGGGATAAAGAGCATGTCTGAGGAAGACGCAATAGTAGAAGCAGGCGAGGGCGAAACGCCGGAGGGTCAAGGGCAATTCGGCGTTCAAAAGATATATATCAAGGACCTTTCCTTCGAGACCCCCCATTCGCCGACAATTTTTCAGGAACAGTGGAGCCCGTCAGTAAATATGGACGTCGCCAATTCTGCGGCGACTCTCGCTGAAAATACCTATGAAGTGACCTTGGCGATTACAGTGACCGTCCAGTTTGAGGAAAAGACCGTCTATCTTTGCGAGGTGCACCAGGCGGGAATATTTTTTATCGAAGGTTTGCCGGAAGACATGGTGAAGCGCCTGCTGGCCACCGGGTGCCCGAATATCCTGTTCCCTTTTGCGCGCGAAGTAGTGGCCGATCTTGCAATGCGCGGAGGCTTTCCTCAATTGCTGCTGGCGCCCATGAATTTCGAGGCGTTGTATGAGCAGCATTTGCAGCAGGAAGCCGGGCAGGCGGCGGTACGGGGCGATGGTTCACCGCCTCATTAAACCTGACGTAATTTCACGTTCGCCGGGGCGCCATCGCCCCGGCATTCATTGAAGCAGGGTTAGGGTCGGTGGCCAGCAAGAGCATACTGATCCTGGGGGCAGGTTCCTGGGGTACTGCCCTGGGGCTGGTGCTTTCCAGGCGTGGCGTCCGGACTTACCTTTGGGACTCCGATGCCGCCCACATCGAGCGACTTTCCCGGCAGCGAACCAATGACCGGCACCTGCCGGGTTTTGCGTTTCCGGATCCGCTTATCCCCGTCGTCGACATCAATGGTCTTTCCGGCGAGGTTGCGGACGTGGTAATTGCCGTTCCCTGTGAAGGCTTGCGAAGCGCCCTGCAGCGGCTGCAAACACTGAATGATTTCCAACCGCGGATATGCCTGGCAAGCAAAGGTCTCGAGCCCGGCACCTGGGCGCTCAACCACGAAGTGGTGCTGGAATGTCTCGGGCCGTTGCCGCTGGCGGTGCTTTCCGGACCCTCGTTCGCCAGGGAGGTTGCCGCAGGCCTGCCCACGGCAGTGACCATTGCCTCCGAGAGCGATGAAGACGCCGCACATTTCGCGGATCTGTTTCACTGTGACGTATTCCGTATTTACACCCACGGTGACGTGATCGGAGTTCAGGTTAGTGGCGCGGTAAAGAACGTGATGGCGATAGCGGCGGGTATCGCCGACGGGCTGGGCTTCGGCGCCAATACGCGCGCCGCTTTGATCACCCGTGGGCTGACGGAAATCACGCGTCTCGGCGTGGCCATGGGGGGGAAGAGCGAGACTTTCATCGGCCTGGCGGGCCTCGGTGACCTGGTGCTGACCTGCACCGACGACCAGTCCCGTAACCGCCGTTTGGGTCTGGCACTGGCCGCCGGTCGATCTCTGCATCAGGCAAAAGCCGACATCGGGCAGGCCATTGAGGGCCTGCGTACGGCGGGGGTGGTGTGCCAGTTGGCGGACCGCCTGAACGTGGAAATGCCTATCAGCGAACAGGTGCAAAGCGTTATCACCGGAGTTAAGGCGCCGCGTGATGCGGTACAGGAGTTATTGGTCCGAGAGCGCAAAATGGAAAGCCAGTTCTAACCTGCAGACAAGGCGCGGGGCCGACCTTCCAGCAGGACATCAAAACCAGTAAAGAATCTGCTGATAGTAAATACTCACTCTCAAAATGTTCAAATAACGACGCCAGGGTAGATTTGCCGAGCCCTGAGCACCTGCTTCAAGCGACCGGCACGGCGGGTTGGCGTCGCCGAAAATCCCG
>CAZNWR010000056.1:0-13680 GCA_964576645.1 uncultured Enterobacteriaceae bacterium | reverse complement strand
TGCCTGCTCTCGGTGATGGACCATTGCCTGCGCAGCCGCCACTACGTCAACGTGGTGGTCGCGGGCAAGCACCCGGCGCCGCAATGGCTGACGATGGATGCCGCCGTCAAGCACTGCAGCGAAGGCATTGGCATCTGGCAGTGGGCGAGCAACGATCAGGGCACGGCGCCCAACGTGGTCATGGCCTGCTGCGGTGACGTGCCCACGCTGGAAACGCTCGCCGCGGTGTCCATCCTGCGCGAGCATCTGCCGGAGCTGAGGATCCGCGTGGTCAATGTCGTCGACCTGATGAAGCTGCAGCCACCAAGCGAGCACCCTCACGGGCTGAGCGACGTGGATTTTGACGAGCTGTTCACCAGGGACAAGCCGATCATCTTCGCCTACCACGCCTACCCGTGGCTGATCCACCGGTTGACCTATCGCCGCACCAACCACGACAACATCCACGTCCGCGGCTACAAGGAGGAGGGCACCATCACCACGCCCTTCGACATGACGGTGCTGAACGACCTGGACCGCTTCCACCTCGTGATGGACGTCATCGACCGCCTGCCGCAGACCGGCGACCGGGGCATCTACCTCAAGCAGCAGCTCAAGGACAAACTTGTCGAGCACAAGCAATACATCGCCAGAGAGGGTCGGGACCTGCCGGAGATCCGCAACTGGAAGTGGCGGACGCCCCATGCATAGGCTCAGGCAGTTCTGGAACAATCTGCGCTCGAGCTTCTGGTTTATGCCTTCGCTGATGGTCGCGGCCAGCATTGCCGTGGCGGTCGCCTTGATTGAAACAGAGTCCGCCGCGGGCGATCTCTGGCTGGCCAGGTGGCCGCGCCTGTTCGGAGCCGAACCGGAAGGCGCACGCCAGTTGTTGGCCACGCTCGCCGGTTCGATGATGACCGTGATGGGCATCACCTTTTCCATGACTTTGGTGGCGCTGGCGCTGGCGTCGAGCCAATACACCTCGCGCATCCTGCGCAACTTCATGCGCAGCCGCGTCACGCAGGTCACGCTCGGGATTTTCGCCGGCATTTTCGTTTATTGCCTGATCGTGTTGCTCACCATTCGCGGCGGCATCGGTGAAGCGCAGTTCGTGCCAAGCGTGGCGGTATTCTTCGCATTTGTTATGGCACTCGGCGGCGTTGGCGTCCTCATTTACTTCATTCATCACATCGCCTCGTCGATCCAGTCTTCCAGCATCATCGCCTCGGTCGCCGAGGAAACCATAGCTGCCGTTGATCGGCTGTTTCCGGAAAAAATGGGACAAGAACTCGACGAGGATGAGGACCAGGATCGGGTGCTTCAGTCTCTGAAACACAGGACCTGGCACGCCGTGCCGGCAGAGATGGACGGCTACATTCAGAACGTGGATAACGATGGGCTCCTGCAACTGGCGCAGGACAGGATGGGCATCGTGCGGATGGAGTGCGGGATCGGGGAGTTCGTTGTCCAAAATACCATGTTGGCGTCGCTGGCCCTGGAACAACCGCCGGATCAAGAGACGATCGCCGCCCTTAATGCCTCATACAGCATCAGCAGCTACCGCACCGTGGACCAGGATCCCGCCTTCGGCGTCAGACAGATCGTGGACATCGCATTAAAAGCACTTTCGCCCGGCATCAACGATACCTCGACAGCGATTATATGCGTGGATTACCTGACGGCGATTCTGGCGCGGCTCGCCCCCCGGAAGTTTCCGGCGTTGCGGCGCTACGACGAAAGGGAACTGCGCGTGGTCGCCATGGCCCCGACATTTGAAAATCTTCTGCTTGACGCATTCGATCAGATCCGCCGAAACGCCGACGGCAACGTCTCCGTAATGTCGCGCATACTCGGCGCTCTCGAAGCCATCGGCAGTCTGACGGACAATCGGAGCCGGCGGCAGGCGCTGCGCGACCAGTTGCAGCGGATTGCAGAGCTGGCCGATCGCACCATCGACTCCGCGCACGATCGCGCACGGCTCGAGATGCGGCTGACGCGCGTGCGCGAAGCGCTCGCAGACGAGTCCCACCCGGAAGCGTCTTGAGCTTCTTTGCCCTGGTCAGCATCCTGATCTCGCTGGCGGGCATCTCGAGCTATATCAATTACCGTTATATCAAGCTGCCAACAACGGTCGGCGTCATGCTGGTAGCCCTGGTGGGGTCGCTCACGCTGGTCCTTATCGGTCCCTACGCCGGGGGATTTCGTGAACAGGCGACGACACTGGTCTCGCGGATCGACTTTAACCAGGTGGTACTGCATGGCATGCTTGCATTCCTGCTGTTCGCCGGCGCCATACACGTGAATCTGCAGGCGCTTGGCCGCGAATGGCTTACTATTTCGTCGCTCGCTATTTTCGGAACGCTTGCCTCCACCTTCATTATCGGCGGTGCGACCTGGCTGGTCCTCGGTTGGCTCGGCCTCGGCATTCCTGTCCTGCATGCACTGCTGTTTGGCGCCCTGATCTCGCCGACCGACCCCATCGCGGTACTGGAGATCATGAAATCCGTCGGCGCGCCCCGGCAGCTCGAGGTGCAGGTGGCCGGCGAGTCGCTGTTCAACGACGGGCTGGGTGTCGTTGCCTTCCTGGTGCTCCTGCAGCTCACGGGCGCGGGCGAAGCCGCCGCCGGCGGCGCCGCGCCGCTGTTCATCGGTGTCGGCGCAGTGGGGATGCTGCTGCTCAAGGAAGTGGGCGGCGCCGTTGCGCTGGCGCTGGCGGCGGGATTCATCGCCTACCAGATGCTCAGGCGCGTCGATGACTATCAGGTCGAAGTCCTGCTCACGCTCGGCCTGGCCATGGGCCTCTACGCCCTGGCGGACGCCCTGCACCTGTCCGCACCGATCGCCGTGGTCGTCGCGGGTCTGTTGGTGGGCAACCAGGGGCGGACACACGCCATGACCCACAAGACGCGCGCGCACGTTGACGCTTTCTGGGAGATCATCGACGAGATTCTCAACGTCGTTCTGTTCCTCCTGATCGGCCTGGAGCTTCTCGTGCTCCCGATCGAAAGCAGATGGCTCCTGGCCGGAGTTCTCGCGATACCGATCGTGCTGGCCGCGCGCTGGCTGAGCGTCGCGGCAATCATCGCACCCCTCAGCCGAGTGACGGCACAGACAAAAGGAGCGATTGCGGTATTCACCTGGGGCGGATTGCGCGGCGCCATCTCGGTGGCAATGGCCCTGTCGCTGCCGGGGGGATACTCGCGCAGCCTGGTGCTAACTCTGACTTACTTCGTCGTGGTGTTCTCGATCCTGATCCAGGGCTTGACGGTGGGCCGGGTAATCCGAATGACACAGAAGGAGAGACTCCTATGAAACCCGGTGCAAAGGACGATCTGAAGTCACTGCCACTGGAGGAAGTGGAGAAGAAACTCGGCTCATCGCCGCAAGGCCTCACCCAATCCGAGGCGGCAAGCGGCTGACCCCGGCCTGTGACATTTGCCCGCAATACCGTGCCGGTAACGAGGCCACTCAGGCGATGTTGATCCGGGGCGATAACCGAGCCAGCCGGCTCGATGTGTGTGTGGCCGCGGCGAACCAGTTTCTTTTATCCGGTGGTCAGGCACGCGCCGTGATCGACGGCCAGGTCAACAGCATCCGGCGGCACTGGAACGCGGTGTGTGGGGTGGCGCGCCTTTCGGCAGTGGCCAAAGCCTCGCTGTGACAGCGGCAATTTCTGAACCCGTTTGCGTTTCAAGGCTACGACACAAAAGAAACGAGCCCATGAGCTACACCGAACACGGCCTCGTCCAGCAGACCACTGCCGAGATTAAACGTTTCAAAGAGGTCCCGGGAGCCCTGAGCCGGAGTCCGCGGACTCTAGCGCCGGGAAGGCATAGGGCCACACTTCCAGGCCGTGGATGGCGTTGCGGATATCGAAGGTCAGGGTGACCGTCAGCAGCGTCTCCTTCCGATCGACATGATGCAGTGCGATGGTGGACGGTGACGAGCCCGCGGCGATACTGCCGTCGTCAAGTACGCACAGACCCCGCCCGAATGCCTGCCTGGCGATGCGTGACTCATCCAGATCCGTGTGGGTGAGTTGCCCGGGATCGTAGTGTGGCACCCTGAACACCCGGTCCTCCGACGGCGATGCAAAACGCACTACATCGGCGCGTGTGTCGTTGAACAACAGACCGTCCCGGAACGGAATCGCATTGTGCGCACCCTCGGGCAGGGTCGACCAGGGCATGATGCGGCGTCCGTCGAAGACCAGCACCGCACCCGTGCGCAGGCCGCTGATGTACATGCCCCGATCGGTGCAATAAATATTATTGATGTGCAACTCATTGCCGGGCATGGGACCGTTCTGGGACGCGGGGTTGAACGGCTGGGCGCGGAAACCGGCACCCTCGCGGATGATATTCAAGCCGAAGCTGAACTGCTTTTCATCGAGATCGAAACCCAGGATTGAATCGAATCCCGTCGATGTGAGATACAACCTGCGTTCATAGCGCACAATCTCGTGGCAGTGTTTCAGGAACGGATTACGGTATGAGGCCAGGTGGCCGAACTCGGGTGTAAAGGCGAACAGTTCATCGCTGGCGGCGATATAGACAGTGTCCCCATCAAACGCGATGCCGCGCAGGCCGCGATCCCAGCCGCGCCCTTGCCAGTCGATGTCGGCCCTGTTCCAGTCGATGGTCTGGACGACGCGGCGGGTGTCCAAGTCAATCAGGTAGACGCCGCCGTGGCTTTCTCCCTGATGGCTTCCCCGCACCACGGAAGTGGCGATCAGCGTGGTCATGCAAAATTACCCGTGCCGGAAATTGTTATGGACGTCCGCAAGCGAGCACCTAAGGAAACGACGCACCCGGGTACCGCGATGCACCGCGCCTCAAAGCACGTACTCAGGCGTGCGCGGCCTCGGCCGGGATGGCTTCGCGCCCGAGCAGTTCCGGCGGCACGTAATCAAAGATGAAAGTAATGCGATCTTCCGTGCCCTTGTTCATTACGCTGTGGATCTTCTGATTGTTGATCTCATAGGCCTGACCCACCTTCAACTGGAAGGGTTTGCCGTCGATCATGAAACGAACGCGCGGATTGGTAGTGATGGGCACGTGAATGCGGTGACCGTTGTGAAACGAAGGGTGCGAATCGCGGTGCGGGCGGATAATGCCGCCGCTGACGAGCTTGGCCGCCATGGCGCGGATTATAGTGCCACCAGGCGCATAGAACCGGCCGATAATATCGTGCATGACCGGTATCGCCACCTCGGCCAGCCGGTCCCAGCCCGGCTGCTTGCTGACCTCGATGCTGGGCCAGCCGGAACCGTCGGTGAACACCAGCACGATGGAGCGGGTCTGCTTGTGCACCTCGTAGCTGTTCTGGCGATGCTCCTGCTCCAGCCAGACCTTGTCATCCTGGGCCAGAATTGCGTCCCGCAACGCGTCAATCCGCACTTCACCGAGTTCCCGCAGTTCCGTATCGATATCCATGGAAGTTTCAGTCGCTTAAGTGGTAAGGAAGTCTTTGCCCGCGCACGACGTGTCGAGTGCAGGGAAAAGTAATCGTAAGCCAGACCCAAGTCAAACCTCTGTTGTACGTCTGCAACGATGCCCGCGGGATCCATCAAAAATCCTGTTAAATCGTTAAGTCCCTTTCAGGCGTTTTGTTCAACTTTTAACCATGAACCAGTTGCTTAAGGGTCGCGACTGAATGATCCATCATTCAGCACAATGGGGCCGCACGGGGTTGGTATTGGACTACACATGGGGTAACATAAATGCCTCATTCGGGGGAATTCCACTGCTGCAAAGGTGATCGACTATGACTAACGGCTCTATGCTGAGATCAGCCCTTCCTTCCAAGAAAAAAGCACTGGCGGTTGCAGTATCGACCGCGGTTGCCGGCCTTCCGGCGGCCTACGCACAGCAACAGTCGCAAGGGCTGGAGGAAATTGTCGTAACGGCCACCAAGCGGGCCGAGAACCTTCAAAACGTCCCGGAATCGATCACCGCTTTCACCACGGAAGATATTCTCAAGCGCGGCTTCACCGGCCTGAGCGATTATGCCAAGTTTATTCCGGCGCTGGATTTCGCCAAACGCGAGCCGGGCGGAACCACCGTCGTGTTCCGCGGCGTTGCGGCGTCCGGACTGGAGTACGGCGCGCGGCCGTCCAGTTCGGTTTACCTGGACGAACAGCCCATTACCGCCGCCGGGCTTAATCCGGACCCGCGGCTTATAGACATTCAGCGGGTCGAGGCCCTGAGCGGCCCGCAGGGTACTCTGTTCGGCGACGCGTCCGAATCGGGCACCCTGCGCATCATCACCAACAAGCCGGATGCCTCCGGGTTCGACAGCTGGGTCCAGGCGACCGGCAACAACGTCAATCACGGCGGCTGGGGCTACGACGTCAGCGGCATGGTCAACCTGCCCATGATCAAGGACACCCTCGCCCTGCGCCTGGTCGGCTTTCACACCCACGACGCCGGGTACATCGATAACGTCCTGGGCAAGAGCCCCGGTGGGACGTTCACCAATGCCGCCAATGTCAAGAAAAACGTCAACAGTCAGGACATTACCGGCGGCCGCGCGGCCTTGCGCTGGACACCGGATGGCTCGTTAACAGTGGATCTGGCCGCCATCTTTCAGGAAACCAAGAGTCACGGCTTCGGCGACGTCAACCTGGGCGTCGGAGACCTGCAGCAGGTCCGGTTCAACCCGGAATCCGCCGACGACAAGTGGTACCAGCTCGCGCTGACCATCGAGAAGAAGATGGGCTGGGCCGATGCCACCCTGGCGGTGTCCTACTTCAACCGCAAGTTTGAATACAACGCCGACGCGACCGCCTACCTCTTTTCATTCCAGCAGAAACACGATAATTATTACGCCGCCTACGATATCTACAACTTTGGCGGCGACCCGCGTGCCAAGGCGCGCGATAAGGAACACACTCGGGCCTGGACGGTCGAAGCACGGCTGGCGACGCCCAAGGATTCGGACAGCCGCTGGAAGGGCCTGGTGGGGTTTTTCTTCGACCACTCGGAAACCAAGTCTCTGTTTACCTCCAACGTGAACAACTTCGCCTCCAGCCCGGCGTTCACCTACTTGAACTACCAGGCATATGCGATTCGCTACGACAGCACCAACCCGGATTATCGGGGCACGGCCCAGACCTATCCCCTGGGTCCGAGCAAAAACTGGTTCTTCGGCCGTTACGATCAGTCGCTACAAACGATCGCGGTATTCGGAGAGGCGAGTTTCGATTTCACGGATCACCTGACCATTACCGCGGGTGGCCGCTGGTACTACGTGGAAAGCAGTTTCAACCTGCTGCAGGGCGGCGCCATGCAGACCAACAAGCCCAACCCTGCCACAGATCTCATCGTAACCAATGCGAACCCGACATCTTCGGAAACCGGATTCGTGCCCAAGTTTACTGCCACCTATCATATCGACGCGGATAAGCTGATTTATTTCACCTACTCTCGCGGATTCCGGGCGGGCGGCGGCAACCCCGTACGTCGCAAATCGATTCTGCCACGTACCTACAAGTCGGATTTCCTGGATAACTACGAATTTGGCGCCAAGACCACCTGGCTGAACGGCCGCCTCAGGGCGAATATCGCCGTCTACATGATGAAATGGAATAATATCCAGATCCAGGTGAACGATCCCACACCGGGCCTGTTCTCGCTGGCGTATATCAATTTCCCAAGCGCCAAAATCGATGGCGTCGAGGCGGCGGTGGACTGGATCCCGTTCGAGAACTGGGAGATTTCCGGCAATTTCGCCTACAACCACGCGCGCCTGGCTACTTCTGCCACGCTGTTCCAGGGTTCCCAGGCACCGTTCACAGCCACGGCAGGTACACCGCTCCCGCTGTCGCCGGACTGGAAGGGAACGCTCGGTGTAACGTACACGTTCCCGATGGAATTCCAGGGCGGCAATCCGTTCGTCCGCTTCGACTGGGCTTACAAGGGTAAATCCGTCAATTCGCTCGCCGGGGTCGAATCAGTTGTCCACAACCGCCCGGTAACAGTGCAGCATCCCTACAGTACGGGCGACATCCGCCTCGGTATAGACACGCCGGGCTGGACCGCGGCGGTGTTTGTCAACAACCTGTGGGATGAGCGGGGCCAGGATTTCTTCAGCAACCGATGGGCGACGCAGCGGCTCACCCTCAACCAGCCGAGAACCTTCGGCATCACCTTCCGCAAATATTTCAAATAGCTCAGAATATGCGTATGTGTGTCCATCGCCCGTGACCGGGCGGTGGACAGGCGTATACCTGCAGAACACTTGCAAACCAGGGTGAATAACCCGGATGCCGCCGGGCCTGCGGCCGGCGGTCCGGGAGTACTTTATGACTGACATCAAAGAATGGTTCCAGGAACACGGTATAGAAGAAGTTGAAGCGCTGATACCCGATATGGCGGGAACCGCGCGCGGCAAATTCGTGCCGGCGGAACGCTATCCGGCGGAAGAAGGCATCCGCGTCGCGGAAATGCTGTTCAGCCAGACCGTCACCGGCGATTACGTCGGAGAGACCAGGCAAGTCAATCCGGCGGACATCGACATGCGCGTGCTGCCGGATCCGGAATCCATGCGCGTCGTGCCCTGGGCGCCCTGCCCCACCGCGCAGATCATTCATGACTGCTATTACGCCAACGGCAAACCGGTTCCCATTGCGCCACGCTACATCCTGAAACGCGTTCTGGAACTGTTCCACAAACGTAACTGGCAGCCGGTGATAGCGCCGGAGATCGAGTTCTACCTTATAAAACCCAATACCGATCCGGACTATCCGCTGGAACCGCCGGTGGGACGCTCCGGCCGGCGGCCGCAGTCGCAAAGCCTGCTGAGCATCGACGCGGTCAACGAATTTGAGGACATCATCGAGGACATCTACGACTTTGCCGAGGTGCAGAAGCTGGACATCGAAACCCTGATCCACGAGGACGGCGTGGCGCAGCTCGAGGTCAATTTTCTGCATGGGGACCCGCTCAAGCTGGCCGACCAGGTTTTTCTGTTCAAACGCACGGCCCGGGAGGCGGCTTACCGGCACAACATGTACGCGACTTTCATGGCCAAGCCGCATCAGAACCAGCCCGGTAGCGCCATGCACCTGCACCAGAGCGTCATAGATCGGAAAACCGGCAAGAACATTTTTGCAACCAACCGCGGCAAACCGACGCGCCTGTTCCTCAACTACATAGGCGGCCTGCAACAGTATATGCCAGCGGCCATGCCGCTGGTTGCGCCCAACGTCAATTCCTACAGGCGCATCGCACGCTACATGTCGGCGCCCATCAATACACACTGGGGATACGACAACCGCACCGTCGGACTGCGCGTGCCGCTGGCCAAGCCGGAATCCACGCGCGTGGAAAACCGCATCCCAGGCTCCGACTGCAACCCGTACCTGGCCTTTGCTGCCTCCTTGGCGGCAGGTTACCTGGGCATGGTGGAACGTCTGCGGCCCGAAGATCCTCTCAAAACCGATGCCTACCAGCTGCCCTACGGACTGCCCCGGAATCTGAATACCGCCCTGACCGAGTTCCGCGAATGCAAGCCGCTGACCCGGATCTTGGGAGAACCGTTCGTGGACCTGTTTTCGCAGGTGAAGGAACTGGAATATGACACTTATTTCCACGTGATCAGCTCCTGGGAGCGGGAGCACCTGCTGCTCAACGTCTGACGGCGCGGCGAATCGCGCGCCGGGGGAATACCTGAGGCGCAATGGACCTTCAAGTAAACGGCCAGGCCGTACACATAGCGAATGCCACAGGCGCCATTCAGAAGAATTTGCCGTTCCTGGTTCTGGTGCACGGCGCCGGTTCGGATCACACCGTCTGGAACGGGCAGGCGGCGCGTTTCAAGAGGACGAAAGTAAACGCGATTGCACCTGACCTGCCCGGGCATGGCGCCTCCGCCGGTGAATCTCCGGCCAGCATCGAGGACATGGGAGCATGGCTGATCGGACTGCTCGATGCCCTGCAGGCGGAAAAGGTCGTGCTGGCCGGCCACAGCATGGGATCCCTGGTAGCGCTGGAGGCGGCCTCGCGTATGCCCGGAACAACAGCCGCCCTTGTGCTGCTGGGAACGGCGGTGCCGATGCCGGTGAATCGCGCGCTGCTGGATGCGGCTCGCAGGCAAGATCCCGCGGCCGTGGACATCATCATGCAGTACGGCCACGGGCCTGAGCTGCAGGCGGGCCAATCGCCGGCCGCGGACCAGCTACTTACCCGCACCCGGGACATGCTGCTGACTTCACTGGACGGCGCCTTGTTCGCCGACCTCAACGCCTGTAACAGCTACGCCAGAGGCCTCGAGGCCGCCACCGCCGTCACCTGTCCCGTTACCGTGTTGACCGGAGAGCAGGATCGAATGACTCCGGTCGCCGCGGTCCAGGATTTGCTGGGCAAACTGCCCAACGCCAGTCAGGTAATCGTCCCCGCCTGTGGACATATGATCCTGTCGGAGAAACCGGATGCCGTCTCCGAGGCGCTTACGGCTGCGGTAACGGGCTGCGCCGGCATCTGAACAGGCCAATGACGCGCGTTGCCGTTGCGGCGGTGCTTGCCTGCTATGGTAAGGAGTGCGACCGCGTAGCGCCCGTCACGGCCGGCCTTATCAACGACACCTATCGCATCACCACCCGCTGCGGCGAGGTATACGCCCTGCAGCGCGTCAACCCCATTTTCCGCCCGACCGTCAACGCCAACATTGAAATCGTCACCGCCCATCTGCACAAGTGCGGCTTAACGACGCCACGACTGCAGGAGACTCTGCAGGGCGAGTCGTCGGTGCATCTGAAAGGAGAAACATGGCGGCTGCTGACCTGGATCGAAGGCGAGACCCTGGCAAACGTGACGGAACCCCGCCCGGCGGCGGAAGCCGGCGCACTGCTGGGCCGGTTTCACGTTGCGCTGGCCGGCCTAAGTCGTGATCTGGAAGATCTGCGGGCGGGCGTTCACGACACGGCGAGACATCTTCACTCCCTGGAACGTGCACTGGCGGATTGCCGTACGCACCGCGCCTATGCGCGTCTCGCGCTGCTGGCCCGCGAAATACTGGCTGCAGCTGAAACGATTGTTGAACTGCCGGTGACGCCACCGCGCCTGGTTCACGGCGATCCCAAGATCTCCAACATCATATTTGCGCACGACACGGGCGAGGCACTGTGCCTCATTGACCTGGATACCCTGGCGCGGATGCCGCTGCCGCTGGAACTGGGAGACGCTTTTCGTTCGTGGTGCAACCCGGCCGGAGAGGACTGCCTCGACACGTCATTTTCCTCCGAACTGTTCACGGCTGCCGTACGGGGATATGCGACGGCGACGGAAGGTTGGATCACCAAAAGCGAGCGGCAATCCATCGTACCGGCTACCTATCGGATCTATGTGGAACTCGCGGCGCGCTTCTGTGCGGACGCCCTGCGGGAAGATTACTTCGCCTGGGACCCTTCGAGATTCGCCAGCCACAGTGAACACAGCGAGGTACGTGCCGCGGGCCAGCTTGCGGCAGCCCGGTCGCTTCTGGATCAGCGAGGGCTTCTGGAAGAAATCATTGCGAGGGTTTTTTCCTGAGCCCCCTCTCCCTGGCCCTCTCCCCCATGAATGGGGGAGAGGGAATTCAAAAACTCCCCTCTCCCGCTTGCGGGAGAGGGGTCAGGGGAGAGGGCATTTCACGCCGACAGGGACTGTGCCGCGACCCGCAATCGCCGGCCTACCAGGTCGAGGCGATCCTGCCTGAGGCGTTCGATGGGCCCGCCGATGCAAACCGCGCCGCAAACGATGCCTCCCTGATTAAGGATCGGCGCGGCGACTGCAGCAAAATTCTCCTCCAACTCCGAAAGGGAAGTGGCGTAACCCGCCGTCCGGATCTCGCCGGTCATCATCGAAAGGGAATCCACGTCCGTGATGGTCTGCTCCGTGTAGCGCTCCAGGGGAGGATGCAGAAGACGGGTTCCGGCACGTGAAAACGCGAGGAAGATCTTTCCCGTTGACGTGGCGTGCAGCGGCCAGCGCGTGCCGATATTCGGCCCGGGCGCCGTCCTGCGTTCCGGAGCCACTTCGTCCACGATTATGACTTCGCCGGCCGACAACACCTCGACGCTCGCGCTTTCCCCGAATTCGTCGGCCAGTCTTTCCAGCATCGGATGCGCCGCCGTAATCAAGTTGCGGCCGATGGCCATGTTCGTCGCCATTGCAAATACGCCGACGCCCAGACGGTAGCGCCCGCTTAATTCGTCCCGTTCCACCAGCCCTTCGCTGCATAAGGCGGCCAGTAAACGATGTGCCGTCGTCTTGGTCAGCCCTATTTCTCGGGCAAGTTCTGTAAGGGTGAATTCCGACCTGGTGCGCGAGAACGCCTTGAGAAGCCGGATCGCCCGGATAATGGCCTGGGTGCCTGCCGGTGCCGTGGGTTTCATATGCATCACTCCCGAATATTCCAAACGTTGTAGCGACAAGAGTTTTATTGTAACCGTCTGAAATCTTGGATAATTCTACGGGCGGCGTTATGACCCGGGGCGCCCGTCACGCCGCCCCCCGGATGCGCTCCCGCGCCGCAAAGATAAAGGCCGTGAATAGGCGTGGCGTACTGTGACCAGCCGGGTAAGGGCCGCATGAAGAACATCTGGTCGAGGCTCAATTCACCGTGAAAAATGTTGCCCTCGGTCAGCCCGAACACGCGTTCCAGATCCAGGGGCGTGAAAACACGGCGCGCCACGACGGCACCGGAAACATTGGGCGCATACTCGGCAATTTTCTTGATTACCCGGTCACCCAGGCGATCCCGCTGCTCGTCCCAGGTACCTTCCTTCAGATGATAGGGAACATACTGGACGAAACAGGTAAGCATGTGGCGCCCGGGCGTCGCAAGCGTATCGTCCACATTGGATGCCAACACACAATCCACCCACAGGTCTTCCGGGATCTCGCCGCGTCGGGCGGCGTTGTAGCAGTCTTCCGCATCTTGGTAAGTAGGCACCAGCGTGAAGAAGCTGCGCTGCGCAGGTGTGTGCCCAGGCGGCATACCCAGCACGGCAGGTTCTTCGTCCAGTACCAGGTTCACCTTGGCGCAAGGCCCCGCCATCTTGATGTGCCGGATCGCGTCCCGGAATTCCACGTCCAGATCGCGTTCTTCCAGCAGACTGAGAAAGGTGCGCCTGGGATCCGCGTTGGACGCCACGATGTCCGCATCGAACTCAATTCCGCTTTCCAGCGCCACCCCCCGCACCCGTCCATCGTGCTGGCGGATACGCTGTACCGGCGAGGACGTGAGGATCTCAACGCCGGATTTGCGGCAGGCAGACGCCATGGCCTGGGTGATGGACCCCATACCGCCGACCACGTGGCCGGAGAATCCCGGTTTGCTTTCCGCACCGCCGCTGAGCAGGTGAAACAACAATCCCATGGCGCTGCCGGGTTGAAACGGCCCACCATGCCTACCATAGGTGCTGTTGGCCAGGATAAGGCGTTTCACCTGCTCGGATTCGAAATTGCGATCCACGAAATCGGCGAGGCTGCCGGACAGAAACGTCACCAGTTTCTCGATACTGTCTCCGGGGATCCCGCGGAAGCGCCGCAGCAGGCGCAGGAACTCCCGCAACCGCCGGAAGCCCCGGGCGCGCAGATCCGGAGGACCCTCCATGAAGAAAGGCTCCAGGTAGCGGGCCAGGGATTTTAACTCGCGGTCAATGCGAATAAAGTTTTCCGCATCGCGGCGGGAGTATTGCCTGAGTTCGGCGTAAGT
>CAZNWR010000055.1:7886-13845 GCA_964576645.1 uncultured Enterobacteriaceae bacterium | reverse complement strand
GCTGTAAATACATCCCTGTACGCTCGATCGCCGCGTCCCTGCGGCTCACGGTCCGAAACGGGGATGCCGCAACGCCTCTCCCGGTCCAGATCAGGTTTTGGGAAATGGCAGGGGTCGGAGCATGTGCTCCGACCTCTCAGGTACGGAACAGCTACATAGCGTCCGGCCACTACCGCGCCGGCGCGTTCGCCGTTTGTCAGCGGCGGCGGGTATCCAGGGGCGGGGGTCTTTCCTCCAACCAGCGCTGGCCGGCGAGGTAAGGATCCGGGTGGCGGCGCATGTGATGCCGGATCAGGGTCAGAGGCACGATAATGGGAAGCTGCTTTCGCCGGTAACCGTCAATGGCTTCGGCAAGTTCCCGGCGATGGCCGGCGTCCAGCACTTTGTTGAAAAAACCCGCCACGTGCTGGAGCACATTGGTCTGGTTGCTACGGCGTGCCGGTTTCGCCAGGGTCGGCATGAGCCGCTGCAAGTATTTCCAGGCGGTCTGGTCGGCGCGCCCTTTGAGGTTCGCGACCATTCTGCCGAGTTCGCGCATTGCGTTCTGGTCATGCGCCATGATCAAAAACTTGTTCTCCGAGTGAAATGCAACGAGTTTGGCGGGGCTGAGCCCGGTTCGTTCCATCTCGTGCCAGGATCGGTAGATCAGGACGCGCTCGATGAAATTGTCGCGCAGATCAGGATCATTGAGCCGCCCTTCCTCTTCCATGGGCAGCAAAGGCAGGGCGTTTTTCAGCGCCGCGGCGTAGATCCCGGGCGCTGACCCTGCTGGATGCCCTCTCGAGTCATATACCTTGACACGTTCCATGCCGCAGCTTGGAGACCGAGATTTGAAAACATAACCGCTGATGTCCTCTGCCGACGCTGCTACCCGGGTCCCATACGCGGTTAGCTCGTCGGTAACATCGCGTTCACGGCTTCCCTGCTGGACCGCCCGTGTGCCCGCGCCGGATGTTTGCAGTCGAATGGTGGCGCGCGGCGCGCCCAGGCCAATGGCCATTTCCGGGCAGAATGGTACATACTCGAAGTAGTCCGATAATTCCTCCGTGAGGCGGCGGTCGCGTTTGTGACCGCCGTCGTAGCGGACCGGCTCGCCCAGAAGGCAACTGCTGATCCCGACAAGGATACGGTCGTTTCCGCACGCAGCATTTTTGAATCTTGAATCCGAAGCGGACTTCATGGACAGATGACCGGCAGCCGATCCCGTAGTTCGATGCGCGCCGGGCTGACCTGCGCCCGGTAGGCAAGCGCCTCAACACCTCCCGCCAGCGCCCGGCGCAGCATCTCCCCATAGTCAGGGTCAATTTTGTCGGCGGGTTGCACCGCATCCGCGTCTTTGCGTTGTACGCAAAAGAAGATCACCGCGCGGCCACCGCCATTGACGATGTGCTGCAGCTCGCGCAGGTGACGGGTTGCGCGAACACTGACGGCATCCGGAAAGTAAGCGGTACCCTCTTCAACCAGGGTGACATTCTTTACCTCAACGTAGCAGTCGGGGACCGCCTCGCCCTGCAGGAGCAGGTCGATGCGGCTGTTTTCGCGGCCGTAGCGGACTTCCGGGCGCACGGTCCGGTAGCCCTTGAGTTCCGTAATCACCATTCCTTCCACCGCTTCCCGTACCAGCCGGTTTGCAAGAGCGGTATTGATCCCCACCAGCACGCCCGGCGCCGCTTCCACCAATTCCCAGGATAATGGATATTTACGGGCGGGATTCCCGGAATCCCGCAACCACACGCGGGATCCCGGATCGCAACAGCCCGCCATGGATCCGGTGTTCGGGGTGTGCGCCGTCACCCTGGTTCCGTCCGGCAGTTGGACATCCGCGAGAAAGCGCTTATAGCGGCGGATCAACGTGCCTTGCAGCAGTTTGCCGTCATATTGCATTTAGCAGGCAGCCGAATGACTCAGTTTCTCAATGCGCTTGCAAGCCAAAGAGTCGGCGTAGGCTATCATTGACTGAATAGATTTCAAGAATTCCGCTACGCTTGAGCTTCGGTGTGGACAATAAGGCAGTGCGGAGTGTAAAGCGGGTGAGGTCTGGAGAAAGAGAATGAGCAGAAAAAAGGGTGAACAGCACGCCTGTGCCGTGTGCGGCAAACAATTTCCACTGTATCAACTTATCCCGGGAGATGCGGTGCGGGAAGTGGTGGCCGCAATGATCCGCGCTGAACACCCGGACTGGTCACACGAGAGCTTTATCTGCAGGCCGGACGTGAACAATTACCGTGCCCGCTACGTACACTCTTTGTTGGAGTCTGAAAAAGGCGAACTGACTTCGCTGGAACAGGAAGTTCTCGGGAGTCTCAAGGATCACGAGATCCTTTCCAGGAACGTGGATGCGGAATTCGAACAGGTGTGGACGCTGGGAGAGCGTCTGGCTGACCGGATCGCCGACTTTGGCGGAAGCTGGATTTTTCTGATTTGTTTCGCGGCTTTTATCACCGCCTGGATCACGATGAACTCACTGGTATTGGTCATGCATCCGGTCGACCCGTATCCCTTTATTCTCCTGAACCTCATGCTTTCCTGTCTTGCCGCGGTGCAGGCACCCGTCATCATGATGAGCCAGAACCGGCAGGAAGCCAAGGATCGGCTGCGTTCCCAGCACGATTACCAGGTCAATCTCAAGGCTGAACTGGAGATCCGGCATCTGCACGAGAAAGTGGATCACCTGCTGTCTCACCAGTGGGAACGGCTGGTGGAAATTCAGGAGGTACAGCTAGAATTGTTGTCTGAAATAGGCCGCAAAGCTTGATCCCGGACCGGGCAATAATGTTACGGTGTAATCGTGAACCGCACTCGCCGCGACTCGGCCGGCGTGTCGCAATTCCGGATCCCCGGAGCCGATGACGCCGACGGACCATCACTCTAGTCAGATGCAGAATCATGAACCGCTGAATCCCGGGACAGGTCACTCCGCCGGCATCGGTTCCCGGATCGGGCTGTCCCTCGCGATCACCCTGGCATTCATGCTGGTCGAGGTGACAGCGGGTCTTTGGGGCAACAGCCTGGCCCTGATCACCGACGCCGCGCATAACTTCACGGATGTCTTATCGCTGGCGCTGAGCTGGTACGCGGTCCGACTTACCGGCCGGCCCGCCAATGCCGATAAGACGTTCGGCTACCATCGCGCCGGCATCCTGGCGGCCTTGGTAAATTCAACGGCCCTGGTGGTCGTTGCCGTCGGTATCTTCTATGAGTCCTATCGAAGGTTCGCGGCGCCGTTGCACGTCCATGCCGACCTGCTCATGGCGGTTGGCGCCGCGGGACTGCTGGTCAACGCCGGAACTGCCTGGCTGGTGAGCCATGGCAGTGAGCATGATCTGAATCTGCGCAGCGTGTTCGTGCACCTGATGGCGGACGTCCTATCCACTCTCGGTGCGGCTGTTGCCGGTGTGATTATCTACTTCACGGGCTTCAATCAGGTGGACCCTGCGGTGAGCGTACTGATCGGGCTGCTTATTGTCTGGAATGCGTGGCGTATAGTGCAAAAGGCTCTGGACATTCTCCTGGAAGGCACACCGAAAGATGTCGACATGGATGAGATGGTGAAGGATCTGCTCGATGTCGAGGGCGTGCGCGGTGTGCATGACCTGCACGTATGGAGCATTTCACAGAATCTGCGAATGATGTCGGCGCACATCATAACCGGTGATATCTCCATCCGGTCGGGTGCGGATATACAGCGGCGCATTAACGAGATCCTGGGCCGCGACTACCACATTGCCCACGCGACACTGCAGATGGAATGCGAGGGTTGCGAGCCGGACCTGCTTTACTGCGAGATCAAGGAGCAGCACGTGGAGCATAGCCACTGATTCCGTAGCACCTGTATCGTGAGGAATGATTCGATCCCATGCCAGCTCCCGGCCATCCGGCACGAAATACGAGATACTGTCCCTCAATGCACCGGCACAATTTCTCATCCCCTTGACCAACTCGGGAGAAACGGAAATGAGCAATTTCCAAAGGATCCTCGCTGCCGTCGATTTCTCGAAAGTCTCGGTCGGTGCGCTTGAAACCGCGTTGAATCTTGCCGAATCGTTGAGGGCGCAAGTCAGGGTTCTGCACGTGGTTCCGGAGCAGGCCGCGGCGCTGCCTCTTGAAGGCGGTGCAATGTACGTGGAAGACGTGGGTCCCCGCTTGCTGAACCAGGCCAGGGAAGATCTGGCTCGGTTCCTGGAAGACCACGCCTCGTCAGCGGCCGGGCTGCACCTTGAGGTTAAGGCCGGAGAGCCCGCTGCGGAAATCAATCGCGACGCGCACGATTGGCACGCGGACATGATAGTCCTGGGTACCCACGGCCGCAGCGGTATCAGTCACCTTCTCATGGGCAGTGTGGCGGAGCGCGTGCTGCGCGAAGCCAACGTGCCGGTTTTATGCATCAGAGGAAGCGAGCCAACCTGAATGTTCCGACGGCGATCTGTTGCGGGCCGTGTCCGGTCCCAGGACCCCGTCCTCCACCTGCTTTGGATAATTCGGGCTAAGCGAACAACCCCCGTACCCAGGCCGCGTGGCCGGCTAGGAACAGGTAGGCGGCCGCGGCCAGGAGAAGCACGAGCAAGATGCCCAGCGCCACTTTCCAGGCGCCCCTGCGCCGCCTGCGGAACAATCCCTTGCGCCGCCAGCGCCGCTCTTCCCGCACCAGCTGGTTGCGGCGTCCCCGGGCTTTCCAACGGTTGATCATTCAGCCGGGCCGGAACCCGGGAACATCGGCCGGTAGCAGCTCCACCACACCGGGCTTTCCAGGGGGATTTTCAATTGACCACGAAGGAACTTTTTTCAAGATCGGACTGACCGCCGCTTCGAGATGAAATGTGATAAGTCTTTAAAAATAAAACATTTTATCTTGATTTTTGAGCTAAAGTCCATTACTATCAACGCCAATCTGATGAATTTTGACGTGAAAAATACAATGAATACGAAACAGTTGCCCGGCCTGGTGCTGGCTTCCTTGAGACGGATCGTGCGCGCCATCGACCTGCAGTCCCGGCAACTGGTCCGCAGCCACGGGCTCACCGGTCCCCAGGCGCTGCTGTTGGGCGAACTGTTTCAGACCGACGGGACAACCGTCGGACGCCTGGCTGGGCGCGTCAGTCTGAGCCAGGCGACGGTCACGGATATCCTCAAGCGGCTGGAACAGAAGGGATTGGTTATACGGCGCCGCTCCAGCACGGACAAACGTTGCGTGCAGGTTTGTCTTACGCCCGCCGCCCGGGACTTGATGCAGGCGGCGCCCCCCGTGCTCCAGGAAAAATTTCTTTGTGCTTTTAATGCCTTGCAGGAATGGGAACAGCATCAGCTTATCGCGTCTCTCCAGCGCGTGGCCGACATGATGGACGTTCGCTACGTGGATGCGACGGCGGGCGTGTTGCGGACCGCGACCGCCACACCGGCCACGGTGGAGTCCGCTGCCGCAGCATTTGGAATGGTTGCCGGAACCCCGGCGAGCTCCGAGTCTCCTTCTCTCTCCTGAGCCGGGGCGTGCGGCCCCATACGTGCTCGCGAAGTATTGACCAGTTGATATGTGTGGCATAGCCGGAGAAATCCGTTTTGACGGGAAACCACCGTCTGCCGATCGGATCTCGCGTATGGCGCGGAGCATGTCCTGTCGGGGGCCCGACGGCTCCGGCATCATAATCAGGGATACCGCGGTTTTGGCACATCGTCGCCTCAAAATCATCGATCTCAGCAACCGCGCGCAGCAACCCATGGAAGATCCTGAACTCGGTTTGTGCATTACCTTTAACGGATGCATCTATAACTACCGGGAACTGCGCGAGCGTCTGCGCAAGGAGGGCTACCGCTTTTTTTCAGAGTCGGATACGGAAGTTATTCTGAAGGCGTACCACGCCTGGGGCGAACATTGCGTCAAACGGTTCAACGGAATGTTCGCATTTGTTATCTTTGAGCGCGACAGCGGGCGCGTGTTCATGGCACGGGATCGCCTCGGCATCAA
>CAZNWR010000055.1:3707-7876 GCA_964576645.1 uncultured Enterobacteriaceae bacterium | reverse complement strand
CCGCAAGACTCCCAGCGCGCTGCGCTTTGCATCAACTTTGCCGGCATTGCTGGGCGGCGGTCGCCGCGCGCCTGCCATAGACCCGGTTTCCCTGCATCACTACATGACTTTCCACTCGGTGGTACCTGCCCCGCGCACGCTGTTCAGGGGCTACAGCAAGCTGCCGCCCGCGGAAACGCGTTTGTGCGCGGCAGACGGCGGCTCATTTCGCGGCGCGACGTACTGGCAGGCCGAGTATGGCGCCGGCGCGTCGCAACCGGTATCGGAACCGGACCTCACCGATCAGGTACTCGATCATGTGCGCGCGGCGGTTCGCCGGCGCATGGAGGCGGATGTTCCCGTCGGCGTGCTGCTTTCCGGCGGTGTCGATTCCAGCCTGGTAGTGGGATTGCTCGCGGAAAACGGAGCGCGGGATCTGAAAACCTTTTCCATCGGCTTTGCCGACCAGCCCGAGGAAGAAGGCAACGAATTTCGCTACTCGGACGTGATAGCGCGCCGATTCGGCACCGACCATCATCGTATCAGCGTGGGTGAGGAGGAGATGCTGGAGCGCTTGCCGGATTGCATCCGCGCCATGTCCGAACCCATGGTCAGTCACGATAACATCGGTTTTTTCCTGCTCGGCAAGTATGTGTCCGAGCACGTGAAGGTGGTGCAGAGCGGGCAGGGGGCGGATGAGCTTTTTGCGGGCTACCACTGGTATCAGGCCCTGAGCGGCAGCAGCGATCCCTTGCATGACTATGCCGGCGAGTTTTTCGACCGGGACCATGTTGAATATGGAGAGGCGGTGACCGACGTACTGCTGGGCAGGGATCACAGCCGCGAGTTCGTCGCCCGCAGCTTCAACCAGGCCGGGGCGGCCGACCCGGTAGACAAGGCGCTGCGCCTGGATACCAACGTGATGCTGGTGGACGATCCGGTAAAGCGCGTGGACAACATGACCATGGCCTGGGGACTGGAGGCGCGGGTTCCGTTCCTGGATCACGAACTGATGGAATTCACGGCCACCATTCCCTCACAGCTCAAGGTGCGCGGCGGCGGCAAGTACATTCTCAAGCAGGCGGCGCGAAAGGTGATCCCGGAACAGGTAATCGACAGGCCCAAGGGATATTTTCCGGTGCCGACCTTGAAGTACCTGCGTGGCAACGTGCTGGAATACGTGCGCGATGCATTGCTTAACAAGCGCGCCAGCGAGCGTGGACTGTTCAAACGTTCCTACGTGGACAAGCTGCTGGCTGAACCGACGCGGCATCTGACGCCGCTGGGCGGATCGAAGCTCTGGCAAATGGCGACCCTGGAGCTCTGGCTCCAGGCGCATACCGCGTGACCGCGGGCGCGGGAGAATCTGCCTTGAAGCGTCATTACAGGGAACGGATATCGGGGCGCAACGCGCCGTCTCTGCAGGTGGTGGGAAAGCCGTCACTGCACGGCGCCGACGAGCCGGGACCGCGCAATGTGGCCGCGGACTGCGGCTGGGGACGTCTCATTTTCGGCCAGACTTTCGATGATCCGGAGACCGTGGTCCGAACCTTGCGCTCGGAAAAGCGGGACAAGCGCGATATTGCATTTTATCTCATGGACCCGCACGTCGTCCTGGGGTTGGCACCGCAGGAGTTGTTCCTGGATCCGTCCCATACCTACCGTCTGAATCTGGCCACTTACCTGGCCGGTCGTATGGTGCCGCGCGGGTTTCAGGTGCGCAAGCTACAGACCCGTTCCGATACCAGGGAAATCAACCGCATCCTGAAGCGTTGCCGCATGGTGTCGGTCAATCCCCGATTCGTCTGGGACAATCGCGATTCGGCCATCCTCACCTACGTGGTGGCCGAAGATCCCAACACCGGCGCCATTCTCGGTACGGTTATGGGAATTGACCACGTGGAAGCTTTCCAGGACCCGGAAGGCGGCGCCAGCCTCTGGTGCCTGGCGGTGGATCCGCAGGCCGACTTCCCGGGCGTGGGACGGGCGCTGGTCGCCTGGCTGGCAGATTACTTTTCGGCGCACGGCCGCCAGTATCTGGATCTGTCGGTCATGCATGACAATCGGGAAGCCATCAGGCTGTACGAGGACATGGGCTTTCGGCGCGTACCCGTGTTCTGCGTGAAGCGCAAGAACCCCATCAACGAAACGCTGTTCACCGGGCCGGGCGTAAACGAGTCCATGAACGTGTACGCGCAGATCATTATCGACGAGGCGCGCCGGCGCGGCATAGGCGTCAACATCATCGACGTCGAACACGGATATTTCGAGCTTGAATTCGGCGGCCGATCCATCGTCTGCCGTGAATCGCTGAGCGAGCTCACCAGCGCCGTCGCGATGAGTCGATGTGACAACAAGATTGTCAGCAATCGCCTGCTGCGTGACGCCGGCCTGCAGATGCCTGCTCAACAGATGGCGGGCGATGAGCGGCGCAATCTGGAATTCCTCCGGAAATGTTCGAAAATCGTGGTCAAGCCCGTGCACGCGGAGCAGGGACGTGGCATAAGCATAGGTGTGACCGACGGTGACGAACTGGCACGCTGCATTCGAGAAGCGTCCCGATACGATAAGGAAGTGTTGCTGGAACAGCAGGTCCAGGGCGAAGACCTGCGAGTCATTGTAATCGACTCGCAAGTGGTCGCTGCAGCCGTACGGCGTCCCCCGCAGGTCACCGGCACCGGCCGGGACAGTATCTCTACACTGATCCGGAAGCAGAGCCGCCGGCGCGAGGCCGCCACTCAGGGAGAAAGCCGTATTCCCCTGGACGCGGTTACCAAGCGCTGTGTGGCGTCCCAGGGTTATCGGATGGAGGACGTCCCGGATGAGGGGCAGGTTCTGCGCGTGCGCGATACCGCAAACCTACACACCGGCGGGACTATTCACGACGTGACCGATCGCCTGCATCCGGAGCTGCGGCGTGTGGCGGCGACGGCGGCGGAGGCACTGAAGATCCCGGTAGTCGGACTGGATCTCATGGTCCCCGACGTGGCGAGCGACGATTATCACATCATCGAGGCCAACGAGCGGCCGGGACTGGCCAATCATGAGCCGCAGCCCACGGCCGAGCGTTTTATCGATCTGCTTTTTCCCCAGACCCGGCGGGTGAACTATGAATAGAGAGGCGCCTCTCCCCGAGATCGACATGGATTACGTCGAGACGACGATGGTGGCGCTGTTGAACATTCCCAGTCCAACGGGATTTACCGACGAGATAGTACGCTTCACGGGAAACTGTCTTGATGATCTGAGCATCCCCTACGAGATTACTCGTCGCGGGGCGATACGGGCCGATCTGAAGGGTGAGATTTACAGTCCCGACCGCGCCGTCGTGGCGCACCTGGACACCATCGGCGCCATGGTCAAGGGGTTGAAAGAAAACGGGCGCCTGGAACTTGTTCCCGTTGGCACCTGGTCGAGCCGGTTTGCAGAAGGCGCCCGGGTAACGCTGTTCACGGAAACACAACCGTACCGGGGCACCATTCTTCCGGTTCTGGCGTCCGGACATACCTTCGATACCCGCATCGATACATTGCCCATTGCCTGGGAGAACGTGGAGCTCCGCCTGGACCAGATCAGTCACAGCCGCATGGAACTGGAGCAGCTTGGCGTCCAGATCGGCGACTTCGTCGCTATCGACGCGGATCCCGATATTTCGCCCGCGGGCTTTATCAACTCGCGTCACCTTGATGACAAGGCCGGGGTGGCGGTGCTGCTGGGGGTGGGTAAGGCAGTGCAGGAGAACAAGTTGTTTCTCCCCATGGACTGCCATCTGCTGTTCACCATCAGCGAGGAAGTGGGTTCCGGTGCCTCCGCGGTGCTGCACGGGGATGTGGCGGAAATGGTCACTATCGACACCGGTCCCAGTGCGCCCGGGCAGAGTACCGATGAATACGGCGTCACCATCTGTATGCAGGATTCGGCGGGACCGTTCGACTATCACCTGACTCACAGGCTGCTCAAGTTGTGCAAGGATCACGGCATTACACACCGGCGCGATGTGTTCCGATATTACCGGTGCGACAGCGCGTCCGCCATCGAGGCCGGTAACGACATTCGCACGGCGTTGATCTGTTTCGCCCTCGACGCGTCGCACGGGTATGAACGCACCCATATCGATTCGCTGGAAGCGGTGGCGAAACTGCTGGTGCTGTACACGCAGAGTCCGATCGGCATCAAACACGACCTCAAAG
>CAZNWR010000055.1:1393-3697 GCA_964576645.1 uncultured Enterobacteriaceae bacterium | reverse complement strand
GGTACGAACGCTGCCACAAACATTCCCTGGTGGCGCTGGGACGTCTTCTCATGTGCTACCTGGCGAGTGGCTTCTTGTTCCCGCGCGACCGTGACGAACTGGGCTCCCTGGCGGGATTCCCGACATTGCCGATCGAGGAGAAGTGACGGTGACGTCATTCCGGCGAACGCCGGAATCCAGTAAATAAAGTGTCCGCGAAGCGGACGCGTTGAATTGACTGGGTCCTGGACGCTGCGCGTCCAGGATGACGATAGAGGACCAGCGGACTGCTAATGAGTAACTCAGCAACGGCGACTCCCCGCGAATTCACCCTGCGCGCGCTGCTTACCGGTATTGTTCTCGGCGCAGTTCTGACACCGTGCAACGTCTATAGCGGCCTGAAGATCGGCTGGTCGTTCAACATGTCCATTACCGCCGCCCTGGCCAGCTTCGCCTTCTGGCGCGCGCTGGAGCCGCTGACCGGGCAGGAGGCGCCCGGCATTCTGGAAAACAATATTAACCAGACCACCGCGTCTTCGGCTGCATCCATTATTTCCGGCGGACTGGTGGCGCCCATCCCGGCGTTGACCATGTTGACCGGCCGGGCGCTGCCCTGGGACGAACTGGTCGTCTGGGTGTTTTCCGTCAGTATTCTCGGTGTTGTGCTGGCCATGGGACTAAGGCAGCGACTGTTTGCCGACCACAGGCTGCGATTTCCTTCCGGTCTGGCCACGGCGGAGACGCTTCGGGATATCTATGGCCGTTCCACAGAAACACTGGTGCGCGTGCGGGTATTGGGGGGCGCCGCGCTGATTGCAGCCGCTTTGCGGGCCTTCCAGGATTTCGTACAGCCCCTGGCGCGGCTGAGTCCGCCCGTGGCTCTGAAAGCCAGCGCCTTGCTCCGGGCGGCCGGGGTCGGGCAGATTTCCATGCGCAACCTGGGATTCGCCCTGGATCCGTCCCTGCTCATGGTAGGTTTCGGCGCCATTATCGGCCTGCGCACCGGCGTCAGCCTGCTGCTGGGGTCCGTGCTGGCTTGGGGGATCCTGGCACCCTGGGCTTTGTACCAGGGATGGGCCGCGCCCGGCGCGCCAGGGCTTCCCTGGTTTGCCAGCCTGGTCAAGTGGCTGGTCTGGCCGGGCGTAACCCTGATGGTAACCGGCTCCCTGACCGCCTTCGTACTCCAGGTACTCAGCCAGCGGCGGCGGAAGCAGGAAACGCCGCCAATGGAAAAGGATCAGGGGCGCGTGCCGGGCCGCTGGTTTCTGATTGGCCTCGTGATTACCGGCATCATCGCCGTGGCCGCCCAGTCGATTTTCTTCGATATCAGGCCGATGGTTGCGGTCATTGCGGTGTTGTTCAGCATAGGACTGGCGGTGGTGGCGGCGCGAGTGGTGGGAGAAACGGGCATTCCCCCTATCGGCGCCCTGGGCAAAGTGACGCAGCTCTCGTTCGGCGCCATCAGTCCCGGCAACGTCGCTGACAATCTCATGAGCGCCAACGTCACCGGGGGCGCGGCAGGCCAGTGCGCCGATCTGCTCAACGATCTCAAAACCGGCAAAATCATCGGTGCATCGCCGTCGCGTCAGGCTGTTGCCCAGTGTTTCGGGGTGTTGACCGGCAGCCTCGCCGGCGCATCGGCCTACCTGCTGCTGGTGCCGGACCCGCGCGCCATGCTCATCACGCCCAAGTGGCCGGCGCCGGCTGTGGCAACGTGGAAGGCGGTGGCGGAGGTCTTGAAGGCCGGTCTGTCATCGTTGCCGTCGAACGTAGTTGTAGCCATGGCGCTGGCCGGTCTGGCCGGCCTCGCCATCGGCATCGCGGAGCGGATGTTGCCCGCGCGCCTGGCCCGCTGGCTGCCGAGCGCACCGGCTCTGGGTCTCGCATTTGTGATCCCGGCGTGGAATTCCATATCACTGTTTCTGGGTGCCTTGCTGGCTTGCGTGCTGGCGCGCTGCAGCCGGTTCTGGAGTGAGCAGCGGTTACTGGCCGGCGCGGCGGGACTGGTGGCGGGGGAGAGTCTCGCCGGCGTGTTCGCGGCGGTCGTGTCATTCCTTGGCCACTGATCCGCCTGGCGGCACCTCGATGTATACTGACGCCCGCTGTGTTGGGCGTGGAAAGCAGGGGTCGGAGCGTATGCTCCTACCCCTGTTCGCTAAAGCAATCTCTCGCCAAGACGCAAAGGCCGCCAGGAAGACCGAAATGATGCAGTCTTCTGAAGCCCTTGGCGTTCCCGGCGTCTTTGCGAGAAGCTTATTGATCCCGATTTGGCCGGCTTAGGTAGTCAGTTTCGAAGAAAATACAACTCACTCGAATGGCGATACA
>CAZNWR010000055.1:0-1383 GCA_964576645.1 uncultured Enterobacteriaceae bacterium | reverse complement strand
AGTGGCAGAAAACGGTCAACGGCGTGCGTTACGAAGTGCGGAGCGCGGGCCGCACACGCCGTCTCTATACCGACGGGGTCTGTCACAGTGAATTCAATCCGGCGCGGATTCTCACCGGCAGCATCTGGGACCTTTTGACGATATCTGCATTTTTCTTACCAGCAGGCAAGGTGCGGCGGGTCTTGGCCCTGGGTGTCGGAGGCGGCGCGTCGCTTCTGCAGCTCCGGCAACTGGTGGACCCCGATGAAATTATCGGCATAGAGTCGGATGCCGTGCATCTTGAAATTGCGCGCAGATTCTTCGACATGGAGCACGCCAGGATAGAGTTGGTGCGGGACGACGCTCGAGAATGGCTGGATCGCTACAGCGGAGAACCGTTTGACCTGGTAATTGACGATCTTTTCACGGGCAACCAGGGCGAGCCGGAGCGGGCCGTGGTAGCCGGTGCCGACTGGTTCAAGCAACTTGTCCGGCCCTTGGCGCGGGGCGGAGCGCTGGCGATTAATTTCGCTTCGCGCGCTGAGTTCCGGCGCTGTGGCTATTGCACCGACGCGGGCGTGGCGCGCCGGTTCCGCAGCGCATTTACGCTGGGTAGCGTGGCGCTGGACAACGTAGTTGGCGTATTTCTGCGAGCCGGTGCCGACGCAGCGGCTTTGCGCGCCAACCTGCGCCGTGTCCCGGTGCTGGAGAAAGCACTTCGTGACCGCAAGCTGCGCTACCGAATACGCAGTGTCGGGCCGCAATCGCGGCGGGCCGCCTGATCACGCTTGTTTAAGCCGGACAAGCCGGAACCCCACATATTTCTTGCCAAGATCGCGATGAACGCCAGGAATGCGAAAAAACAGAGTCCGCATCAAGCCTTTGTTCCCTTGGCGTTCATGGCGTCTTCGCGAGAGATTGACTGATTTCTTATCCATGTCTGTCAGGAATTCACTGCCGGCAAGCTAAACAGGAATTTCATACCTGCAATGAAGATAACGATCGTACCCGTTACGCCATTTCAGCAGAATTGTTCCATTCTCTGCTGCGACAGCGGTGCAGGAGGCGCTATTGTCGATCCGGGAGGAGACCTGGAACGGATTCTCGGCGCGGTGCACGAGGCGGGAGTGCGGATTGAAAAGATACTGGTGACCCACGGACATCTGGATCACGCAGGCGGTGTTGCCGAGTTGGCGGAACGGTTGCAGGTGCCGATTGAAGGACCGCATCCCGATGACCGATTCTGGATAGAAGGCATGCAGGAACAGGCAACCATGTTCGGATTTCCGTCGGCGCGGCCATTCGAACCGGATCGCTGGTTGCACCAGGGAGACGAGGTCGCATTCGGTGATGTGACGCTTCAGGTGATTCATTGCCCCGGACACACGCCCGGCCACGTGGTTT
>CAZNWR010000054.1:0-13888 GCA_964576645.1 uncultured Enterobacteriaceae bacterium | reverse complement strand
GATGGGAATCGAACCCACGTCATCAGCTTGGAAGGCTGAGGTTCTACCATTGAACCACACCCGCAAAACGCTCAACCAGCTCCGTGTTCTGCCCGGCATCCAGCTCAGTGGTTCCGCAATTGATCCGCACCTGTCTTCCGCGAGTAAAAAGCGAAAAGTGGAAAAGTGAAAAGAACTTCGCCCGCTTTTCACTTTACACTTTCCACTCTGGTGGAGGGGGTAGGATTCGAACCTACGTAGGCATCAGCCAGCAGATTTACAGTCTGCCCTCGTTGGCCGCTTGAGTACCCCTCCAAAAAATGTAAGCCGCACATTTTCGTTAAATCGCGTTGAACTGTCAATAAAAACCCTTTAATTTTCAGCCCCCTTTTCGCAGAATCCGGCCGCTGATTGCGTCCCGGATTTCGCTTGGCCGGCGGGCGCCGCCCAGCCGCCCGGGCACGACAAGGTCCACCCGCCCGCGGAAATAACCCAGCACCTGCAGCACATTCCGGGCCGGCGGCCGGTTGCTCGGGTTGGCACTGGTGGAAACCAATGGGCCCGCGGCCCCGCACAGGGCCCGAACCACCGGGTGCGCGCTTACCCGGACCGCAACTCCGGCCCGGCCGCCCGTGATCCAGGACGGCAACACGCCCGGGGCGGCGGGCAGAATCCAAGTCACGGGCCCCGGCCAGGTCGGCAGCACCGTATCCCAGGGGACCCTGGTGCTCTCCACCAGTGGCCGGACCTGTTCCACATCGGAAGCCACCAGAATCACGCCCTTGTCGGCCGCGCGGCCTTTCATGCGCAGGACCCGGGCCACCGCGGTCGCGGAATCCGGCCGGCAACCCAATCCGAAAACGGCTTCGGTCGGATAGGCGATAACCCCGCCCGCCTGCAGAACCCGAAGCGCGCGTTTCAGGTGCCACGCATTCAAGGGAAGCTATTGGGATAGACGCTGCTGCAGCTTGCCGTCCTTTTCAGCCACGGCGCGCGCCTTGTCTTCGCGCTCTTCCGTGATCCGTTCTCCCAGCGCCGGGTCACCCAGCGCAAGGATCTGGGCGGCAAGGTAGGCGGCGTTCTTGGCGCCGGCCCCGCCGATAGCAACGCAGGCTACCGGTATGCCACCCGGCATCTGCACGGTAGATAACAAGGCGTCCAGGCCACCAAGTGATCCGGCATCCATGGGCACCCCTATTACGGGTCTCGTGGTCAGCGCCGCGACCGTTCCGGCCAGGTGCGCCGCCATACCGGCGGCGGCAATGAACACCGCGCAGCCGCGGCTATCGGCGTCCCGCACATAGGCGTGTGTGGCTTCCGGCGTCCGATGCGCCGAGGTGATTTTGACCTCGGTCGAGACCCCCAATTTCGAAAGAACATCAACGGCCACTTGCATGACAGGCAGATCGGAGTCTGAGCCCATGAGAATTGCGACAAACGGTGAAGTGGAATTATTCATAGCCATTATTGCGCTTCGTGTGAGAAAACCCGCGAATGATGCAGGTTTGGGTTAGCTGCTTTTGCGGCTGCCGCCCCGGCGCCTTCTGCTCTGCGGTGCTTCGGCCAGCAATGCGAGAGACTTCTCCAGCGACAGGTCCTTGGGCTCCATGTCTTTGGGAACCCTCGCATTTTTCTTTCCATCCGTTACATACGGTCCGTAGCGGCCGTTCAGAACAACCACATCGGTTCCGTCAAAGGATTTTATCAGTTTTGCTGCGTCGGCCTTCTTCTTTTCTTCTATCAATTCCAGCGCCCGCTCGCGGCTGATCGTGTATGGATCGTCGTCTTTCTTCAGCGAAACGAACTTGCTCCCGTAGCGGACGTAGGGACCAAAACGGCCGATATTTACAACGATTTCCTCGCCGTCCTTTGTCGAACCCATGTCCCTGGGCAGTTTGAACAGTTCCATCGCCTCGTCCATTGTTATGGTGTCGATGCGCTGGCCCGGGCGCAAGCCCGCGAACCTGGGTTTCTTTTCGTCGTCCTTGGTGCCGATCTGGACATACGGGCCGTAGCGCCCGATACGCGCTGAAACAGGCAAACCCGTCTTCGGATCCGTCCCCAGCACACGCGCCTGGGCCACCTCACTGCGGCTGACGTTTTCATCCTTGTCCCGGACCTGCGCGGAAAACGGCTTCCAGAATTCGCGCATTAACGGGATCCAGTCCTTTTCCCCGCGCGAAACCGCGTCCAGTTCATCCTCAAGCCTGGCGGTAAAGTCATAGTCAACGTAGTTGGTGAAATGCTCGGTCAGGAATCTATTCACGATCCTGCCGACGTCGGTAGGCACGAACCGCTTCTTATCCATTTCAACGTACTCGCGCTGGCGCAGAGTCTGGATGATGCTGGCATAGGTGGAAGGTCTGCCGATGCCGTATTCTTCCAGGGATTTCACCAGCGACGCCTCGGTGTAGCGCGGGGGCGGCTCCGTGAAATGCTGGTCGGCCCGTATCTCCTTCACGGGGATGCGATCGCCTTCCTTGAGTGGAGGAAGCTTGCTGTCGCCGTCCTCCTTCTTCTTGTCGTCCTCGCTTTCCTGGTAGACAGCCATGAAGCCCTTGTCCACCACGGTCGAGCCGGTAGCCCGGAACGTGTTCCCCGGACCACATTCCATATCGACCGCGACAGTGTCGATCGTGGCATGCTTCATCTGCGAGGCGAGCGCCCTCTTCCATATCAGCTCGTATAATTTGAACTGGTCATGCGAGAGTTTGGACTTCAGTTGCGCGGGCGTTCGGGTGATTGAGGTCGGCCTGATCGCCTCGTGTGCTTCCTGCGCGTTTTTGGAAGTCGTCTTGTACTGGCGCGCCTGGCCGGGAAGATGGTCCTTTCCGTAGGTGTCGCTGACATATTGGCGCATCTCGTGGACCGCCTCGCTGGCAAGATGCACGGAGTCAGTGCGCATGTAGGTAATCAGCCCGACTGATCCCTCTCCGACGTCGATGCCCTCGTATAGCTGCTGCGCGGTACGCATGGTTCTTTGCGTCGTAAATCCCAGCTTCCTGACAGCCTCCTGCTGCAGGGTGGACGTAATGAACGGCGCGGCCGGCTGGCGCCGGCGCTGCTTGCGTTCTATGTTGACGACCTTCAGCTCTCCCTTCGCGGCCTTGGCCAGTGCAGACTTGACCTCATTCGCCCGTTGTTCGCCGGTGATGCTGAATTGTTTGATCTTTTCCCGATCAAATTCGGTCAGCCTGGCCGTGAACTCGCGCTCCGGATGCGCCAGATCCGCCTCCAGGGTCCAGTATTCGCGCGGCTTGAATTTCTCAATCTCCTCTTCCCGTTCCACTATCATCCGCAGCGCGGGACTCTGTACACGGCCGGCCGACAATCCGCGCCTGATCTTTTTCCAGAGCAGCGGGGAAAGATTGAACCCCACCAGGTAATCCAGCGCCCGGCGCGCCTGCTGCGCGTTTATGAGGTCCGGTGCAAGCTCGCGGGGGTGTGCTATGGCGTCCTGAACCGCGCTTTTCGTGATCTCGTGGAACACTACGCGTTTGACATCCTTGCCGTCTATTACGCCCCGATCCTTCAGGATTTCGTGCAGGTGCCAGGAGATCGCCTCACCTTCACGATCCGGGTCGGTTGCCAGATACAGGATATCCGCCTTCTTCACCGCCTTGGCGATGGCGTCAACCGACTTTGCGTTCTTTTCGATCACCCGGTAGTGCATCTCGAAGTCCTTGTCCGGCTCCACCGCGCCGGATTTCGGAAGCAGGTCCCGCACGTGGCCGTTGGACGCCAGAACATGGAACCCCCCGCCGAGGTAACGACCCAGGGTTTTTGCCTTCGCGGGCGATTCAACAATGACTACGGCTTCGGACATACGCCAATTGACCAACCGGGATTAATACTTAGGGTGCGGAATGCAAGCGTTGCATTCCGCTCAGTGCAAACCGCCGTGTGCATCATCCATGACGATATCCTCCATCCAATCGAAGTCCACTTCCTTGCCGGGTTGATTCAGCAGAACCATGAGGATTATCCACTTCAACTGGGGCAAATTAATTTCATCGGACTCCAGCGCCATGACGCGGTCGATCACCAGTTCGCGGTCATGGGGGTCCAGAATGCCGGCCTGCTCAAGGAACAGGATAAAGCCGCGGCACTCGGTATCCAGCTTCTCGAGTTCCTCATCATTAAATATGCGAATCGCGTTGTTCGTCGTTAAACGCTGTCCCCTGACCAGTTCCTTCTGCAGCGCCAGTCCCTCCAGCCACTCGAATGCCTTGGTTACCTGACCTTCCCGGAAACCTGCCTGCAACAATTCGGTGCGCAGTGCTTCCTGGTCAGCATTGATCTCGTAATCGTCCTCGATATAGTTGTCAAAGAGATACATGAGTACGTTTCCTTTATCATCGTAAGTTCAGTTACCTTCGAACGAAATTACCGCCGGGAAGCGATTCAACCAGCCCGGCTATCTCCAATATCGCAAGAATTGAGGCCGCCGAACCGGCCGGGAGATGTGTGGCATCAATCAGAGAATCGATGTTCACCGGCACATATCCTATATTATCAAGCAAGAGTTTGCTTTCCGCGTCAAGGTCTTTTGCCTGCTGCCGATCACAGTCCGGAACTTCAGGTATACCGGCCGCGACGGCCGTTAATGGTTGTATTTCGTCCAATATATCGCTTATTTGTTCCACCAGTTTGGCGCCGTTGCGGATCAGATCGTGACAGCCCCTGGCGACGGGATTGCGGATTGTACTGGGTATGGCGAATACCTCCCTGCCCTGGTCCAGCGCATGTTTTGCCGTAATAAGCGAACCGCTCCGCAACCCCGCCTCAACGACCAGGGTACCCACGCTGAGGCCGCTTATGACGCGATTCCTTCGCGGAAAGTTACTCGGCAGCGGCATGGTGCCGGCAGAAAATTCGGAAATCACGGCCCCGCGTTCGGCAATTGCATCAGCCAGTCGTCGATTGCGCGCAGGGTAGACGATATCCGGGCCGCTGCCCAGTACCGCGATGGTGATGCCGCCGGCGTCGAGGGCCGCGCGATGCGCCGCACTGTCCACGCCGATCGCCATTCCACTTGTAACCGCCAACCCGCACCCCACCAGATCGCGGGCAAAGGCCCGCGCATTTCTCCGGCCGTCGGCGGATGCGCTGCGACTGCCGACGACGGCCAGCTGGACGCTGTGGAGCGCGCGTCGCTCCCCGCAAATAAAGAGCGCCAGCGGCGGATCCGGGATCTGTCGGAGCAGCGGCGGGAAATCCGCATCGCCCAGCGTCACGAGCGAATGGCGCGGCCTTTCCAGCCAGCGCAGATCAGCCTTGACGCCGTCCCAGTCGGGCCGCCGCAGGGCATCGATTAACCGGGCGTTCAGACCGGTGTGCGCGAGGGCGGCAGGGCGAGCCGAAAATATCCCGCGCGGAGAGGAAAATGCGCCGAGCAGGTGCTCAACCACCTGATAGCGGATCCCCGGGATTCGCAGCATGGCCAACCAGTAAGCCGGGTCCGTCGCCGATACGGATTCGTCCATGAGTTGCTCCAGGGCGTAAACACCGCCCGAGACGCGCTCCTGCGCCTGTCATCTGAATTATCTAAGCATAGCCCAATGGCACCAGCCTACAAGCCGGCGCTGGAGAGAACGGGGTCGGAGGGCCTGCTCCGACCCGGTACTTGATCTACATGCTGCGGACGGTATCTCTGATATGAAGCGGCGAGGTTGCTTGCATAACCAGGGCGTAACTGACTTTCTGGAAAGTGCGGATAACCATTACTACCGCCGCATGCGTAGAGGGCAGTCGTACGTTCTCCTCCTTCGGCTTACCGGTGCCGAGCCACTGGAGAAACGCGCCGTGCGACGGGTTGTTGGCGGCCACCTGGTCCTTGACCACGGCGCCGCGCTGGTACACACCCAGCACGTTGCCCACTTTCAATCCCTCGTCCGTACCGACGTCCAGCACAACGACGTTGTACTGGCCTATCTCGGACATTCCGTTAAGGACGGAGATAATGCTGCCCTTGACCGGGCTCGCCGGCGGACTGGGCGTAAAGTCCCCCGCCGCCAGCGCCTGGTCCTTTTCTTCCACCAGCCGGTCGCCCACCAGCACCTCGCGTTGGGCCTTGGTTATCACGGCAGTAGCAGGATCGCCACCGCGCTTGAACACGGCGTTCCCCACGTAAATGGCCTCGTAGCCGAGCAACTTGCCGTCCGGCTTGCCGCCTTCATGAAGCGCGGGTCCCTTGCGGTAAATGGCATAGTGTTGGCCGGTGGGATTGCCGCTCATACCGCGCACGTAAATAGTATTACCCGGGCCCGCCACCAGGTGCTCGTTGTAGCTGGACACCACGTACGGCCAATCGTTCATCTCCGTCGCGCTGACCACCTTGGGCCTTGTCAGAAACTGGTGAATGGCTTCGATCGGTATGCTCGGAATGGCCTGCTTGTTCGGAGTGCTCTCAACCTTGGGCTCAAGTTTAACCACCCGGCTTCCCTGGGCGCCGGCAGCGCCGCCGCGGCTGACAGTCAGCTCGGGCTTGCCGCCTACGTAGGTCAACTTGACAACATCGCCGGGGTAGATGAGATTCGGATTTTTGATCTGCGGGTTGACCTTCCAGATTTCAGGCCAGCGCCAGGGTTGCTCCAGGAAACGGCCGGAAATATCCCACAGGGTGTCCCCTTTTTTCACGACATAGGATTCCGGATGGTTGGGTTTAACCTGGATGTTGTCCGCCCAAACCGGCCCGAGGATCCCCAACAGCAGGATGGCAGCGAATATTTTATTTAGCATGGCCCATACCTTACGCACATTCCTTAATGTACATTAGCAAAAAGTCTATCAAAATGTTAGGTACCACACCACGATTAACGCCAAAGCCCGGAACTGTTAAATTTTCCTGTATACTATCAGTAGCTTAGCATTACGCATGGAGCCTCTTGAGTCATGGCCAAACTAGAAGTCCTACGTTTTCCCGACCCGCGCCTGCGGCAAAAGGCCGCGCCGGTAGCCGAGGTAGATGACGAGGTGAAAACCCTCGCGGCGGACATGTTGGAAACCATGTACGACCGCAATGGCATTGGTCTGGCGGCCACTCAGGTAAACGTGCGCAAGCGTGTCGTGGTCATGGACCTGTCGCAGGAACGCGACCAGCCCCGGATCCTGATCAATCCCGAGATCCTGTCGTCAACCGGGCAGACGGAAAGCCAGGAAGGTTGTCTTTCAGTTCCCGGCTACTACGAAACGGTGCCGCGCGCCGAACAGGTGAGCTTCCGTTACCTCGACCTGGACGGCCGCGTTGTCGAGGGTGATGCAACAGACCTGCTGGCAATCTGCCTGCAGCATGAAATAGATCATCTGAACGGGAAACTGTTCGTCGACTACCTCTCAACACTCAAGCGTCAACGTATTCGCAAAAAAATCGAGAAGCAGGACAAGCAGCTTGCAGCAGCACTGTGAGCAAACAACCCCTGCGCCTCGCGTTCGCCGGAACGCCTCAATTCGCGGCGACCGTGCTGTCCCGGATCCTGGGCAGCGCTGAACACACCGTAACCGCAGTCTACACCCGGCCCGACCGGCCAGCGGGCCGCGGCAGAAAATTGACGCCGGGGCCGGTGAAATGCCTGGCGATGCAGCACGGGCTCACGCTGCACCAGCCGCAACGATCCCGCGACCTCGATCCCTGCGGCAATCTCACCGGCGTGGATGCGCTGCTGGTCGTCGCGTTCGGCATGATCCTGCCACCGGAGATCCTGTGGCGGCCGCGCCTCGGCTGCATCAATGTTCATGCCTCGCTGCTGCCGCGCTGGCGCGGGGCGGCCCCGATCCAACGGGCCATCGAGGCGGGCGACAGTGTCAGTGGCATCTCAATCATGCGCATGGATGCCGGCGTGGATACCGGACCTGTCCTGCTTCAGAAATGCTGTCCGATACGGGGTGACGACACCGGCGGGTCGCTCCATGATCGGCTCGCCGACCTGGGAGGGGAATGCCTGCTCCAGGCGCTGCAACAATTGGCTGCAGGCAGGTCATATGCGCGCCAGCAGGAAGATTCGCTCGCCACCCTGGCACCAAGGATAAACAAACAGGCCACGCGCATCGACTGGTCAGCGCCCGCCGTAAAGATTGAACGCTTGGTGCGTGCATTCAACCCGGCCCCGGCCGCGCATGCAGTTCTTGCCGGCGCCGACTATCGCATTTTGGCCGCGTGCGCCCGCGAATCCCCTCCGCCTCGCCGTACCCCGGGCACCATACTCGCCACGGGACCCGCCGGTATCGACGTGGCAACGGGCCGGGGCGTTATTCGGATAGTGACCCTTCAAGCGCCGGGCAAAAAGCCGGTTTCGGCCCGCGATTTTCTCAACGCCCATCGCGGCTGGCCGTCCGGTTTCTGAATTCCACGGGAGATGAGGGCGACCCTGGACACCCGGGCCACGGCTGCGGCCGCAATTGCGGAAACGCTGGCGCGAGGCGCGAAAATCGATCCGATCCTGGAACAGCTGGTGCCCGAGTCCTTCAGTCACCGGGACAAGGCATTGGTAAGAGAGTTGTGCTACGGCACCTTGCGTTGGTATTACCAACTTGACTACATCGCCGGCCGGCTGCTGTCCCGGCCCCTGCACCGGCGCGACCGGGACGTACACGCGCTCTTGCTGTGCGGCCTTTACCAGCTGGAACATATGCGCGTTCCGGACCATGCCGCCGTTTCCACCAGCGTCCATGCAGCGCGCGAACTCGGGAAGCCATGGGCCGCGACGGTCGTCAACGCCATATTGCGACGCTACCAGCGGGAACGCAGCACCCTCATGGAGAGCGCCATGGCCCAACCCGCGGCCCGGTATGCACATCCTGAATGGCTCATCGAGATGTTGCGGCAAGACTGGCCCGGGCATTGGCAAGCCATCCTGGAGGCGAATAACCAGCGTCCGCCCCTGCATGTCCGGGTCAATCTGCGGCGACTGACGCGCGCGCAATACCTGCAACAGCTGCGTGATGCCGGACGGCTCTCCGGTGCGGCGGAGATGGTCGACACCGGGGTCTGGCTTGACCAGGCTTCAGCCATCGAGCAGATACCAGGTTTCCCCGAAGGGATTGTTTCTATTCAGGATTTTGCAGCACAACTGGCGGCGCCGCTGTTGGCCGCCGGCACCGGTGAGCGGGTACTGGATGCCTGTTCCGCGCCCGGTGGAAAGACACTGCACCTGCTTGAATTCACACCGGAAATCGCAACATTGATTGCCCTGGACCAATCGGCGGAGCGGCTCGACAAGTTGCAAGCGAACCTGCGCCGGGAAGGCCTGCACGCAATGGTCATGCAGGGCGACGCCCGCCATCCGGACCAATGGTGGGACGGGGCATTGTTCGACAAGATCCTGCTGGACGCCCCGTGCAGCGCCACCGGCGTCATCCGCAGGCACCCCGACGTCAAAATATGCCGCAAACCCGCCCAACTCCCGCGATTTGCCGCAACGCAGCGCAAGCTTCTGCAGGCTCTCTGGCCGTTGCTTGGGCAAGGCGGTCGGCTACTTTATTCGACCTGCTCCCTCCTTCGGCGGGAAAACGATGCGGTGATCGAAGAATTCATCAATAATCATAACGATGCACGGTCCGTACCCATTGAGGCTCCCTGGGGTGTTCCTACCGCGTTCGGAAGGCAGACACTGCCCGGGCTGGAAAATACCGACGGTTTCTACTATGCCTTGCTGGACCGGGTCTGATCCCAGCCCGCACCGGGGCGGTACGCTGACCACGTTTGTACTGCTGGCGGCGTTGTGTCTGGGTTTGATTCCCGCGCCGGCCGCCGCCCAGGGAATCAGTGTTCAAGAAGCATCCAGCAGGCTGGTCAACAGGACCTACCGGGTCGATGCAAAGATCCGGTTCAAATTCGACAAGGAGATTCTCGCGGCCCTGAAGAACGGAGTTGAACTTAATATAGACATCCTGACCCGCATCAAACGTGTACGAAAGTGGTTATGGGATCCGACCGTCACGGAGGGGCTGTTCAGATACACGCTTAAACATTTCCCCCTTACCGATGAATATGTCGTAAACGATATAACCAATGGAGGGCATTACGAGTTCCGGACCTATGGTGCGGCACTGGATTATCTGGGCGACATCAGAAACCAGGCACTTGTAAGCAAGTCTGAAATCAGCCGAAATGCAACGTATATCGGATACATCAAGGCGAGGGTCGATATCGAAACGCTACCGACGCCACTCCAGCCGACGGCTTACATTTCCGAGAAATGGAAGCTGGAAAGCTCCTGGTACAAGTGGGTAATCAAGTAGCAGATGAATCTTCGCGGCCGCACAATACTGATCGCAGGGATACTGCTCTTCTGCTTCATGCTCGCATCGCTGTTGATGATGAGCGACGCACTCCAGAATTCCCAGCGCTTCGACGAATATTACTCGTCACTGCTGATTTTTAATGCCGGCGGGCTGCTTGTCCTGGTCGTACTGATCGGAATAAATCTCAAGAACCTTATCGCGCAATACCGCCGGCGCGCGCCCGGCATTCGCATGACCCTCCGCATGGTGACGATGTTTTGCCTGCTTGCGGTGACGCCGGTACTGATCGTTTACTACTTCTCCCTGGATTTTCTTCATCGCGGAATCGACAACTGGTTCGACATGCGCGTGGAAAAGGCTCTGGACGATTCGCTGCAACTCAGCCGCCTTGCGCTTGAAACGAGGATGAAGGAAATACTCAAGCAGGCCAAGAACATTGCGGAAGGCATGGCGGATATTTCCAATCCCGCGGTGCCCTTTGAGATCGATGATTTCAGGCAGCGCAGCGGTGCCCAGGAACTGGACGTCATGACCCGGCAGGGAAACATCATTGCCTCCAGTGCCAGCGACACTTCCAGCCTGGTGCCACACCGCCCCGACGAAACCATTCTTTTCCAGGTTCAACAGGGTAACAGTTACATCGGGCTCGATTCCGAGGGCCAGGATGGCCTTTCCATACGTGCCGTCGTGAATGTTCCACAAATGGGCGTCGAAACCGAACCACGTATCATCCAGGTACTTTATCCCTTTTCCCAGAAGATCAATGCACTGGCAGGAAATGTGCAGACCGCGTACGTCAAGTACAAGGAATTGTCTTTTTTGCGGCGGCAATTGAAATTCAGCTTCGTCCTGGTTCTGACTCTGGTGCTGTTATTCACCATCTTCTCGGCGGTATGGGCGGCGTTTTATTCCGCCATCCGCCTGGCTTCACCCATACGTGACCTCGCGGAGGGAACCCAGGCGGTGGCGGCCGGAAACTACGGTACGAAATTGCGGGTTCCGAGCAATGACGAACTGGGATTTCTGGTGGCGTCTTTCAACGAGATGACCCGCAGAATCGCGCAGGCCCGGGACGCGGTGCGCCAGAGCCAGCAGGAAGCGGAGGCGCAACGGGCTTACCTGGAGGCGGTTCTCACGCGCCTCTCATCGGGGGTCCTGGTGCTGGATCAAAACCAGCGGCTGCGCACGGCCAATATCAGCAGCGGCCGGATTCTCGGCATCGACGTCGGGCTCGCCCTGGGCAAGACCGTTTCCGAAATCCAGCTGACCTACCCATACCTGGAACAGCTCCTGCAGTCCATTAAGACGCATATGCGACAGAGGTCCGATGACTGGCGCGAGCAGATCACATTGTTCGGTACCGGCGGCCGGCAGATACTTATGTGTACGGGTACGACGCTGGCATTGCCGCAGGATACCGCCACGCACATGCACGTTGTATTGTTCGATGATATTACCGCTCTGATCCAGGGCCAGAAGAACGCAGCGTGGAGCGAAATGGCGCGCAGGCTGGCACACGAAATCAAAAACCCGCTGACCCCGATTCGCCTCGCGGCGGAGCGGCTACGCCACAAATACCTGCATAACCCGAGCGCCGAACAGTCTGACACCCTGGACAAGTTGACCAATACCATAATCCAGCAGGTTGAAACCATGCAGCACATGGTCAACACGTTCTCGGACTATGCGCGTGTGCCTGCAATGTCGCCGCAATTGGTGGATCTGAACCAGCTTCTGCTGGAGGTCCTGGACCTGTACAGCAACCTGGACAGCAACGCGGAAATTCAACTCCACCTGGCGGATTCACTGCCCAGGATCAAGGTGGACCGCGGCCGCATACGACAGGTCTTCAACAACATCCTTAACAACGCCTTTGACGCGAATATCTCCAAGGGTAAAGCCGTGCTGTCCATAAGCACGGAGCACATCGCGGACAAGGGCGTGGATTTCATTGAGATTAGAATCAGGGATTCTGGTCCGGGTGTTTCTGAGGATATAATTCCAACGATCTTCGAGCCCTACGTTACCACCAAGCAGAAGGGTACGGGTTTGGGACTTGCCATCGTCAAGAAGATAGTCGATGAACATAATGGCCTGGTATGGTTGGAAAACAACCGGGACGGACCGGGGGTGTGTGCCGTGATCAGGCTGCCTGTAACCGATACCGAAGGAATGCACGACCTGGGCATGACAGGCAATAAAAGGGATGTTGTATGAGTACCGGGACGATACTCGTTGTAGACGACGAGCGGGATATTCGCGAACTCGTCAAGGAAATACTTGAAGACGAAGGATTTGAGGTCTTTCTGGCCGAAGACGGCGCTCAGGCCCGCAAGCAGAAGGAACAGCACGTCCCGGACCTGATTTTGCTGGATATCTGGATGCCGGATATCGACGGCATTTCACTGCTCAAGGAATGGAGTGAGTCCGGTCGCACTCTGCCAACGGTGATCATCATGTCCGGCCACGGAAACGTGGAAACGGCGGTTGAAGCAACCCGCCTCGGCGCCTACGACTTTCTCGAGAAACCCCTTGCCAGCGCCAAGCTGCTGCTAACAATAAACAACGCTCTGCGGGCGTCCCGCCTGCAGCAGGAAAATGTGCGCTTGCGGCAATACGGCCAGGCTACGCCGGAGATCATCGGGCGCAGCGGGGCGATGCAGAAGCTTCGCGAGCAGATCAAACGAATCGCGAATCACAATACACCGGTCCTGATCGACGGGGAATCCGGCACCGACAAGGAATCCGTGGCCCGCTACATTCACATGCACAGCAACCGCAGCGAAGGCCCATTCGTCAAGGTCAGCGTTTCCGCATTGTCCGCAAACGACGCGGTCACGGAAATGTTCGGCCGCGAACAAAACGGCGAGATTGTTCAAGGCTACCTGGACAAGGCGCAAACGGGAACACTGTTTCTGAAAGATATTGCCGATATGAGCCTGAACATGCAGGCGAAACTGCAGAATGCGCTGGAGAAGCAGGCGTTCATGCGGCGCGGCGGGCATGAACTTGTGCCGCTCGATGTTCGACTTATTGTCGCCACCCGGTATCGTCTTGATGAGCTGATAAAGCAGGGCTCCTTTCGCGACGACCTCTACTTTCAAATAAGCGTTGTACCGGTGAAGGTGCCGCCACTGCGGGAACATTACGAAGATATTCCCGACCTGCTGGAGTTCTATGTCAATTACTTCGTGGAACTGGAAGGGCTGCCATACCGTCATTTCACGACGTCCGCTCAAAACAGGCTGCGCCGATACGGCTGGCCGGGGAACGTCCGCGAATTGAAGAATCTTGTACAGCGCATGTTGATCCTGGGCACGGACAGTTCCATAGAAGTGAAGGAAATAGAAGGCGCACTGGGAGACCAGCCGGGAGCCCTCGACAGTGACGATCTGCAGAACTTCGATATGCCGCTGCGCGAAGCGCGCGAACGTTTTGAAAAGGCCTATCTCGAATACCAGTTGAAACAGGCCAACGGCAGCGTCAGCAAAATCGCCAAGGTGGTCGGCATGGAACGAACACACCTTTACCGGAAACTGAAGTCCCTCGGCATTGACCTGAAGAGCTGAGCCGCTCCCTGTGCCGGATTATTCATGAAAGTCAGACGCAGGAGGCGGACGGGTCCTGCCAGCGGGCACGGCCTTCGTGCTCGCAAGCTGCGCGCGAT
>CAZNWR010000053.1:0-14129 GCA_964576645.1 uncultured Enterobacteriaceae bacterium | reverse complement strand
CCGACGGTGGTGAGGGAACGGTCCAGTCACTGGTGGACGCCACCGGCGGACGCATCGTCCGGCGGCGGGTGCATGGTCCGTGCGGACGCCGGGTGACTGCCCGCTATGGATTGTTGGCCGACGGCGCAGTACTGGAGATGGCCGAAGCGTCGGGCCTGCCGCTCGTTTCGGGCAGTGAACGTAATCCAATGAAAACCTCGACCTACGGTACCGGAGAGCTGATGGTCGACGCCATGAACCGCGGCGCGCGCCGGATCATCGTCGGTATCGGCGGATCGGCCACGGTGGACGGCGGCGCGGGCATGGCGCAAGCGCTCGGCGTCCGTTTTCTGGACAGAAACCGGCGCACCATCCGCACTCATGTGGGTGGCGGGATGCTTGAGCGGATCGCGGCCATTGATATGTCCGCCGTTCATCCCGCGCTGGCACAAACCCGCGTGGTAGTCGCGTGTGACGTGGATAATCCCCTGTACGGGCGGCGCGGAGCCGCTCACGTATTCGGCCCACAGAAGGGCGCCACCCCGGGCATGGTTCGCAAACTTGATGCCGCCCTCAAGCATTTCGGTGAACTCATTAAAGCTGAACTGGGTGTGGATGTGCGCAGGATGAAGGGCGCCGGCGCCGCTGGAGGACTTGGCGGCGGACTGGTGGCGTTCGCGGGAGCGACCTTACAGAGCGGTGTCGATATCGTCATGGAAGCGGTGCGGCTGCGCCGGCAACTGCGCGGCGCGGCGCTGGTGATAACGGGAGAGGGGCGGGTCGATTTTCAGACGGCATTCGGCAAGACGCCGGCCGGCGTTGCCCGACTGGCGGCCGAACTGGGAGTGCCGGTCGTGGCCATTGGCGGAGGGCTTGCCGATGATGCCCGCGGTGTTTTCCGGCACGGCATAGACGGTCTGGCCACCGCAACACCGCGCGACATGTCCCTGGAAGATGCGCTTGCCCGTTCCGCCGAATATGTGGCGGATGCCGCCGAGCGGGTGATGCGGCTTGTATTGATCGGACGGTCGCTCGGAGGGACACGCCGGCGAGGGAGCAAGTCGAGATGACATTACGTCTTATCGCGTCACCACCCGCCAGGAAAACGGGCGGCATGGAGAGCATGGTTTGCGCGGCTGTACGCGCACATGACAGGTGCCCGCTCCACTTAATTCCGCCGTACATCCATGTACGGCTCGAATCACTTCCGCGTGCTTTATATATCTGTGTACCTCACGCTAAAGATGACGCTTCGCGAACACCCGGCACCCTTGCAGTTCGTGCGGGTCAAGTAGCTCCATTGGGATGAAACTGTCCGCTTTCGGTAAGCGTTTCACGGCGCACTCGGGGATCGTCCAGTTGATGGAAGACCTGGGTGACGCCATGGCGGGAGACAACGACCTGCTGATGCTCGGTGGCGGTAACCCGGCGCATATTCCCGAGGTGCAGTCGTTCTTGCGCGAGCGGATGCAGCGCCTGGCCGATGACCCGGCGGAATTTGCGCACATGGTGGGGGATTATACTCCGCCGCGCGGCGAGAAGCGGTTTCTGCAGGCCATGGCCGATCTGCTCAACCGCGAATACGGCTGGAAGCTGAACACCGAGAATATCGCGCTGACCGCGGGCAGCCAGTCCGGCTTCTTTTTGTTATTCAATATGTTTGCAGGCCGGTTCGACAACGGTGAGCAGCGCCGGATCCTGCTGCCGATGACGCCGGAGTACATCGGCTACGCCAATATCGGGCTCAGCGAAGGCATGTTCAGATCGAACCGGCCATCGATCGACGTGATCGGAAAAAATACATTCAAGTACCACGTGGATTTCGACAAGGTGACGGTCGACGACAAGGTCGGCGCCTTATGCATATCCAGGCCGACCAATCCCACCGGAAACGTTGTTTCGGACGAAGAGGTCGCACATCTGCTGGCGCTTGCCGACGCGGCGGACGTCCCGTTGATCATCGACAACGCCTATGGCAAGCCGTTTCCGAATATCGTGTTTACGGAAACACAATTGCCCTGGTCCGATAACGTGATCCTGTGCATGAGCCTGTCCAAGCTCGGCCTGCCCGGGGTGCGCACCGGGATCGTCATTGCTCGGCCGGAAATTGCCGATGCGGTGATGCGCATCAATGCCATCGTCAATCTCGCCCTGGGCAGCTTCGGCCCCAGCCTGGTACTGGATCTCGTGCGCAGCGGAGAGGTCCTGAACCTGAGCAACAATGTTATCGGGCCGTATTACAGGAAGCGGGCGAAACAGGCGATCGAACTCGTGAACAGCGCCTTGAAGGGCGTGGACTATTACCTGCACAAGGCGGAAGGCGCATTGTTCCTGTGGCTGTGGCTTCCAGGGCTGCCCATCAGTTGCGAGGAGCTTTACCAGCGCCTCAAGCGCCGCGGCGTTCTGGTTGTGCCCGGACATTATTTCTTTCCGGGGCTCGCGGAAGACTGGCCGCACCGGCACGAATGCCTGCGGATCAGTTACTCGATGCCGCATGATGTCGTGCGCCGCGGCATAGAAATCATCGGCGATGAAGTCCGCAAGGCATTCGCCGGATGACGGGTGGGGCGGCGCGCGACAATGCCCGGGACAAACGGAATTTCCGACGCCGACAGGGAACGATCGCGGGCCGGCGTTAGGCTGACGTCGTTACGGCGCGCCGCGCCGTTCCTGCGCCCGTATTATGCGCGCCTGGCACTGGCTCTGTTTTGCCTGAGCGCGGCCTCCGCAGCCGCGCTGGCAATGCCTGTTGCCATACGTCTGGTCATCGACCAGGGTTTTTCCAGGCAGCACGGCGCCGTCATCAATCACTATTTTCTGGCCCTGTTCGGATTGGCTGCGGCTTTCGCCGTGTTTGCGGCATTTCGCTATTACCTGGTGATGTGGATCGGGGAACGGGTGGTGGCCGATATTCGCTCCGCGGTCTACGAGCATGTGATCGGGCTGAGCCAGGCGTTTTTCGAAACCAGTCGCAGCGGTGAGATCCTCTCCCGGCTGACCACGGATACGACCCTGGTGCAGTCCGTGGTCGGGGCCGGGCTCTCCATCGCCCTGCGCAGTTCATTCATGTTGGCAGGCGGCCTGATTATGCTGTTTGTCACCAGTTCCAGATTGACCGGATTGATCCTGGTGCTGGTTCCCATCGTGGTCGGCCCGGTGTTGCTCTATGGACGCAAGGTGCGCCGGCTTTCGCGCACCAGCCAGGACCGGGTCGCCGACGCCAGCGCCGTTGCGGGAGAGATCCTCAATGCCATACAGGTGGTCCAGGCCTTTACCCTGGAGGCGTTCCAGGCACGGCGATTTCGCGCAGCGGTGGAACGCGCCTTTCAGGCGGCCAGGCAGCGGCTGCGGATCAGCGCCCTGCTCTCCGGGGTGATCGTACTCATGGCTTTCGGCGCAATCGTATTTGTACTCTGGGTGGGCGCCCGCTCGGTCGTCACTGGTGACGTTTCCGCGGGAACCCTGGGGCAGTTTCTTCTGTACGCCACCATCGTGGCGGGCAGCACCACGGCGCTCGGAGAAGTGTGGGGGGATGTGCAGCGCGCCGCCGGCGCCATGGAGCGGCTGGTGGAACTGTTGAACACGGTTCCCTCCATTACCGCGCCTGTTTCCCCGGAAAGGTTTCCGGAGAACAACGGCGGCGGAGACATCAGCCTTGAACGGGTAGTTTTTTGTTACCCGTCCCGCCTCGAGCAGCGCGCCCTGAACGGCGTGTCCCTGGACGTACGCCGAGGTGAGTGCGTGGCGCTGGTGGGGCCGTCCGGGGCGGGCAAGAGCACGGTCTTCCAATTGTTGTTGCGCTTCTACGATCCCCTGTCGGGCCGGATCCTCATCGACGGCATCGACATTTCCAGGGCCGATCCCCGGGAAGTGCGCGGGCGCATGGGGGTGGTGCCGCAGCAGACAGTGCTGTTTGCGACCACGATTATGGAAAATATCCGCTGTGGCCGGCCGGAAGCGAGTGACGAGGCGGTCCTGGAAGCGGCCCGGGCGGCGCGGGTGGACGATTTCGTTTCCCGGTTTCCGGACGCTTACGGGACCTTCGTCGGCGAACACGGCGTGCGCTTGTCCGGCGGGCAGCAGCAGCGCATTGCAATTGCCAGGGCGATACTCCGGGATGCACCGATCCTGCTGCTGGATGAGGCGACCAGCGCGCTGGACACGGAAAGTGAGCGGTTGGTGCAGACTGCGTTGAACAACCTGATGAAGCGGCGTACCACCGTTATCATCGCGCACCGCCTGTCCACGGTGCGCCAGGCGGATCGGATCGTGGTGATGGACGAAGGCCGCATCGTGGGCACCGGCCGCCACGAGGAGCTCCTGCGCGATAACAGTTTGTATGCGCGGCTGGCCCGCTTCCAACTGGCCGACAGCCACGATGGCCCCGGTAACGATGGGAATAGGAGAGCGCGAGCCTCTCTCTGAAACACGAGAGCGGCACGGCAGCCCGGTTCAATTGCGCAAAGTGGCCAACTGGCTTACCCTGCGCGCCAGTCCCCGGATACGGGATACCGGTTTTTTCGGAGAGGTGGCCGAGTGGGCGAGCCGGAAGAGGAAAAGACACTTAACGTGTCTTTTCCCCGGCAAGCGCCCGTCAGGGATGACGGGACGGAAGCCCCGACCAGGGACGGTTAGTGGCTCGTGCATTATTGAGTCGAATTCGGAGAGGTGGCCGAGTGGGCGAGCCGGAAGAGGAAAAGACACTTAACGTGTCTTTTCCCCGGCAAGCGCCCGTCAGGGATGACGGGACGGAAGCCCCGACCAGGGACGGTTAGTGGCTCGTGCATTATTGAGTCGAATTCGGAGAGGTGGCCGAGTGGTTTAAGGCGCACGCCTGGAAAGTGTGTATACGTTAATAGCGTATCGCGGGTTCAAATCCCGCCCTCTCCGCCATATTTCCCCCACTGGCGCGGGAACGGAGGTGCTGTCGAACCTTTCCCGTGTCACCGGCTTGTTCCCCGCATGATGCGTATCGGCTGGCGTTCGCCGGATCTGATGCAGGTTCATATACACCTGATCTTATGGGCGTTTTTATATTCCCTGCAGGCCGGGTTTTAACGGCTACAATCAGATAAGGACGTTGCCGGGCAACCGCTACCCTGGGGAAACCAGTATCAAGTTGATCCAGATCGTGTTCCGGGCGGTTGAGAAGTGCGTACACTAACCACGCCGCCGGGAGCTGTTCGGGCCGTTTCAAATTGCGCTGGCGGCACGTTCAGGGGAGACGGGTTGATCATGAAACCACGCATATTCTGCAGCTTGCTGATACTCATCCTGGTGTCCGGGAACGTATTCGCAGACGAGCTTCTCGATAAGGCTGCGAAGCTTATCAACGCCCATCACAGCAAGCAGGCCTACGAGCTGTTGCTGCCGCAGGTGGACGCCCGGGCCGGCACGCCGGATTTCGACCTGCTGCTGGGCATAGCCGCCGTGGATGCAGGTAAACCGACCGAGGCGGTGTTCGCGCTGGAAAGAGTTCTGGCAATCCAGCCGGACAACCAGCGCGCGCGCATGGAAATGGCCCGCGCCTATTACGAGGCCGGCGAAAACGAAGCGTCACGGCAGGAATTCAAAAGTGTGCGCAAGTCGAACCTGCCGGAGGACGAACAGAAAACCATAGACAAGTACCTGGCGGCGATCGATGCGAGGATCAGCGGCCAGAAGCAACGCTTCAACTTCTATATTCAGGGCGGGGCGGGCTACGATTCCAACGTCAACGCGGCGACGGACTCCTCGACCGTGGCAATTCCCGCATTCGGGAACCTGGTGTTCACCCTGGATGACACCGCGCGCGAACTCGACAGCGGCTTTTACCGAATAGATGCCGGCGCGTCGTTTAACATGGCGGTGCCGCAACACGAGACGCTGAGAGTCTTCGGGGCGGCGGACATGTTCTATCGTCCCACCTGGAACCAGCACCAGTTCGATACCGCCGCGGGGAACGCCCAGCTCGGCGCCGCCTGGACCAACGGCGACGATACCTACACGGGGTCGGTCATCGGCCAGTCCTACCTGATTGACGACAAGGTCAACAGGAACCAGGGCGGAGTGTTCGTACAATGGCTGCGCATGTTCGGGAAGGATACCCAGGCGTCCCTGTTCGGCCAGGGCCTGATTCAGCGCTTCCCGGACCAGCGGGTACGCGACGTGACCCAGTACGCGGGCGGTGTCGGTGTTGTTCACCTGTTCGAAGTGTCAGGGCAGCCCGTGCTTTACGCCAGCCTGTTCGGGGGCGCGGATCTGGCCCGTGACGCTACGCGCCCGGACATCGGGCGCAAGTTCGTGGGTGTCCGCGTGGGCGGCCAGTACACGCTGCGCAGCGATCTCAACCTGATCGGCGGGGTAAGCTACCAGTACAGCCGTTACGGGGCGGCGGATCCGCTGTTTCTCAGGCGCCGCCTGGATAATTTCGTGTTCGTGCATGCGGGGCTGGAATATACATTTCACCAGCACTGGGTAATTCAGCCGGAAGTGCAGTACATCCGCAACGGTTCAACTTTGCCCATCAACGACTTCAAACGCTGGCAGGCTTTCGCCTCTGTCCGTTACAACTTTTAGCGGGGGATATATGAGCCGAATCCGGATTCTCACCCATGTTTGTCTGGTTGCCATCCTTTTGGCGGCGCCGTGCCTGTGGCAGCAGGCGGCAGCGGCGGCTGTTGTTGCCGGCAAGGTGGTATTCGTCCGCGGAACACCGCAGGCCGTCGACCCCGCCGGCCACTCGCGCACCCTGTCCAGGGGCAGCGAGGTGTACGCAGGTGAAAAGCTGGTAACCGTCAGCGGCAGGCTGCAGGTCAGTTTTGTCGATGGCGCCTTTGTTTCGGTCCAGCCGAATTCCGAGTTCCAGATCGATACCTACAGGTATTCCGGCAAGCAGGACGGAACGGAATCCGCTGTCTACTCTCTCTTGAAGGGCGGCGTACGGGCCGTGACCGGGCTCATCGGCAAAAAACATCCGGACGCCTTCAAGGTCCGGACCGCAGTGGCGACCATTGGTATCCGCGGCACCGGCTTCAGCTCGCGCCTCTGCGAGGGCGACTGCCCCGGCGAGAAAGACGGTCTTTACCACTATACCTGGGAAGGCACCACCTACGTCTTCAACAACGTGCAGAGCAGGGACGTGCCGAGAGGCAGCGGCGTCTACGTGCACACCATCAATTCGCCTATCGAGATTCTCACTCAGCCCCCGGCCGTGACGGCGGTGGATACCGGCGAGAAATTGCAGCGAAAACAACGCGAGAACCAGGATACGTCCCTGCTGGTGGCCAGTGGAGACCAGCGAGGCAGTGGCGGCGTGCAGGTGGATGTCGAAGGGCATGCCGGCGGGACCAACGAGGTGATCACGGGGCTGGGCGGCGAACACATTAACGTGGACGACCAGAACAGCAGAGTGGCCGACGCCGGCGGGCTCGACAACCTGGCAGTATTCCTGAATTCCGGCGGGCAGCCGATCGGCGGCCTGTTCGTGAACAATGATCACAACTGCAATTCAACCTGTACCAGTAAGCTGCAGCTCGCGACGGTGGACGTGAACGCGATGCTGCAGGGGAATAATGCCGAGGCGGTTGCCGAAGTCCAGGCGCTGCTGGCGGGCGGTAACCAGAGTCTGATCGCGCAGGCGCAAAACAATCCCGCCCAGGTCGCCGAATCCTACACAGACGGGACAATCGGCTGGGTGCGCTGGTCCAGCGGCGACGTGCTTGTTGTTTCAGACAACGGCGAGACGGTTCTGAACCCCCAGGTCGGATATCAGAGCATACACCTCATCTATGGTCCCATCTTCGATCAGCCGCTGCCGACTTCAGGCGGCGCGGTATACACCTTCGCGGGGGGCACCCAGTCAACCTCCCTGAGCGGGGCCACCATCGGCCAGGGCGTGACTGGCGGTTATATCGCCATATCCGATTTTTCCAGCGGCCAGGCGGCGCTGGAAATGGATGTCTCCCATGTGAGCCAGTACACCGTGGCGGGGTACCTGACCATCGGTTCCGGAGGCAGCCTCCATGGCGACAACGTAATTGCCACCACCGGAACTCCGGATTTGAACAGCGCCTGCTATCCGTCGTGCGGCGTCGAGATCGACGGGGGCTTTGCCGGACCAGCGACAACGGGCGGCCTGCCGAGCTATGCGGGGCTCTCCTACACCATCAACGAGACGGATAAAATCATAGGCGTGGCCGGGTTCAAGCTGTCCTCCGGCGCGGCCCCGGTTCAATGATCCCTTGCGGCCGGGTGGTTACTTGGTAGTGAACGTATAGGTGCCGTCCCAATCCGGGGGCGGCGGCGTGCGCCGGAAGGCGTCGATCCTCTCCAGGTACACGGAATAGAGTTTCCGCTCTGGCGTCCGTGCCCGCAATTCACTGAACAGCCTGAATGCTTCTTCCCACTGCATTGAGCGGTACTTTCCAAGGGCGTCCTGGAGCTCGGCCAGTTCCGCAAGCTCCGGGTGCGTAACATCGGCTTTCAACGCCACCGGTTCGAAAATGGCGACCGGTTTGTCCTTGCCCTTTACCTTGACCACATCCAGTTCCCGGTACTCGAATTCGGGGACCGCCGCCCTGGTGAACTCACTGACGATAATTTCAACACCGTAGGACTTGGTCAGGCCTTCGAGCCGGGAACCGAGGTTGACGGAATCACCCATGACCGTGTAGGCGCGTCTGAATTCCGATCCCATGTCTCCGACACTCATCATGCCGGTGTTGATGCCCACGCCGATGTGAATGGCCGGCCACCCGCGTTCCATGAATTCCATGCGCACGGCGTTTAACCGCTCCAGCATCTGCAGTCCCGTTTCAAGCGCATGGCGGGCGTGGGCCGGATCGTGCAGTGGCGCGCCCCAGAAGGCCATGATGGCGTCGCCGATATACTTGTCTATGGTGCCGTGATTATTGTGGATCAGCGTTGTCATGGCAGTCAGATACTGGTTCATCAGGCTCGACAGTTCAGCCGGACTCAGTTTTTCCGAGATAGTCGTGAAACTTCTGATGTCGGTGAACAAGACCGTCAGTTCACGATTTTCCGCCTCGAAGGAGACCATGTCCGGATTGTCGGTCATCTCGTCCACCAGCTCCGGAGGGACATATTGCCCGAACATCCCGGATATACGGCGCTTGAGACGTTGCTCGATGAAAAATCCGTATGACATGCTGACTATAAAGATGATGAGGATCATGATCAGCGCCGGCGCCAGCGGCATGACCAGGTTCTCGAATTGCCAGAGTGCGAGGTTGCCTCCGGTGATGACCAGCGCTACTGCGGCCGTGAACAGCGTCGCCCATACGGGACTCAGCAGCGGCAATGACAGGGCCAGGATGATCCCCACGATGAGCAGCAGCACGAATTCCGCGCCGCGCGAGTAAGGTGGAAACTGTTTGATGGAATTGTCCAGTATTCCGGCCAGCAGGTTGGCATGGATTTCCACTCCTGCGTACTGTTTCTGAACCGGCACCGTGCGCAGGTCGTACAGGCCGGGAGCGGTGGTGCCGACGAGTACGTACTTATCCCGTAGAACGGAGAGAGGCGCCTTTTTTTCAAGAACACTCGCCGCGGAAACGTAGCGGAAGCTGCCCTGGTAGCCCCGGTAGGGAACCAGCGCCTGCAGGTGATTATCGACCGGGATGCGGTTGTAGCCGATCTTCAGGTACTCCACCTGGTCGTAGCCCGATCCCGCCTTGCCGCCGAAAAGCGGCGTGATCTTGTCCGCGTCGAGAATGTGCCGGGCCATCTCCACCGCCAGCGCATCGTAGTAGCCGCCGTCAAACTCGAACAGCAGCGGCACGCGCCGCACCACCCCGTCCTCGTCCAGCCACGGAGTGAGATGGCCGCCGCCGGCCGCGTTCGCCTGTAGTTCCGGCAGGTTGGCGCCGTAGCCGCTGGCAACCCTCGCCGAAATATTGCGGTTGGGGTAGTCCTTCCTGGTGAATACCGGAGGCGGCAGGCTGCCGCTTTGGCGCAACGCGCCAATCTCGTTGGTCTGCGTGAAGTAATAGCCGAGGAACACCGGGCGGTGAGAAAGACTCTGGGCGAAGATGTGGTCGTAGTCCAGGCGCTTGCGCAGTTCCGCAAGCTTGTTTTGATAGCCGGGCACATCGGCCAGCGGACCCTTGCCGATCCGCTCCAGTTCATTCAATCCCGAACTCTTGTCGCGTTCGGAGAAAAACATGTCGAAGCCGAGGATGGCGATCTGATAATGATTGAACAGGGTGTTCACAAGATCGGCGAGGCGGTTTCGGGGCCATGGCCAGTGACCGATCTCCGTAAGGCTCTTCTCGTCAATGTTGACGATGACGATCCTGGAATCGATGCCTCCAGGCATGGTCAGGACGATGCGGGTGTCGTACAGAAAATTTTCCACCTGATCCAGGAATCGCCATGAATACCAACCGGCCGTGTGCATCAGGAAAACGGCGGTAATGAACAGGGAGATCAGCACCTTTGGATACTGGCGACCCAACCTGACGGGAAAGAAACGCATGTGTGGGTGGAACTGTAAAGGTGGTGGGCGCTACTGTCGGGCGGCGGGCGTCACAGCCATCCCTTACGCCGGAAATACCAGTACGGGGCCACGCCCGAGGCCAGCATCAGGATCAGCGCCCATGGGTAACCGAACAGCCATTTCAACTCCGGCATGAACCTGAAGTTCATGCCGTAGATGCTTGCCACCAGTGTCGGCGGCAGAAACACCACCGCGGCGATGGAGAAAATCTTGATGATCTGGTTCTGTTGAATATTGATGAATCCCAACGCAGCGTCCATGAGAAAGTTGACTTTTTCGAACAGGAAGGTCGTGTGCGACATCAGCGTATCCAGGTCGCGCAGCATCTGTTGGCACTCTTCGGATTCCTGCTCGTGCTGTCGGATATTGCGGACCAGGAACATGAGTGAACGCTGGGTATCCACCAGGCACAAGCGGATCTTGCCATTGCTGTCTTCCAGTTTCGCCAACTCATCTATGGCGTCTTCCATGTCGGCGTCTTCGTCCTCTAGCACCATGTAGCTGACATCCTGCAGTTTGCGGTGCGCATCCTCCAGGATGTCGGCCAGGTTTTCCACCTTCTGGTCAAACAGGGTAGTGAGTACCGCCAGCGGAGAGTTGGCTTCAATCTGGCCTCGCCGGGCACGCATCCTGTAGAGCCGGAAGTCCGGCACTTCCGCATCGCGCAGGGTCAGGAGCTGGTCCGGTTGCAGGGTGAAGGCCACCGTCGTGGCTTTGTGCCGACCTTCCGACTGGTAAAGAAAGGAGGAATGGATGTGAATCCCTTGAGAGTCGATGAAATAACGTGCCGACGCCTCGATTTCGTCCACGTCGTCCGCGTCCGGGAGGCTGGAGGGGTACAGCGCATCCACGGAAAGCCGTTCCTGCTCGGTTGGCTCCTGCAGGTCTATCCAGGCTGCTGTCCGGAGGTGCTCCGTGGACAACTCGTTTGGGTCGAGTTCAACGACGTAGCCCTTCGACAGATTGAATGCTCGCAGCATTGAGTGAAACTCCCGAAATGTTTATGACGAAGACTGTCCTGCTCCGCACATATTCTGTTCAGGTCTGCCGGGCCAGATTTCGACCCGGACCAGGCACTTCCCAATCAATCACTTGCGCGCCCCATTCGCGCACTGTTCGGCGGCAGCCTGCAGGCCCTCCGGGCACGGAGGGCGCATGCGCTTCGTGCCGGAGGTGCCGCCAGTATTCTGCTTCAGATCACGATCATGTGCCACCGTCCGGGCAGATCCGCCGGGTGACGGTCGTCCGGCCCCGGCCGGGGCGGCCGCGACAGGACGCTGCTTGAGGGCGGATATCGCTTCTGTGGTAGTATTTTCACCGGTGGCCCGCGTCGGTCCCCCCGCGACGTGAAATTGCGAACCCCGTCAGGCCCGGAAGGGAGCAGCGGTAACAATCTGAACGAGCGCCGGGATCGGAACGGTGTGGGTCACCACTCTTAATTTCGCGGACGTAGCCCGCCACAGGGCCGGTCCGCAAGCAAAAATCCTGCACACCTGAGCCGGGATCAGTCAAAAGGTAAAAGTTAAAAGGTAAAAGAAGTGCCCTTCCTTAGCTCTTTAACCTTTTAACTTTTAACTTGTAACTTGTAACTTGCCTATGAGCTACCAGGTCCTTGCGAGAAAATGGCGGCCGCGTTCGTTCGCGGACATGGTGGGGCAGGGGCACGTGGTCAAGGCGCTTACCAATGCGCTGGATTCCAACAGGCTGCACCATGCCTATCTGTTTTCCGGGACGCGCGGCGTCGGCAAAACGACAGTTGCGCGCATTCTGGCCAAGTGTCTCAATTGCGAACAGGGTGTCAGCTCCAGGCCCTGCGGGACCTGCAGTGCATGCGTTGCCATCGACGAAGGCCGATTCGTCGACCTGATCGAAGTGGACGCGGCGTCCCGGGCGAAGGTGGACGAGACGCGGGACTTGATGGATAACGTGCAGTACGCGCCCAGCGCCGGCCGCTACAAGGTGTACCTCATCGACGAAGTGCACATGTTCTCAAATCACAGTTTCAACGCCCTGCTCAAGACGCTGGAGGAACCGCCGCCGCACGTCAAGTTTCTACTCGCCACAACGGAACCCAAGAAGCTGCCGGTGACGATCCTGTCGCGTTGCCTGCAGTTCAATCTGAAACATCTTGGCAAGGAGCAAATCGCCGCCCAACTCGAGCGTATCGTCCAGGAAGAAGGGATCAGCGCCGACCCCGGGGCCGCCCGGCGCATTGCGGCAGTGGCCGGCGGCAGCATGCGCGATGCCCTGAGCTTGCTGGACCAGGCGATCGCCTACGGCAATGGCGCATTGCAGGACGACCTGGTGAGGGAAATGCTGGGAACCATAGACAGCCAGGAGTTGGGCGGGCTGCTGCAGTCCCTGGCGGCGGGCGATCCCGGCGATCTGTTCACACGTGTGGACCGGATCGCCGAGCATAATCCCGACTATGACGCCATTCTGGCGGAATTACTCGCGCGGCTGCATGACGCCGCCGTTGGACAGTTACTCGGCGACGCGGCGGCCGTTGTTGACGAGGATGCCCGGCGTCTGGCGGAGGCGATAGCGCCGGAAGATCTGCAGTTGTATTACGAAATCGCGTTACGGGGCCGCCGCGACCTGGCCGCCGCGCCGGATCCCAGGATCGGATTTGAGATGACCCTGGTTCGCATGTTCGCGTTCAAACCGGCGCATGGGGCAGGTGAAACCTCCACCGGTCGGGTGCAAAAGTCAGCGCCGCCACCGGAGCCAGAGCCGGCCGTCGGGGCTGTCGGGCCCGGTGGCGACTGGCAGCAGGTCATCGACGAAATGGCATTGGCGGGACTGGTGAGGGAGCTGGCCGGCCACTGCGTGCTCAAGGAGCACACCAAGAAGAAAGTGCATCTCGTGCTGGCGCCCGCCCAGGAACATCTTCTGAAGACGACACAGAAGGACAGGTTGCAGGAGGCCATCAGAACGCGCTTCGGTGCCGGCGTCAAACTGGTGATTACGGTGGAGGATCCCAAAGCCGAAACGCCGGCTCAAAGGCGGGACAGGGAAGCTCTGGAACAACAGCAGGAGGCGGTTCGTTCACTCCAGGAGGATCCCAACGTCAGGGCCATGGTGGAGACTTTTGACGCGTCCCTGGATCCCGAAACCATTCATCCCCAACAACACTGATGGCGTTGCAACACTCATGAAAACCGGATTCGGCGATATTATGCAGCAGGCGCAGCAGGTGCAGGAACAGCTTCAGCGCGCCCGGGACGAGATCATGCGGCTGGAGGTTACCGGCGAATCAGGGGCTGGAATGGTCAAGGTGATCATGAAGGGCAACCATGATATCAAGCGTGTTGAAATCGACCCGGCGCTGCTGCGCGAGAATAAGGAAATGCTGGAGGATCTGATTGCCGCGGCGGTAAACGATGCCAACCGCCGGGTGGAAAAGGAGACGGAAGGCAGAATGGCGCAATTGACGTCCGGGCTGAATTTGCCGGCGGGCCTCAAATTACCGCTGTGATCCTTGTATTCCGGGGACAGTTTGCTTAATTCGGACGGGAACGACTTCTCGTTTCGATCCACTATATAGCTGTTCTAAGGCGTGATAGACACGACTGTGGGTGTTGCGGTATCCGGGTTCCGGACACGCTGTAAATACATCCCTGTACGCTCGATCGCCGCGTCCCTGCGGCTC
>CAZNWR010000052.1:9122-14142 GCA_964576645.1 uncultured Enterobacteriaceae bacterium | reverse complement strand
GACCCAGGGCTTTTGCAGATGCCGTCCGGCGGTTCCCACCGACAGGCCGGCAAGGGTCATGCCGGGGAGGGTGCCGGCGCCGAAACAGAGCAGAGTCGCCGCGCCGGCAATGGGGTTCGCCTGGGCGCCCGCCCACAGCAGGACTGAATAGACAAGACCGCAGGGTAGCCAGCCCCAGATCATGCCCAGCAAAAGCGCCTTCGCCGGGTGGTCGACGGGTACAAATAACCGCCCGACCGGCTGTATGACGCGCCAGATGCGCCAGCCCAGGTTCTCAATGACCCTGTAGCCGGGCAGCCAGCCCGCCAGGTGGGCGCCCACCAGGACCAGCACGAATCCGGCCAGGGACTGAAGTACGTAATAGCCGTAGGTTCCGGATCTGCCCTGGATCAGGAAGCCGCCGGCGGTGCCGGCGATGGCGCCGGCGAAACCGTAGCTCAGAATGCGCCCGCCGTTGTAGGTGAAAATCAGCAGGCGGCGCCGCCACGGCGTGACCGCGGCTTCCCTGGGCACGCCGATACTCAATGCCGTGATGATGCCACCGCACATGCCCCAGCAGTGCAACGTGCTGACCAGTCCTAGCGTAAACGCAACGCTGAGAGTGAGCGACATAACGGGAAGACCGAATGAGAGTTTGGAATTGCGGTCCCGATTATCGACGGGATCATGGCTCGCATGTACGGAATTTGCAGCTTCGGCCCCGGATCAGGAATGAAACCGGTTGAAGAGTAAATGCGAATTGTTTACATTTACGTTTACTTGAATATCCTGGAGGTATACGGTTCGTGCGTCTCACCGTCTTGTACCTGGCGTTGGCGGCCATGGCAGTTCCAGCCGTGGGCTTTGCCGCACCCAGCTACCATCTGGAAATCCATCAGCATAGCTTCGCTCCCGCGACCTTGGCCGTACCCGCAGGCACGCGCATCAAGCTTCTGGTCAAGAACACCCGCAGCCTGCCTTCCGAGTTCGAAAGCTTCGATCTTAACCGCGAAAAAGTTGTACCGCCGGGTGCAACCATCACGGTATGGATCGGGCCGCTGTCCGCAGGCAAGTACAAGTTCTTCGATGACTTTAACCCCGGCGTAACGGGGTGGGTCACCGCCTCCGAGCCAACCAAGGATCCTGCGCCATGATCGGCAGCTTCGTGATCGTTTTCCGCGAAATCCTGGAAGCGTCCCTGGTGGTCGGTGTTGTGGCTGCGGCAGTCGAGGGCTTGCCGTATCGCGGCCGCTGGGTCAGTGCCGGTGTTGCGCTGGGCATTGCGGGGGCGCTGCTGGTGGCCGCCGGCATCGGTGAGATCTCCCGCTTCGCCGACGGCAGCGGGCAGGAGGTATTCGCCGCGGCCGTGCTGTTCGCCGCCGGCTTGATGCTTGCCTGGCATAACGTCTGGATGGCCAGACACGGACGCAACGTGGCCAAACGTCTGAAGACGCTGGGCGACAATGTGCTCGCCGGAAACGAGTCACTGGTCATGCTGGTCGGGGTGACCGCGCTTGCGGTCATGCGCGAGGGTTCTGAAATCGCGCTGTTTCTCTACGGCATCGCCGCAAGCGGAGTGAATAACATTCAGCTCCTGGGTGGCTCCCTGCTCGGGCTGGCCGCAGGCGTTGCAACCGGTCTTCTGCTGTTCGCGGGTTTATCCAGGATCCCAATGAAGCGATTGTTCCAGGTCAGTGGCTGGATCATTCTCTTTATCGCCTCGGGGATGGTTGCCCGCGGCGCCCAGTTCCTGGTGCAGGCCGGCTTGCTGCCGGCGCTGGCGGAACGGGTCTGGAACAGTTCCGACCTGATTGCCGGCAACGGCATTCTCGGGCGCAGCCTGGGGGCGCTCGTGGGCTACACGCCCGCGCCGTCGTTGATGCAGCTTCTGTTCTGGATCGTGAGCTTTATTGTGATCGGCGGCTTGATGCTCGCCGGCAACGGACGTTTGCGCGCTTTGCGTTCCGGCGTCGCCGCTGCGGCATTGCTGGTACTTTATGCCGGCGCCGGCCTGTTGCTACCGCGGGCGGCGCACGCGGGCGACTATCAGGTTTACTCGCCGCATATCGTTCTCGGCGAGAACGAACTCGAGGCACGCGGCTTCACGAGTTGGGGCACCGGCCCCCATACCGGGGCCGGCCAAGGATTGAAGTTTGCGTTCGGGCACGCGTTCACAAGCTGGTGGGCCAGCGAGGTTTATGCCGAGGCCGAGCAGGAATACGGTGAAAGCCTCAAGCTCGAAGAATTTGAATGGGAAAACCGGTTCCAGCTGACCCCGCAGGGCAGGTATTGGGTGGATGTCGGGTTCATGAGCGAACTAGAAATTCCCCGCTTCGGTGATGATCCTTACCAGCTTAGCCTGGGGCCGACCTTCGAGAAGGACTTTGGGCGCTGGACCGTCTTGCTTAATACTCTGGTTGTGCAGCAGTTCGGCACCAATGCGGCCTCCGGTGTGGGACTCGAATACCGGGCGCGGCTCGAGTATCGCTGGCGCCGCGGTTTGTCTCCCATAATCGAAGCATACGGCGAACCGGCCGGCAACTTCGGCGGCTACGACCATCCGCGCCACCAGATCGGACCGGGTGTTACGGGACAGATCCCCATGGGCGGTGTCGGCAACAATCTGCGCTATGGCCTGGTCGCGTTGTTCGGCGAGAACCGGAACGCCCCCGACAGTACGCTCGTATTACGATTGGAGTACGAGTTTTATTAACCCCGTTTGCGCGCGTTCAAGGCATGGGGGCGTCCAGCCGCGTTCCTACGCCGCGCGCCGGCCGCGGTCGCGCATCCGCACCAGCCATCCGGCGCGCCGTTTTTCGCTTGCTGTTTCCACCATGCCGAACAGGCTTTCACGGATTGGCTTGATGCCGATAAAGCCGAGCATGCTCTTTTCGAGCGTCTTAAGGCCGTGGGCGCCGAAATACCAGCGGTAGACCAGCGCCGGCATGCCCATGGTGACCACGATGCGCGCGCTGCGGCCCTTGAACATCGGCGTCATGAATCCCTTGCCGGGTTTGAAAGCGAAGCCGGGCCGGAACACCTGCTCGAAAAACGCTTTCAACAGCGCGGGCATGGCGCCGAGCCACAGCGGATACACGATGAGGAAATGCTGCCCGCGTCCAATAACATCCTGGTGGGGTTTCAGCACTTCCGGCAAGGTGCCGTCCCGAAACTCCTTCTGCGTGCGCAACAGCGGAAAATCGATTTTGGCCACTGGTATTTCTGTGACTTCGTGGCCCGCCTCGCGCGCGCCCTCGGCATAGGCCTGCGCCAGCGCGTGGCAGAGGTGCCCGCCGGCGGGATCGGGATGGCCCTGGATGATTACGATATGTGTCATGGTCGCCTCCTTCGAGGTGCCATGCTGAGGCTGCGCGAATCCGCGCACCTTGCGCCGGATCAAGTGCGCCTGCGATGAAGTGTCCGGCCGGTTTCCGAGACACGTTTTCGCGGAAACGTGTTTGCCCTGATGACGCGCAACCAGCGCGCCGGGGTTGATATCCGCCCGGCGACGCCTACTCCCTACTGGTACGGGGAATCAATGGACGACAGCCTGGCAGTGGAGGGGATGTTGGCGTTGGAATAGAGTACGGAGATCCGATGACTTGGGGGACGGGGGAGGGGAACGCTGTAGTCAGAGTTGGTAGAAGCCCGTGACGCTTGGCTGAGTGCCATGACTCCACAATTAGCCGGGACTGGTGCGCCTACTTCCCCACCAACGCCTTTATATACAACGGCGCCAGTTCCTTGCGGCGCTTGCGGCTCTCGTCCAGCCCCAGGGTGTAGTAGCCCACCTGGTGGAAGTAGGTGATGCCGGCACGGATGAATGCGTCCGTCTCTTTGAAGCCCAGGTCCAGGTAGATCGTCTTCAGCAGCATGATGCGTTGGCGGTCTACGCGCTTCACGGTTCGCGCCACGGCGGGTGATATGCGCGCCCAGTCGCGTACGGCGGCGTCGTAGGCCGGGCTGTATTCCTGTTCCTCTATCCACAGTCGCACCAGGTTCTGCATGCGTTCCATCGGTTTGCCTGCCTTTGGGTCCAGGGCGGTATGGAACATGCGGGTGTTGGTGGTGCGCCAGTGATCCAGCAGTTCGTCCAGCAATTGCCGGCGGCCCTGGAAATGGTAATAGAAGGCGGCACGGGTGGCGCCGAGATCGGCCGCCAGCCGTTCTATCTTTACCTGCTCCACGCCGCCGCGGATGAGTGCGTCGCGCGCCGCCCGGATCCATGCCTCACGCCCCAGGCGGCGGCGCACGGCGGTTTTTCGGAGCATGAGTCCCATGTCCCACGATATGGTCGTATTTATACAGATATGTAAAGATATGCTATTTTATTGTCACTGTAAAAACGAAGCCTCCTGACGGTGCAACGATATTCCATTTTCAGCCTGGCACGGCGCGCCTTGGCCGGCCACCGCGGTTGGCAACCCGCCTGGCGCAGCCCGGATCCGAAACCGCACTATGACGTGATCATCATCGGCGGCGGCGGCCACGGCCTGGCGACGGCGTATTTTCTGGCGCAGGCGCACGGCATCCGCAACGTTGCGGTGCTGGAGAAAGGTTGGCTCGGCGGCGGCAACAGCGGCCGCAATACCCAGGTGGTGCGCTCCAACTATTTCTACCCGGAAAGCGCCGCTTTTTACGAGCATTCGCGCACGCTCTATGAACGTTTGAGCCGGGAGCTGAACTTCAACCTGATGTTCAGCCAGCGCGGGATGATGATCCTGGCGCACAGCGATCATGAACTGGAAATGCAGCGCCGCTGGCTCAACGCTATATTGTTGAACGGCATCGACTGCGAACTGCTCACCCCGGCCCAGGTCAAGTCTCTGGAGCCGCTGGTTGAGATCAATGGACGCTTCCCGGTGGCGGGCGGATTCATCCAGCGCAGCGCAGGCATTGCGCGCCACGACGCGGTCAACTGGGCATTCGCCCGCGCCGCAGACAGCCTGGGCGTGGACATCATCCAGGATTGCACCGTCACCGGGTTCAAGGTCGAGAACAATCGCGTTGCAACGGTGACTACTTCGCGTGGAAACTTCAG
>CAZNWR010000052.1:227-9112 GCA_964576645.1 uncultured Enterobacteriaceae bacterium | reverse complement strand
GATCCGCGCCGGCGCCGTCGGGCTGGCGGTGGCCGGCCATTCCAGCGTGCTGGCACGCATGGCGGGTCTGCGCCTGCCGTTGACCAGCATGGCGTTGCAGGCCATGGTGACGGAGCCGGTGAAGCCGGCGCTCAACACCGTGCTCATGTCGGATTTGCTGCACGTTTATATCAGCCAGTCGGATCGCGGCGAGATCGTGCTGGGCGGCGCGGCGGACGGGTACAACTCTTACGCACAGCGCGGCAGTTTCGGGACCATCGAGGATAACGTGGCCGCGATGTTGCTGTTGTTGCCGCAGTTGGGCCGCCTCAGGCTCATGCGTCAATGGGCCGGCATCGTCGATATCTCACCGGACACCACGCCGATTCTCGGCAAGACGCCCCTGCATAATCTCTATATCAACGCCGGCTGGGGCACCGGCGGCTTCAAGGCCATTCCCGCCGGTGGTGAAACCTTCGCCTGGACCATCGCCAATGACCGCCCGCACCCGCTGGTGCAGGCGTTTTCCCTGGAGCGGTTCGCCGAGGGCGCACTCATCGATGAAACCGCGGCCTCGGCGGTCGCCCACTGAGTATCGGCATCGTGTTACAGATCTCCTGTCCCTGGTGCGGGCCGCGTTCCGAAGAAGAGTTCGCGTTCGGCGGCGAGGGTCACATCGAGCGACCCGCCGATCCACAACAGGCGACCGACGCGCAATGGGCGGAATACCTGTTTTCCCGATCCAACCCCCGAGGCATACACCGCGAGCGCTGGCAGCACCGCTTCGGTTGCCGGCAGTGGTTCAACCTGGCGCGCGATACGGTGACTCATGAGATTCTTGCCGTGTACCGGCTGGATGAATCCTGTCCTGACTTGACGGGAGAGAAAACGGAATGAATCCCGTGCAACCATTCCGATTGAACGAAGGCGGGCGGATTCAACGCGATCGTCGGTTGCACTTTACTTTTGACGGCACACCCTTGACCGGTTTCGAGGGCGACACCCTGGCGTCAGCCCTGCTGGCCAACGGCGTACGCGTCATGGGACGCGGTTTGAAGTTTCATCGGCCGCGCGGCGTGTTGAGTGCCGGTGCGGAAGAGCCCAACGCCATGGTGCGCGTTGGGCGGGGCGCCCTGGCTGAGCCCAGCGTGCGCGCTACGCTGCAACCCCTTTACGACGGATTGTACTCGGAACCCCAGAACTGCTGGCCGTCGGTCAATTTCGATATGGCGCGCGTGTTTGATTTCGCGCATGGACTGTTTCCAGCCGGTTTCTACAACAAGACCTTCATGTGGCCGCACTGGCACTGGTTTGAAGCGTCCATCCGGCGCATGGCGGGTCTTGGCAGGTTGCCGCCCGGGGCGGATCCCGATACCTATGAATACCGCAATGCCCATTGCGACGTGCTGGTGTGCGGCGCCGGGGCCGCGGGCCTCGCCGCGGCACACGCCGCCGCCGAACGCGGCGCCCGCGTGATGCTGGCGGAGCAGGATCGGGAACCGGGCGGCGGCCTGCTGTGGTTGCCGCACCAACTGGAAGGAGAGGCCGGGGATGAATGGGCGGCGCGCAAATGGCGCGAGCTGACGCGCCGGGACAATGTCACGGTGTTGAACAATGCGACGGTATCGGGCTGTTTCGATCACAACCTGGCGGTCATCGTGGAACGCGTGCGCGATCGCCGGGCACCACCGCATCAGGACGGCCCAAGAGAAAGATTATGGAAGGTGCGGGCGCGCAATATTATTTTCGCCACGGGTGCCATTGAGCAGTCACTCGTCTTTCCAAACAACGACAGGCCGGGGATCATGCTGGCGGGGGCAGTGCATCAATATCTTTCTCGCTATGCCGTCGCGGCCGGCCGTCGCGTGGTTATCGCCGCCAACAACGACAGCGCCCATGCCCTTGCCCTTGCGCTTCAGGAACAAGGTATCGAGGTGGCAGCGCTCGTTGACAGCCGCGGCGCCGATGCGGCACCCGAGGGCATGAAATTTCCCGTGCTGGTGAACAGCCATATCGCCGGTACCCGGGGCGGTAAGGGCGTCACCCGTGTGTCGGTTGAGGATGGCAACGGTGCGCGGCGCGTCTATCAATGCGATTGTGTCGCCATGTCCGGCGGCTGGCAGCCGGCGGTGCACCTGTTCAGCCAGGCCAGGGGCAAGCTGCGTTACAGTCCTGAATTGTGCGCTTTCGTGCCCGACGGCTTTGCGCCGGGCATGGCCGTGGTCGGCGCGGCCAACGGCACCTTCGATGCGGATGCCGCGGTCGCGGAAGGCTACGATGCCGGGGATCGGGCGGCCGGCGCGCCGGCAAGTGTGCAGAGAGCGCCACGCGCGGCCGGTGGATTCCGCGTGGCGCCCACGGCGGTTGCAGGCAGCGCCGATCGGCAGTGGGTCGATTTCCAGCACGACGTCACGCTCCAGGATATCGATCTGGCGGTGGATGAAAACTTCACCTCCGTGGAACACATGAAGCGCTACACCACTGCCGGCATGGCGTTGGACCAGGGAAAAACCGGCAACATCAACGCGCTTGCGGCGCTGGCGGCGCGCACCGGCCGGACGCCGGGCACGGTGGGCACCACCACCTTCCGGCCGTTCTATCTGCCCGTGACCCTGGGCGCGCTGGCGGGACACCGGCACGGCGATCTTTACGCCCCGGTGCAGCACACCGCAATTTATGAATGTCATAAGCGACTGGGGGCGGGATTCCAGGATTACGGTTCCTGGCGCCGTCCCGAGGCCTACCCCCGGAAGGGAGAATCCCTGCATGATTCGGTGCGGCGTGAGGTGCTGAGTGCGCGCCGCAACGTGGTTCTGTTCGACGGCTCGCCGCTGGGCAAGATCGAGGTACGCGGCCCCGATGCCGCGGAGTTTCTCCATCGCATTTACGTTAACAATATCAAGACGCTGGTGTCCGGGCGCGCACGCTACGGACTGATGCTCAATGAGAACGGCGTGATCATGGATGACGGCATCGTTGCCTGCCTGGAAGAAAATCTTTACCTGGTGCATGCCTCCAGCAGCGGCGCGGCGCATGTTTTCAACTGGCTGGAAGCCTGGCTGTCCGGCGACTGGCCGAACCTGGACGTGCTGCTTACGCCGGTTACGTCTCAATGGGCGAACATCGCCGTCTCCGGACCGCGGGCGCGTGACCTGGTTCAACGGCTGGAGTGCAATATCGATTTCACCAACTCCGCGTTTCCGCACATGAGCATTCACGCGGGAACGCTCATGGGTGTTCCCGCGCGTATTCTGCGCGCCAGCTTTACCGGCGAACTGGGTTTTGAGATCAACGTGCCCGCCGACTACGGCGCATCCCTGTGGGAATACCTGCTGGATGCCGGGCGCGACTTGGGTATTGAGCCGCTGGGCGTGGAAGCACTGATGGTGCTGCGCGCCGAGAAGGGCTTCATACACGTGGGCGGCGACACGGACGGCACTACCACGCCCGTCGATCTTGGTTGGGATAAGGTCATTGAGAAGAAGCCCGGCGATTTTATCGGCCGCCGCTCACTGTCGCGGCCGGGTAATCGCGATGCCGATCGCCTGCAACTGGTGGGCATTCGGGCGCTGGATGACGGCCACGCGATCGTGGCCGGCGCGCACGTGCTGCACGCGAACAATCGCGCCGCACCCGCGCCCACCCAGGGATTTGTCACCACCGCGGTGTGGAGCCCGGTTCTCAATCGCTGGGTGGGCTTGGGCCTTGTGCGCGGCGGCCACCGGCGCATGGGAGAGCAGGTCAACCTGTTCGACGCAGGTCATATCACGCCCGCGCTTATTACCGGGGTATGCGCCTACGACCGAGGAGGAGAACGCCTGCATGGCTGATCTGGCGCGGCGGCCGGCGCTGGGAGACGAGACCGGCGCGCTTCAGTACATGGGCGCGGATTTTAGTCTGCGTATTGTGACGGGCAGGTTCATCACGCGGCTGAAATGGCGGCCGGGTGCGGATAACGATGTTTCCCGGCTGGAACAAATGACGGGATTGAAACTGCCCCGGGGACCCGCTCACGCGGCGGTCACGGACGGGGCAGTGTTCTGGTGCGCGCCCGGTGAATGGCTGATTGTCAGTACCACGCGTTCAGCGGATGAGTTGCGCAAGACGCTGGCTGAATTGCCGGGAAGCGTGAATCGCGCCGTCACCGATGCCGGCAGCGGACTCACGTGTATTGGAATCACGGGAAGTAGTGCGTTGCCGAAGCTGGCCCGGGGTTGCAGCGCGCCCCTGCAGGACACGGCCGATGGACACTATCTGCTTACCCGCCTGTTCGGTCTGCCGGCCCTGCTTCACAAGGTGGATGACAGCACCGGGTTTGATCTCTACATTGACCGCAGCACCAGCCGTTGGCTCTGGGACTGCCTTCTGGCGTAGGGCGCCTTAATAAAAATAACCGCCAATCGGGGGACGACCTGAATTGAGCTCGACCTTCAAACACGAGTCCTGGACTTCCCGGGTCGGATTTCTGTTCGCGGCCATTGGCGCGTCCGTGGGCCTGGGCAATGTCTGGAAGTTTCCCTATATGACCGGCACCAACGGCGGCGGCGCCTTCGTAATGGTGTATATCATCGCCGCGGTGCTGGTGGCGATACCGATCCTCATCGCCGAGTTGATGCTGGGACGGCGCGGCAGCCTGAGTCCACCATCGGCCATGCGCATGAATGCGGAGAAAGAGGGCCGTTCCCGCGCCTGGTCGGTAGTCGGCTGGATTGGCGTCATCGTCGGATTTCTGATCCTGAGTTTCTACAGCGTCATCGGCGGCTGGGTGCTCGACTATATCGTCGCCGCCGCGCGCGGTTTCGGCGGTCACGTGGATGCCTTGAGTCGTTTCAATGAATTGAAGGCCAGCCCGTGGCGGCTGACTCTCTGGCACACGGTGTTCATGGGCCTGACCGCCTGGATCATCAGCGCCGGCGTGTCGAAAGGCATCGAACGCGCAACGGAGATCCTCATGCCCGCGTTATTCCTGATGCTGCTGGCGCTGATCGGCTACGCGGCTTACGCCGGTGATTTCGCCGCCGGCCTGCATTTCATGTTCGCGGTGGACTTCAGCAAACTGACGCCGTCCGTGGCCTTGAAGGCCATCGGCCAGTCATTCTTTTCCATTGGCGTATCCATGGGGCTGATGATGACCTACGGCGCCTACATGACCCGCGATATTTCCATTCCGCGCACGGCCGTGATCATCGCCGCCGCCGACACGCTGGTGGCGATACTCGCCGGCATCGCCATTTTCCCGTTGGTGTTCGCCAACCACCTGCAGCCGACGGAGGGGCCGGGCCTGATTTTCGTCACCTTACCCATCGCCTTCGCGCACATGCCCGCGGGCCAGGTGTTCGGTACGGTGTTTTTCCTTCTGGTGCTGTTCGCGGCGCTGACTTCCTCCATTTCCATTCTGGAACCGGTGGTGTGCTGGGGGCAGGAGCGGCTGGGACTGGGGCGCGGCCATGCGGCGGTGCTGTTTGGTTTCCTGGCGTGGTTTATAGGGATGTCCAGCGTGCTGTCCTTCAACGTCTGGAAGAACGTGCATCCGTTTCCCTTCTTTCCATCCACGGCGCACAAGAGTTTCTTCGGTCTCATCGACTACCTGACGTCCAGCATCCTGATGCCCGTGGGCGGGATGCTCATCGCCGTCTTCGCCGGCTGGCGCATGAGCCGCTCGGCGCTGGTGGAGGAGCTGGCATTCGAGAGCCCGGTGCTGTTCCGCGTCTGGCGCCTGCTCTTGCAGACGATTGTGCCGGTATCCATCGCCGCGATCCTGTATACAGGGTTGTAGGTACATGTCACTCGTCATGCCGGCGAACGCCGGAATCCAGTAAACAACGTGTCCGCGAAGCGGACTCGGTAATGGACTGGATCCCGGGACTGCCGCCGCCGGCTTCGCCAGCTCTGTTGTCCCGGGATGACGGGGAATGATGTGGTAAATTCCCCAGTAAATAATCTGTCGGAGTATTAAGAATGTCGGATAAAGACACATCAATTGTTGTGGTGGGCGCGGCGCGTACGGCGCAAGGCGGCATGCTGGGCCAGTTCGCCAGCGTGGCCTCGCCGGTGCTGGGCTCGGCCGCCATTCGCGCCGCCCTGGAGCGCGGCGGCGTGGCCGCGGACGCGGTGGATGAAACCATTATGGGCTGCGTGCTGCCGGCCGGCGTGGGCCAGGCGCCCGCCCGGCAGGCGTCCCGGGGCGCCGGCATTCCGGACAGCACCCCCTGCACCACCATCAACAAAATGTGCGGCTCCGGCATGAAGGCCGTCATGCTGGGCATGGACGCCATCCGCGCCGGCAGCGTGGAAATCGTGGCCGCCGGCGGCATGGAGAGCATGAGCAACGCCCCCTACCTGCTTCCCAAGGCGCGTGCCGGTATGCGCCTGGGCCACGGCGAGGTCCTGGACCATATGTTTCTCGATGGCCTGGAGGACGCCTATGAAAAGGGCCGGCTCATGGGTACCTTCGCCGAACAGTGCGCGTCGAAATACAAATTCACCCGCGAAGCCCAGGACGCGTTTGCCATCGAATCCCTGAACCGCGCGCAGCGGGCGATTGCGGAGGGCAAGTTCAAGGACGAAATCGTGCCTGTCTTGGTAAAAACGCGTGCGGGTGACGTGTCGGTGGATACCGACGAGCAGCCCGGCAACGCCAATATTGAAAAGATCCCGAAATTGAAACCGGCATTTGCAAAAGACGGCACGGTCACGGCGGCCAACTCCAGTTCCATTTCCGACGGTGCCGCGGCATTGATCATCACCAGCGAACGGGTTGCCGAGCAACGCGGTTTCAAACCGTTAGCCCGGTTGCTGGCCCATGCCAGCCACGCCCAGGAACCGGCCTGGTTCACCACTGCGCCTGTGGGCGCCATGAAAAAGGTGCTGGAGAAAGTCGGCTGGAAGGCCAGTGACGTGGATCTTTATGAAATTAACGAGGCCTTCGCCGTGGTCACCATGGCGGCCATGCAGGATCTCAAGCTGCCCCATGAAAAGGTGAACGTGAACGGCGGCGCCTGCGCCCTGGGGCACCCCATCGGTGCCTCCGGTGCCCGCATCATGGTGACACTCATGGCGGCGCTCAAGGATCGCGGGTTGAAGAAGGGCATTGCCAGCCTGTGCATCGGCGGGGGCGAGGCCACGGCGGTGGCGTTGGAACTTCTCTAAGCCTCTTCGAGGAAGATGGCCATGAATCGTTGCGCGGAGTAGAGCCGTGGAGCGGGTGGGGGAGGCGGACCGGAAGCTCAAGGCGAATTCACTTTCCTTTTTCGAGTCACTGGTCATGGGGATCGCCGGAAGCGCCCCGGGTTATACGATTGCAGTTACGACTTCCGTTCTTTTTGCGTCGGCGGGGTATCTGGCGCCCGGTGCACTGTTGATTTTTGCGATCCCGATGCTGGGAATCGCCGTTGCCTACAAGGCGCTCAACAAACAGGACGTCAACGCCGGCGCGGCCTATCAATGGACGACAGCCACGTTCGGCAACCTGCTCGGTTTCCTGTCGGGATGGGCGCTCTTGATCTCGACCATGCTGTTCATGGTTACGGGAAGTATTCCGGTCGCCACATCCACATTGAATTTCCTCGATCCTGCGCTGACCGGCAATGTGGTTGTAACGTCCGTTGTCGCGAGCGGCTGGTTTCTTGTCATTGCCCTTGTGCTTATCGCCGGCATCGAAATTACCAGCCGTGTGCAGGTGCTGATGACATCGATCGAGCTTGTGATTCTGGCCGCGATCCTGGTCGCCGCGCTCGTGCATGCCGGGCATGCCGGATTGTTGCATCGGTTCAGCTGGGCATGGTTCGGCTTTAACTATTCGCCGGCCAGTTTCGCCGCCAGCGCATTGGTGGTGGTTTTCTTCTATTGGGGGTGGGACGTCACGTCCAATCTTGGCGAGGAGACGGTCGACGCCGGCGATAATGCCGGCAATGGCGGCTTTTCCAGTGTCTTTGTGACGATCGTTTTTTATGTCGGTTTTGCGCTGTCTGCCCTGTGCCTGTTCTCGCTGCATACTGCGACCAGTCTGTCGGACAACATTGTCTATGATATCGCGGTGGCCGCGGGACTCGGGCGGGCAGGCGGACTTTTGGCTTCCATTGCCGTGATCCTGTCCAGCATTGCAACGCTGGAAACGACGATGCTGCAGTTTTCGCGGACTCTGTTTGCAATGGGGCGCGATGGTGCGATGCCGCGGTGGTTCGGGACGGTGGACGACCGTACCTTGACGCCGGTACGCGCCATGTATGTGTTGATCGGCGTGGGGCTGGTGCTGATCTGGTCATCGAGCCTCATGCCCAGCATCAACTTTATCATTTCAAGTTCGATCAGCGCCGTCGGTATTCAGGTCGCCTATTATTACGGCCTGACAGGACTGGTGGCGGCCTGGGTGTTCCGAACCCTCTACCGGGAATCCGCTCCGCGCTGGATCGGTTTGTGCCTGTTTCCGGCGTTCAGCGGATTGATGCTGATCGGTCTTGGGATATACGCCATCACCACCTTTGGACCGGCAACTATCGCCATCGGCTTGGGCGGTTTCATTGTCGGGATTGTCTTTTTCCGGCCGGGCCGAATCCGGCCGGTCGCGCCGGTGCTGACGAGCCCGGGGGAATAGCTCCCCATTGTCACGGCCCGCACGGAAACCGTGGTAACTCCATGGGGCTGAGGTCGCCCGACTTTCGAGTGCATGTGTGGTGGAAGTTGATATAATTGAAACTGAGTAGGGGAGAACATCTTGCATGGAGAAGATGTTCCCAAAAATCCGAAGACCTATCGCCTGAGAGGTTAGGCGTGCCCGTAAGGGCATTGTCCTGACTGTTTTCCTCGCCGTCGGGCGGACAAGGGGCCAGACTATATGGACGTCTTGCTTGGCACCGCGTTGGCTTTTTTTGGCGTGGCGGAGAAACTTCGTTGTCGCCCGCCTGTGT
>CAZNWR010000052.1:0-217 GCA_964576645.1 uncultured Enterobacteriaceae bacterium | reverse complement strand
TCTTCCTCAACGGGCAATGGGACCGCGGCCTTCGCTCGCTGATGAGTCGGGATAGTGAATTCCCGTCGCATTGCGCTGATACTGTTTCTCGCCGTTTCGCTCATTTGCGTCCAGTCCGCCTACGCCGCCAACCCGTACGCGGTGGGCGATACCATCACCAATCCAGTGACGGGTGCCACCGAAACTGTGCAGGGCCTGATCGGTGACACTGGTGTAT
>CAZNWR010000051.1:8577-14326 GCA_964576645.1 uncultured Enterobacteriaceae bacterium | reverse complement strand
GGTGAAATTACTGTGCAGCGGAGGCGCGTCCGCCAGCTCCAGGGAATAGAGCCATCGGCGCTCGGTCGGCTCCATGGTGATGGTGTATTGCACCGGTGACCCGGAAGCTTTCACCGGCGGCGGCCCGTGGCGGGGCCGGTCGGCCACCCACTGGACACCGTCGGTATACATCAGTACCGGACCGCGCCAGTACAGCTCCCGGCGCGGCGGGATCGGGCCCTTGAATTGCACCCGGAACGCTACCTGGTCCGACTGGCTCAGATGAGCGATGTTGCCCAGGGACATCTGATCGTCGAGACCGGTGACGGCGGAACGGGCGTCCTGCGGCAGTCCCCAGAGCGGCCCGTTGACGCGCGGGAACAGGACAAACATTACCAGCATGAGCGGCAACGCCTGCAGCAACATGGTGCCGGCCACCCGCAGCCGTGCCCGGGCATCCAGGGACAAGCCCGGATCGTTGAACGCCAGCAGCGCCTGCAGAAAGATCGCGACGGCGACGCCCATGTAAGCAGCGCTGAAAAGTGATTGCGTGTATAGAAAATTGGTCAGCAGCAGGAACAGGCCGATGAACACCGAGATGTAATAGTCCCTGGGGCCGCGCAGCTCCACCAGTTTCATGCCGGCCAGGAGAATGAGCAGGGCCACACCGGCATCGCGGCCGGTCAGCGTGCCGTAGCTGGCGAATACCCCCGCCACCACGGCGACGCCCACCAGCAGTTTGAACAATCCGGACGCCGACTCCTTCGCGGGGGAGCCGGGTTGTCCCGTGGCATGGGCGAGACACCACAGCGCCAGCCCGGCATACACCAGCGGTACCCACAGCGGAGTTCGTAACAGGTGAGGCAACACGGCCAGGGAGACGGCGCCCACCAGCCACGCCAGCGGCGTATTGGCCAGGCCTGGAAATCTTTTGAGCAGTGCTTCCATGAAGGACGCCTAGCCGCGAGGCTCTGAAATCCCGTGCCTGGCCAGCATTTCCAGGCAGGTGCGCAGGTGCGCCTCGCCGGTGCCGTATTCCACCCGCGCCGCAGGCAGTTCCAGGCCGTAGAACATGCCCGCCCGCTGGGCTATCAGTACCCAGCGGCACAACCGGGAGAGTTTCGACTCCTCGTCGCGGCCCGGGGTTTCATGCCAGCGCAGCATGAGCCGGTTGCCGCCGCCCCCGGTGAAGCGCTTCACCAGCAGACCCTGCTCGCGCGCCAGCGCTTTCCAGTCGATGCTGCGTATGGGGTCGCCGGCGCGATAGGCCCGGAACCCGCTGAAATCGTCCGTGCCCGCGAGCCGGCCGGACTGTTCCTCGGAGTCCTGCGGCGTGGTGTCGGGCAGTGGCCCGGTTTCGGCAGGGCGGGGATAAACCAGGTAATCCACGTCCGTGTCCAGGTAGGACCAGGCGCGGAACAGGCCCAGCGGGTAACGGGATTCCAGACGCAGCGATTTGCCGCGGTACCATCCACGTTGCCCTGCCGGAACTTCCAGGAAGCAGCGGCGGAATTCACCCGCACCCAGATCCAGGCGCGTGGACGGGGCGCCGGCGCCGGGCGCCGTATCGCGCAGACCCAGAAACGCGGCGATGCGCGCATAGCCGCCGCGGTTGTCCAGGAACACCGGAAAGGCGGCATGGCCGCCGGCGAACGCGGGTTCCGGCCGCTCCACGCGGATCACCAAGCCGCGCAAATTGCGGTAGGTGTGCAGCATGCACACCATAAATACGCCCCCAAGCAGAAAGGTAAGCAGGTAGGCCATGCTGTTGGTGTAATTCACGGCGCCCAGCAGCATCACCACCAGTGTCGTCGCGAACAGGAATCCCGGGCGCGTCGGGAAAATGTAAACGCGCCGGCGCACCAGCGGCTTACCCGCCACGGGCGCGGCGGCCAGCGGTCGTTCGAGGACGATGTCCTCCGGCATGTTCCTCAGGGGACGGGGACGCGGTCCAGCAGGTGGCGCGCCGCATCCCGCGGCTGCGCTTCTTCTCCCGCCGCGGTCAGGCGGTGGCCGATGACGCTGGGCAGCACCGTCTGGATATCTTCCGGCAGAACGTGATCGCGGCCGTGCATCAGCGCCCAGGCGCGGGCACAGCGCAGTATGGCCAGACCCGCGCGCGGTGACAGGCCGTCCCGGAATTCCGCGCCGTTGCGGCTGTACTGGAGCAGATCCTGAAGATAATCCAGCAGCGCGTCGGCGACGGTAATGCCGTCGACGCGATGTTGAAGGTAGGAAAGATCACCGGCGGACATGATCGCATCCGTTTCCGCCAGCATTTCGCGCCGATCCCGGCCCCGCAGCAGATCGCGCTCCGCCTTGCCGTCCGGGTAGCCGAGATGCAGCCGCATCATGAACCGATCCAGTTGCGACTCGGGCAGCGGGAAGGTGCCCACCTGGTTGGAGGGATTCTGCGTGGCGATGACGAAAAACGGATCGGGCAGCGGGCGCGTGTCCCCTTCGATGGTGACCTGGTGTTCCTCCATGGCTTCCAGCAGCGCGCTCTGGGTGCGCGGCGTCGCGCGATTGACCTCGTCGGCCAGGATCACCTGCGCGAAAATGGGACCGGGATGGAAGCTGAATTCACCGCTGTCGCGGTTGAACACGGACACCCCCAGAATATCGGCGGGCAGCATATCGCTGGTGAACTGGACCCGGTGAAAACTCAATCCCAGTGTTTTTGCCAGCACATGCGCCAGGGTGGTTTTGCCGACGCCGGGTTGATCTTCGATAAGCAGATGGCCGCGTGCGATCAGGCAGGTCATCGCCAGCCGGATCGCATGTTCCTTGCCGAGGATGATGCTGTTGGCCGCCGCGATGGCGCGTTCCAGGTTGTCCGTTGTGACGGGAGCGGGAACGGATTGGGGGACTGCGGTCATGGCTGGTGGCGCGGCTGACAAGAGCGTAGCAATAAACCATACCCGGCGGCTGCAACGCAAGTCGGGGCTGGGGTTATTGCCTAATCCAGGTGGCCTGTATCCACCAGGGGCACGAGCCAGTAGTGCAGGCCGCTGCCGCTGAAGTCCGTCCGCAGCGAGGCGACGATACGCCGGGCGACCGGCAGGTCGGTTTCCACAAGGAACAGGATCTGCTTCGTTCGGCCGGCCACCTGTTCCGCCAGGCTCATGGAATGGGCGGAGCTGCCATGACCCTGGGCCGCCACCGAGGTGAATCCGGTTACGTCCGGATGGCGCAGCAGCCAGTCCACCATGGCTTCCTCGATGGCGGGCGAGGCGAGGATGTAGAGAATGCGGCGTTCCATGTTCAGTTTTCCGCAATGCCGAAGCGGCGGTAGAGCAGCGGCAGAAGGAACAGGGTCAGTATTGTGGATGATACCAGGCCTCCGATCACCACGATGGCCAGCGGCCGCTGGATCTCGGATCCCGGACCACTGGCGAACAGCAACGGCACCAGGCCGAAGGCGGCGATAGTCGCGGTCATGAGCACCGGCCGCAACCGCCGTTGCGCGCCGTCCAGCACCACCTCCTCGATGGGTTTGCCAAGGGCCCGCAACTGGTTGAAGTAGCCCACCATGACCACGCCGTTGAGTACCGCCACGCCCAGCAGGGCGATGAAGCCCACTGACGCCGGTACCGACAGGTATTCTCCGGAAGCAGCCAGTGCGAACACGCCACCGATGAGCGCAAACGGGATATTGGTGAGGATCAACAGTGACTGCCGGACCGATCGGAATGTGAAGAACAGCAACAGGAATATGAGCCCCAGCGCCACCGGCACTACCACCGCAAGCCGGGCCGCGGCGCGCTGCTGGTTCTGAAACTGGCCGCCCCACTCCAGGCGCGTACCGGGCGGCAGTTTCAGATCCCGGGCGACGGCGGCGCGGGCATCATTGACGAAACCAACCAGGTCGCGGCCGCTGACGTTGGCGATGACCACCGCCATGCGGTTGCCCTGTTCACGCTGGATCTGCACGGGGCCCTGCACGCGTTTCAGGGACGCAAGTTCCCTGAGCGGAACGGAGCGGCCGCCGGGCATGGTCAGGCGCATACCGGAAAACAGGGCAGGCGAGGTGCGCAGCTCATCCTGCCCCCGTATCACCAGAGGAATACGCTGCACGCCGCGATATACCGTTCCGACGTTCATGCCTTCCACCTCCATGCGCAACAGGTCTTCCAGTTGATTCACATCCATGCCGAAGCGCCCCGCCGTGAGCCGGTTGGGCACGATACTGAGATATTGTGCTCCCTCGTTGCGGGTGGTGTAGACGTCTTCCGCGCCCGGGATCTTGCGCAGGGTGCGCACCATGGCGTCGGCGGTGCGGTTGAGCGCATCCAGGTCGGGGCCGAAGATCTTCACCGCCACGTCTCCACGCACGCCGGTGAGCATTTCCGAGACCCGCATTTCTATGGGTTGGGTAAAGGCGTAATTGGTGCCTGGAAACTTCTGCAACACCTTCCGTATGGCATCCGTCAGCTTGTTCTTGTCGGGCCAGCGCCACTGGTCGCGTGGCTTCAGCACCAGAAAGCTGTCGGTCTGGTTGAGCCCCATGGGGTCGAGCCCCAGTTCGTCCGCGCCGGTACGCGCCACGATACCTGTGATCTCCGGCACCTGTTTCAGCAGGGCGCGCTGAATGCGCGTATCCAGATCGATGGATCCCTGCAGACTGATGGAGGGCAGCTTCTCCAACTGTACGATGAGACTGCCCTCGTCCATGGTGGGCATGAACGTCTTGCCGATAAGCGTGTAGGTGAACGCCGCCACCACCAGCAGCACCAGGGCCGTGCCGCTCACCGCGCGCGGATGGTTGAGCGCACCGGCGAGCAGAGAACGGTAGATGGGCAGGAGGTGCCGGATCAGCCACGGCTCGCCGTGGGAGACGTTGCCCAGCAGGTAGGAGGCCAGGACCGGGATCACGGTGAGCGACAACAACAGGGAGGCGGACAGGGCGAAGATGATGGTTAGCGCCACCGGGGTAAACAGCTTGCCTTCCAGACCCTGCAGGGTCAGCAGGGGAAGAAATACGGTGACGATAATGAGTATGCCGGAGGTCACCGGCACCGCTACTTCGCGCGTGGCCCGGTAGATCACGTGAAGCCGCGGCACGCGCGCGCTTTCGTGAAGCTGGGACAGATGGGAAACCACGTTCTCCACCACCACCACCGCGGCGTCCACCAGCATGCCGATGGCGATGGCGAGTCCACCGAGAGACATGAGATTGGCGGACATGCCGAACTGGCGCATGAGTATGAACGTGGCGAGCGCCGCCAGCGGGAGTACCAGCGCCACGCTGAGTGCGGCGCGCAGATCGCCGAGGAAAATCACCAGCAGCACCAGCACCAGGATGACAGCCTCGCCCAGGGCGTGGGATACGGTGCGAACGGCGCGGTTGACCAGGTTGCCACGATCGTAAAACACGTGGATATGCACGCCACTGGGCAGGGTCGGCGCCAGCGCGGCCAGTTTGGCGCGCACGCCGGAAACCACTTTCTGGGCATTGGCGCCGCGCAGACCCAGCACCAGGCCTTCCACCGTTTCACCCTGGCCGTCGCGGGTCACCGCGCCGTAGCGGGTCAGCTCGCCAAGCCTGACGCTGGCTACGTCGCCGACGCGCACCGGCTCCGTGGGGTGGGGGCGCACAACGATGGCAGCCACATCTTTCAATGTTTTTATGGCGCCTTCGGCGCGTACGAACATGACCTCTTCGCCGTCCCGCAGGCGCCCGGCCCCGTCGTTGCGGTTGTTCTGCCGGAGCGCATCAGCCAGTTGCTCCAGGCCCAGGTTATGGGAGGCAAGCCGCGCCAGATCCGGC
>CAZNWR010000051.1:6080-8567 GCA_964576645.1 uncultured Enterobacteriaceae bacterium | reverse complement strand
GTCGTGACCCGCCCGCCCAGCGCGTTAACGTCCGCCACGCCGGGCACGGTGCGCAGTGCCGGCCGGATGACCCAGTCCAGGAGTTCGCGGCGCTTGGCCAGGCTTACACCATCGCCATCCACGGTGAACATGAACATCTCGCCCAGCGGCGTGGTCAACGGCGCGATGCCGCCCTGGATCATGGGCGGCAGGTTTTCACGCACGCTGGCCAGACGTTCGGAAACCTGCTGCCGGGCCCAGTAGATGTCGGTACCTTCCTGGAAGTCGATAGTCACGTCCGCCAGCGCATACTTGCTGGTGGAGCGCAGCATGGTCTGCCTGGGTATGCCCAGCATTTCCACCTCAATGGGCGCGGTAATACGGGTCTCCACCTCTTCCGGCGTCAGGCCCGGCGCCTTGATGATGATTTTGACCTGGGTGCTGGAAACGTCGGGAAAGGCGTCAATGGGGGTGGTGCGAAACGCATGCCAGCCCAGCGCCGCGAGCAGTACGACGCCGAGCAGCACCAGCAGACGCTGGGTCATGGCGAAACGGACCAGCGATTCCAGCATGGCGCCTACTCACCGAGCTTTTGCCAGGCGGCCTTGACCGAGGCGACGCCGCTGCTCACAACGCGTACGCCGGCCTTGAGATTCCCCCGTATCACCACGCCGCCGTGTTCTTCGGCCAGCACCTCAACCGGCACGGCCTGCAGTCCCGCCCCTGAAACCACGAACACATAGGTCTGCCCGTCGCGCCGCACCAATGCGGCGGAGGGGACGCGCAGCGCTCCTCCCGGTTCGGTAAGGGAGAGCTGGACCTGCACGAACTGGCCCGGGTGCAGCCGCTCCGCACCGCTGCCCACTTCCGCTCTGACCATCACACCCTGATCTTCCCGGTGCACCATGCGGCCGATGGTGATCACCCGGCCGTCCACGGCCGGGCTGATCACGCTGGCGGTATCGCCGAGCCGGATGCCTTCGATCCCGTTCAGGGGAACGTGGATCTCCAGCCACAGGTGATCCAGGTTGCCGATCCGGTAGAGGGGATCCGCGGCAGACACCCGTTGGCCCACGGTGGCGGTCTGGGCGAGTACCACGCCCTTCAGCGGTGAGTCCACTTCCAGGGCGCTGGCCAGTTGCATTTTGCGCTCCAGCTCGGCAATGGCGGGTTGGGTCATGCCCGCAAGCCGAAGCGCCTGGCGCCGCTGTTGCACCACGGCGGTCCAGCGCTGCTGCTCGGCCCGGGATTCCACCAGGCGGCGCTGGGAGATGATTCCGTCCTTGACCATGGCGCGGTCCCGGTTCAGGCGGTCGGAGGCCACCTTGAGGTTACTCAGGCCTTCCAGGAGCGCGCGCTGCTGGTCCAGCAGTTGCGGGCTGTTAAGCCGGGCCAGTGGCTGGTGCAGGGAAACCTTCTGACCCTCGGCCACCAGCATCGCTTCCACGATGCCGTCCTGGGGCGCACTCACCACCTGCAGCTCGGCATTGGGAACCACGACCTGGGCGGGATAGGGAATAGTCTGCACGGTGCCCGCGGGGCGGGCCGGATCGAAACCCACGCCGGAGGCGGACTGCTGCTCCACGGACATGGGAATAATAGTTTCCGCCGCCGGCGCAGGCAGCGACAGCGCAAGCAGGATCAGCAGAGCGTACTTCACTGCGGTACCACACCCAGCGCCTGGTTAAGCCGCGCGATATCGCGCCCCTTCTCCAGCTTCAAACGCGTGGCGTCCCAGGTTTTGTTCAATACCTGGGAGCGCATCTGCAGCAGCGTGAACAGATCGACCTCACCCAGTGAGAATGCGCGCCGGGTCATATGCAATGATTGCCGGGCGAGTTTTTCCACTTGTTGCGCCGTGGCCAGCGAACGCCGTACCAGCGCCAGTTGACGTTGCGCGATCATGAGCATTTCCTGCAGCGATCGGCGGACGCGTGCGCGTTCCACGCTTGCCTCGGTCAGCGCATAGTTGGCGGCGGCGATGGCCGGCGCCGACTGGGACGCCAGTCCCAGCGGCACATTTACTCCCAGGGCTATGGCGGTGTTCCAGTGATCGGGCGCCGCGCCCCGTTCCAGACGCGTGCCGAGGCTGAGCATGGGGTTGCCAAAGCGCTGGCGGCGGGCTCGCTCCAGATCCGCCGTGGCCCGGCTGACCGCAGCCATCGCCTGCGCCAGGCCGGGGTGGCTGTCGGAGATGCCGTTGTCAGGCGCGGCGGTTTCCAGGTAGTTGTCCGGAAGCGCCGTCAGCCCGGTGTTGAATTGCCACATGGCCTCGGCCTGGGCCGCATCCGCGCGCGCGGCCTGCAGGGCTTCCTGCTGGGAAAGGGTTTCGCGCTGGGCCAGCAGCAGTTGCGAACGGGCGATTTCGCCGGCCGCGACGCGCCGCTGTACTGCGGACTCCAGTTCGCGGGCGCTTTGCAGGGCGTGCGCGAAGTGTTCCGCCCTGGCGCGGGCGAGCAACACGTCCCACAACTGAGCGCGCACCAGGCCGGCGACCTGCCAGCGGCG
>CAZNWR010000051.1:0-6070 GCA_964576645.1 uncultured Enterobacteriaceae bacterium | reverse complement strand
GGATGCACACTTTCGCCTTATGATCGCCTCGCGCAGCCTCACGAGAGGCCAATCCCGATGTCCCCCAAGTCCCTCCACGCCCCCGCGGAGCCCGCGCGAGGCCTGATCGCAGCCCCGACCGAAGGCTTCCGCGGCCGCCTGAAAGCTTACGCCGGCGGTCCAGACGCCGGATCCGGCGGATGCGGTCCTGGGCCGAGGCTTGTTCATCCGCGGCGCGGGCCACCGAACGGCGTGCCGCGCGCTGGCCCGGCAGCCAGATGGGCGCCTGCAGGCCCGCATCCCATTCGCGCACGCCGTCGCCGCTGCCGATTGAGTCGTTGTAATGCTGCAGGGCGAATTCCGGATCGCCGGCAAACAGGCTGGATGCCTGTTGGTCGATGGCGCGGCCCTCCGACAGCCGCGCCGGCGCCAGGCTGGCACCGGGTTGGACAGCAAGGGCGGCCTTCACGGCGCCGGCCAGGCTCAAGGCAGCCGCGGGCCCGGCATAAAGAAGCGCCACCGCGAGCAGCGTACACGGCAGAAATTTCATGGCTGCTTCCAGTATAAAAGGTTCGATGATCACGGGTAGTGTCCGGTACCTGGAAATCATGCCCGCTTACCCCGCGGGGGCAGTTGATCCGCGTCAACATTCATGGGTCGAAGCACGCGCTTCGACTCCTCGTGGTCAGGAACCCGCGATGATCATGGAATCGATGAGCATCGATCCGATCTGGATATTACCGCGCCGGTCAACGTCACTGCCGATGTCGACTATCTGTTTGTACATTTCGGGCAGGCTGCCGGCCACGGTGATCTCCTCCACCGGATATTGGATCTGTCCACCGCTCACCCAGTAGCCCGATGCGCCGCGTGAGTAATCGCCGGTGACCTGATTTACGCCGAAACCGATAAGATCGGTGATGAACAGCCCTTCGCCCATGGTTTGCAGGAGTGTTTCCCGGTCCTGATCGCCGTGGGAGACGATGAGATTGTGCACGCCGCCGGCGTTGCCGGTGGGCTCCATACCCAGCCGTCGCGCCGAATAGGCGTTCAGCAGGTAGGTTTGCAGCACCCCATTCGTTACCAGATCCTTGGCGCAGGTGCCCATGCCGTCGTTGTCGAACGGCGCGCTGCCCATGCCTTTGGCCTGGTGCGGCTGCTCGCTCAGGCGCACGTGATCGGCAAATACCGGTTCGCCGAGTTTGTCCAGCATGAAGCTTGCGCGCCGGTACAGGGCGCTGCCGGAAATGGCGCCCAGGAATGCGGAAATCAGGCTGGCCGCGACCGGCGCCTCGAAGATCACCGGGACGCGCCGGGTGGAAAGTTTGCGTGCGCCCAAGCGCGCGCTGGTGCGTTCAGCCGCGCGTTCGCCAACGCGGCGGCCGTCCTCCATGTCCAGGTGATCGCGCGCGCGGGTATACCAGCCGTCGCGCTGCATCGATCCCCTTTCCTCGGCGATCATGGTGCAGTCCAGGCTGTGACTGGACCAGTTCCAGCCGCCGAGAAAGTCGAGGCTGTTGCCATACACGTGCGTGCCGGAATAGGTGTTCAGCAGCGTGCCGTCGGAATTGGTGATGCGCTTGTCGGCCGCCATGGCGTGCTGCTCGCAGCCCACCGCCAGCTCAATGGCGTCTTCGGCGCTGAGGTCCCAGGGATGGTAGAGATCCAGGTCCGGAATGTCCCGCGCCAGGTATCTGGGATCGATGAGGCCGGCGTGTTCGTCCACGCTGGCGTAGCGGGCAATGGTGCAGGCGGCGTCCACGGTCTCGCGCAATGCCTTGTCAGTGAAGTCGGTGGTGCCGGCGCTGCCCTTGCGCCCGTCGAAATAGACCGTGATGCTGAGCGCCTTGTCGCGCTGGTGCTCCACGGTTTCCACCGCGCCCTTGCGCACGGTGACGCACAGACCGCGGCCGGTGCCGATGTCGACTTCCGCGGCTGTGGCGCCGCGGTCGCTGGCAAGGTCCAGTGTTCGTTGTGCCTGCTCGCGCAGGTCCGACCAGGATTGAGGTTGCGATGCGTTCACGTCCAGGCGCCGCTTGAATGGGGCGGCCATTCTAACACCCGGGCCGGATCGTTCCGGAAACGCCGGTCGTTTCCGGGTTAAAATTTATTTTATGGATGTTTCTTCCGTCCTCGATGGTTTGAACGAAGCCCAGCGGGCCGCCGTCGGCGCGCCCACCGGCAATATCCTGGTGCTGGCCGGCGCCGGCAGCGGCAAGACGCGCGTTCTGGTTCACCGTATCGCCTGGTACATAGAGACCGGTCAGGCGGATGCGCACGGCATCCTCGCGGTGACGTTCACCAACAAGGCGGCGGGCGAGATGCGCGGCCGCATCGAGACGCTGCTGCAGCGGCCCATCGGCGGCATGTGGGTGGGCACCTTCCACGGCATCGCGCACCGGCTTTTGCGGGCCCACTGGCAGGAAGCCGGACTGTCGGAGAATTTCCAGATCCTGGACAGCGACGATCAGTACCGGGCCCTGCGCCGGGTGATCCGCGCCATGGAACTGGATGAATCGCAGTATCCACCGAAAGAGGCGCAATGGTTCATCAACGCGCGCAAGGAAGAGGGGCTGCGCCCCGAGCACCTGGACGACCGCGGTGATCCGAGCTTGCGCCAGATGATTCATATATATAGAAGCTACCAGGCCGCCTGCGAGCAGGCCGGGCTGGTGGACTTTGCGGAGTTGCTGCTGCGAGCGCACGAGGTGTTTCGCGACCAGGAACGGTTGCTGGCTCATTACCGGCGGCGTTTCCGGCACATCCTGGTGGATGAGTTCCAGGACACCAACGCCCTGCAGTATGCCTGGCTGCGCCTGTTGGCCGGGGACGGCGGCGCGTTGTTTGCCGTGGGCGACGACGACCAGTCCATTTACAGCTTCCGCGGTGCGCGCATGGAAAACATGCAGCGATTCCGGAAAGACTTTCCGGATACCGAGTTGTTGCGGCTGGAGCAGAATTACCGGTCCACCGCCACGATCCTGAAAGCCGCCAATGCACTCATCGCCAACAATTCAGCAAGGCTCGGCAAGGAACTCTGGACCAGCGGCCGCGAAGGGGAAAAGATCCAGCTTTATTCCGCCTACAACGAGCACGACGAGGCGCGCTTCGTGGCCGATCGCATCAGCGCGCACCGGGCGGAGGGTGGGCGCTACGACGAATGCGCCGTACTCTACCGGGTGAGCGCCCAGTCGCGGGTGCTGGAAGAGATCCTGATGCAGTCGAACATTCCCTACCGGGTCTACGGCGGCATGCGTTTCTACGAACGCGCGGAGATCAAGGATGCGCTGGCCTATCTCAGGCTGGCTGCCTATCGCGACGACGATGCTTCGTTCGAGCGCATTGTCAACACGCCGACCCGCGGCATCGGCCAGCGCACCATGGAACAGTTGCGCACCGAGGCGCGCGCCGGCGGTTGCTCCCTGTGGCAGGCGGCGCTCAATGTCATGCGTGACAAGTCCCTGTCGGCGCGCGCGCTGTCCGCCCTGGACGGCTTTCTGCGCATCATCCACGGCATCGGCGAAGGAATCACCGACATGCCGCTGGAGGAAGCCGTGCAGCGCACCGTGCAGAGTTCGGGCCTGGTGGAGCATTACCGCAAGGAGACGGGCGAGAAGGGCCTTAGCCGCATCGAGAACCTGGAAGAACTGGAAGCCGCGGCGCGCGAGTTCCACGTGGATCCGGATCTGCACGGGGAAATATCCCCGTTGCAGGCATTCCTTGCCCACGCGGCGCTGGAATCGGGCGAGACCCAGGCGGATGCCTATTCGGACGGCGCGCAGTTGATGACCTTCCACGCGGCCAAGGGACTGGAATTTTCCAGCGTCTACATGATCGGTATCGAGGAGGGATTATTTCCGCACCAGCGCAGCAGCCAGGACGCGGCGCAACTGGAGGAGGAACGGCGCCTGTGTTACGTGGGGGTTACGCGCGCGCAGAACCGGCTGGCGCTCACCTGCGCCCAGCACCGGCGCCTGCACGGCAGCGACTATTATCCGCAGGCCTCGCGCTTCCTGCGGGAACTGCCGGCCGAACTGATCGAAGAGGTGCGCCTGGGCGGCAGCGTCACGCAGTCATTGTTCAGTCGAGAAAGCGCGGCGGCATCGAACGTGGACGACGGCGACTTCCGGCTTGGGCAGCGCGTGGTGCACGCGCGCTTCGGCGAAGGCGTGGTGCTTAACATGGAAGGCCGCGGCAGCCACGCGCGCATCCAGGTCAACTTCGAACGCGCCGGCAGCAAGTGGCTGGTGCTGGCGTATGCGGGGTTGCAGTCGGCGTAACGGGAAGTTGCCCGCACGGCTGCATGTTCCAATACCGGTGCCGCGCGCGATGGCTTCTGCTCACCCTTGCGCGGTCATGGCCAGTAGCGCGGCGCGCATTTCGGCCCGCGCCTTGGCCGGCGGCCAGGACGCCATTGCCTGCAGGGAATAGCGCTTTCGCATCGGATAAGACATGATGCCATTGTTCAACGATTTCCTCCCCGCTGCATCCAAACACTCCCTCCCAGGCATCTATAGTTTGTCAGCAAATCATTTGCACAATGGATAAAACGCCATGCAACCCCATAATTCATTGATTTCAAGCCATTTATACAGGATCTCCGCAATCGCCCTTATGGTCCTGGCCCTCGGCGCAAACGGTGCCGCTCATGCCGGGGAGCTTGGAGACTTTTTCTCCGGTTCCGGGAAGCAGACCAGCCAGACTTATTCGTTAACGGGCTTCGACAAGATCGAAACCACCGGCGTTTACGATCTGCAGGTGAACGTGGGCGGCAAGTTTGCCATCCAGTTGTCCGGCCCCAAGGAAGAACTGGCGAAGGTGGACGTAAAGGTCGAAGACGGCAGATTATTGCTGAAGCAGCACGGTCACTCCAACCTGCTGGGAATCCATCGCCACGGCATCACCGCGAAAATTTCTCTGCCTGAGCTCTCGGGCCTTGACGTGACCGGGGTCGGGGATGCCTACGTGACGGGCGTGTCAGCGGAGGCGTTCAGTGCCGAGGTGCGCGGTGTTGGCGATGTTGCCCTGTCCGGCACCTGCAAGGATTTGACGGCGCGCGTCAGCGGGATCGGGGATTTCGATGCCAGAAAGCTGCATTGCAAGTCCGCCAACGTGAAAGTGTCCGGCATCGGCGACGTGGCCGTGTATGCCAGCCTGGTGGCGGGCGTCAAATCCAGCGGTATCGGTGATGTCAATATCTACGGATCGCCGAAGATCGTCGTCAAACACGGCCACCTGCTTTCCGATATCAAGGTTCACTGAAAAGGTATCGCCGGAGTTGCCCGGCCTATTGAAGGGGAACGATGTTCCCCGACTGGGGAAGGGACGCTTACTTGCTGTGGGAGGTCATGTAATCCACGGCGGCCTTGACTTCCTGATCGGTCAGGTTGGGATTGCCGCCCCGGGGCGGCATCATCATGCCGCTCTTGCCGGTAAAGCCGTGCAGTGCGTGCTGGTAGAGCGTGGGCAGGCCCTTGGCGATATGGGGCGCCCACTCCTTCTTATTGCCGAACTGCGGCACGCCCGGAATGCCGGTGCCGTGGCAGGAGAAGCACAGGCCGCTGAATACCCGCTTGCCCATCTGCTCGTGGGTTTCCGTGCCCCCGGAGCCGCCGCCGGCCGCGGCGACCTGCTGGCCGCTCGCCGCCGGTTTTGCCGGCGCCTTCGGAGTCTGGCCCTGGACGTTGACCTGGCCGACGGGCTCGGTGCGCTGCGACACCGCCTTGGCCCTTTCAGGATTGGCTGATTCGTCGGTAGTGGCTATGGTCCGGGCCGCGATCAGGAAAATGATAATCATGACGGCAAGCAGGCCGATGACAATGGAATAATTGCGAAAGAAGATCTTGTCTTGTTCTTGGCTCATTACGCAGTCCCCTGTTGCCCGGGATAGTAGTTTACTGGAGGATCCGGGCAGCAAATTATACCGTCAGCGCCGCCGCCCGGAAACTGTAAACTGTGCTGGCCTGTTGTCCAGGCAGCGGCGAGCCTGTAATTTGTTGCCGGACCACAGCTGGCAGGGCTCGCCAAGCTACCTAAAGTGCAAAGTTAAAAGTTGAAAGTTAAAAGAGGGTGAAGATTCTTTTAACTTTTC
>CAZNWR010000050.1:0-14341 GCA_964576645.1 uncultured Enterobacteriaceae bacterium | reverse complement strand
CGCCGGCGCTGTTGTCCGGCATGACGGGTGCTTTGTCATTCCGGCCCGCGGCCGGAATCCAGTGATTAAGGCGCGCCTTGGGCGCACATTCAATTGACTGGATGCCGGAACGGCCGCCGCCGGCTGACGCCGGCGCTGTTGTCCGGCATGACGGGTGCTTTGTCATTCCGGCCCGCGGCCGGCTCTGTTGTCCGGCATGACGGCCGGAATCAGGGATTGTTCGGGGTGCCGGACTGCGTTTCTTCGCCTGTAGACGATGTCGCCGGGGAGTTTTTTACCAACCTGGGATCCTTGATCCCGGCTTGACGCGCAAAATCCACCAATCTTTGTTGCCGGGCCATGGACTTGTCGGCGTCGCCGAGCCCCGACAGGGCGCGTTCCTCCAGAAGCTGCTTGTAGATTTCAGTATCGAGCCGTGCTTGCGCCGCCGATCCGGCGGCAGCCGCGCGCGTCTGCGCCGGCAGGGCAGACCAGCGCGCCAGGAAATTATCCATGCCGGTTTCGGACCAGTCCTTGTGCCCGAGGAAATCACCAATCAATCGGGTGGCCGCATTGTCCTCGGTCTGGGTGGACCCGGAACCGGCGTCCGCAGGCGCCGCCGCGGGTGAAGATGCAGGAGAATTCTGATGGCTGAATACGACGAAGAGCGTGCCGGCCAGCACCAGAAGCAACACGACCGCACCCACAATCCAGAGCACTTTGCCGCCCCGTCCGCGCGGTTCTGAAGCCGCCTTTGAGGGCCGTGTGGCCTTTACTGTTCCCCTGACTATCGCTGTTTGGGAAGTGGCCGCGGGATCAGCCGCTATCCCGGTTTTTTTTTTATGCCCCCGGGGAACCGTGGCGTCGGTGCTTTCGTCGGGAGCGGCAGGGTCGGGGGCGCGGAACTCGATATCCTTTAGCGGGATCTTGCCCGAAACAATGCCTTCTACCAGCTCGGAACGGGCCTTGCGATAGGCCTCCTTGCTCAGGTTGCCCTTGGCGTGTTCGCGGGCGAGATCGCGTAATGTTTTCTCGGTCATCAGAGCGTCCGATCCGTTAACCCATGGGGTCCATTACCACGCGGAAGCCGGTGTCGCCGTTAGAACCACCCTTGTACGGCCGCGACGTGGTGATATCGCAGTTGCTGATGGAATCCGAGAAGGAGCCGCCCATGGCGCTGGCGCCGCCACTCTTGTCCAGCACCAGTTCCTGCACGTTGCCGACGAAATTCTTGAGCCCCCAGGCGTTGGATGAACCGGATTCCACGCTGGCGACACCGGTGCCCTTGAGGATCTTGTCGCCGAGGGTCACGCGGCAGTTCAGGTTGCCTTTGATCTGCAGGAAAGCCGGCGAATTGTCCGTCAGCTTGCCGCCCTCCGATGCCGCGTATTCCCACTCCTGCTTGGTCGGCAGGCGGTAATGTTTGCCGGTGCGCTTGGACAGCCATTTCACATAATCTTCGGCCTGCTTCAGGGTGATTCCCGTCTGCGGATCGTCAAACTTGTCGCGGTTGGTTTGCGGCTTGCACTTGCCGGACAAGGCGCAGTACTTGCTCCAGTCGCCTACTGAAATCTCGTACTTGCCGATGGCGAATGGTTTGGAAAAGGCGCCCCCGGCCGGGACCACCACCATCATGGGCCCGCGCCAACCGGTGTTGACCAGGTCGAAGCAGATGGCAAGCGCCCGGTTGCCATAACCGGCCAGGCCTGAATTACATTCGCGACCGCTTGAAGTGGGGATCCATTTCACTTTGCTGGCGGCTTTGCTCGCCGTGATCGGGGCGGTTGACTCAGGCGCCAGGATCTTATGCGGTGCAACGGCCGCAATGCTCGTGTCGAGTTTGTTCTTTTCCCTGATATAGTCGGGATTGTCTCTCCACAGGGAAATTGCATTATTCAGCAGTCCTCTGGCCTCCAGCAGATCCTTGTACTTCTTGCCGGCCTGCTGCCTGGCGGTTTCGTAGGTCGAATACGCATCGTTGGCCGCCTTCATCTTGGTTTCCAGTTCATTCTGAACGGCAATCACGTCCGGATGACCCGTGAATTTCCCGGCAGCGGCCTTCTGCAGCAGCTTGTTGACCGCGGTAAGTTTATTGGCGGCCAGCAGATCCTGGGCATTTTGCTTGTCGGGCCACGGCTGCATCTTGTGTGTTTGCGCCAGGTTGGCCAGTACGCTGCTGTTCGGGAACATGGTCGCGGCGGCGCTTGCCAGTGCCGCGGCCTGGTTCTCATCCGCCTTGGCAAGGGTATTGATACGCTGAGAAAGCATGGACTCCGACTTCTTGCTGAATTGCGTGTATCGGGTCGGTGCACCTTGGGCAATTTCGTTGACCTTGTTCTTCATGTCAGCCACCTCTGCCGGTGTGAACACGGTGGCCGTCTTGAAGGTTTTGCTGAGATCCGAAATATTCACTTCCACCTGGTACTCGTCGCGCAAACTCTTCATGTCGGCATTGGCAGGCGCGAGTTTCAGCGCCGCATTGGCCAATGCCAGCGCGTTGGTGTAATCGCCGCCGCCGGCACGGTTCTTGGCAAGCTTGGCGTAACTCGTGGCCAGTGTTTGCGGGCCCTGGGTGGTGATGAAGGGGTCACCGGCCGGGACCAGCGTTTTTAGCTCGTCGAAAGCCTTTTGCGCGTCGGCGACCCGCAGCGCCCCGGTTTCCACGTTGAACTGATCCTTGAGGTTCTTTATATGCTGCTTCTTCTCATACTGGGCCTTGGCCTGCGCCAGCTCAGTCCGCGTATCCTCAAGCAACGGGAACTTGGGCGCGAAACGCTCGCCGCGGGCGATGAACCCTTCAGCCGCGTCGAAGCGGTTCTGCTTGATGATGTTGCTGGCGCGGTCGGCGTAGAGTTTGGCGATAGACGCCCGGTATTTCTGCAAGCCTTCTTCGAGACTGGGGTCGTCCCGGGTAAGGGAATCCAGCTCGCGCACGCTGGCCAGCAGTTCGCCTTCCCATTGCGCATTGTCCAGTTGCGGCGCGCCGAGCTTGGCTTCAATGATTTTTGAATCGGCCGCGGCAAACTGTTGAATGGCCTGCTTGCGTTGCGCGCCGCTCAGGTGCGCCAACTTCACCTGGGTCAATTCGCGAGTGAGCAGCAGCGAACTCATGAGCGTACCGAACTTGCTTGCCAGTGCCTCGGCGTCGGCACGGTTCCCGGTCTTGAGAATTTGATTCAAGTCTTTATCGACATCCGTCTTTAAACCGGCAGCCAGGGTTTTCAGGATCGGCGATTCATCAGGCGAACTCAGGCTGGCCAGTTCCTCAATTGCCTTTTCGTGCTGCTTGTAGTCGTCCAGGCTCGTGATTTGGACGCCGCTCAACTGCGTGTTCAACTGAGCTACGCGCACCGCGTTCTGGACCTTCTTCTCCAGGTCATCGAGACGCTGATCCTTGGGCGCGGTCTGCAATCCCGATTTGATAAGGCTCAGAGCCTGATCGTACTTGCCGTCGCCGTAGGCCTGTTCCGCGGCCAGCCGATAGGCGTTCGCCGGACGCGTATCCGACAGCAACGGATGATGCGGGTCTATCTGGTTCCTGATGACGTTGAGGATCTTCTTGGTCCCTTCGATCCCGGTAGGGTTATCCGGATTCAGATCCTTGATGTAACTGGAATACAGGTCCGCCAGTTTCTGCTTCTTGTTGAAGTCGATCTTGTCCTGTTCCTGCTGCAGGAAGACCGAATCCGGATAGAAATACTTTACGTCGGCCAGCATCTTTTCGGCCTTGGGAAAATTATAGTTATTGCCGGAGATGTCGATCTCCTGGGAGATCTCGTTGGCGAAATACTTCTGCAACGCCTCTTTTGCCGAATCGGTGATGCTGGCCTGGTCGGCCTTGCTCAGGCTGCGGATCTGCTTCAGCTCGGCGGTGATGGTCTGCTTGCCGCCGCCTTTGATGGCCGTGATGATTTTCTGAATGTCCTTTTGATGCAGATAATTGCGTGCCGTCGGGATCAGGCCTATGCCGATAACCAGTAGAACCGCGGCGGCGATCACGAACGGGTTCTTGTGCCAATTGGCCTTGCCTTCCAACTCCTCGATGAAGTCCTCGACCTTGGAGCTGCGATCCTCCCGCTTGAACGCCAGCGCGTGCCGCAAGGCGCGATTCTGCTTCTTGTTGAGGCCCTTGACCGGGGCGGGAACCAGGCCGTTATCGCGCGCGGTGTTGGCGGGCAGCTTGTTGAAGGGATGTTTGCCGGTCAGCAGCTCGTAGGCGACGCAGCCGAGCGCGTAAATGTCATCGCGCGGGTCCGGTTCCTCGCCTTCAAGCATTTCCAGACTGGCATAGGCGGGCGTCAGCGCGCCCAGCTTGCCCGGGTCGAACAAGGTCTTTTCCGCCTCGCCGGTAACCGGATTCTTCACCGCGCGGGCGATGCCGAAGTCCAGTGTCTTGACGGTGCCGTCGTTGCACAGAAACGCGTTACCGGGCTTGAAGTCGGAATGTACCAGCCGGCGCTCATGGGCGTACTGCAATGCCGCGCCAAGCTGCCTGATAATGGTGAATGCTTCATCGAAGGGCAGGCCGCCCTGCTTGCGTACGGTCTTCTTTATGTACGTGTTAAGCGGCTGGCCTTCCATCAGCTCCATGGTGATGAACACCGGCGTGCCGGGACCGCCGATGCGGTCGAAGTCGTAAACGGTAGCGATGTTCGGGTGCGCCAGCTTCTGTTGGCGGCTGGATTCACGCTGCAGGGCGATAAAGGCTTCCGGGTGCGATTTGAAGTCTTCGTTCAGCAGCTTGATGGCCATGTACGGATTCTTGTCCTTGGCCTCCTGCTTGAGCAGGTCGATGCCCTTGTACACCTTGCCCATGCCGCCGACGCCCAGTACATCCAGCAGCTTGAAGCGGTCCTTGATAACCGAACCCGGTCCCATTTCCTGGACGATGGCCGCCTCGGATGACTGCGGCTGCTGCCACTGGGTGCCGCTGGGTCCGGTGGAAGGCGGCACCGCAGAGGGAACGGAGGAATCCAGGGAAGAGGGCTGGCTCATCTCCTGGCTGATATCCAGGTCCACGCCGGCACCGCCGCCGGGTTTTTCATCATCGGAGAGAACGCGCGTTGACTCAGCCGCGGACTGGTCGCCGGCCTGCGCCGGCGTGCCACCGTCCTTCTCTGCAAAATTGTCGTCCTGGGCGAACACGGTGGAGTCGGCGCGCTGCCCGCTCTCAGCCTCGGTCTCGGCGGCATGTGCCCGCCGGTACTGGTTGATTTGCCGCTTCAGTTCCGCGTAAGTCGCATCGTTCAACTCCCCGGCATCATGGATTTGATCCAGTTGCGCGAGCAGTTTTGTCGCATGCTGCGGCGTGTCGCTCAGCAGTTTTGACAGCTGACCCGAGAGAGCTTCAACAGTGATTTTGCCCTGTCCCAACGCTCGCAGGGCGGATTTGAAATCAGCCACGTCTACACCCTTAAAGTTACAAGCTAAAAGTTAAAGGTTGAAAGTTAAAAGTTAAAAGTGTGCAGCGCCAACCTGCGCTTCCTGTGCATTATCATTTTCCACTTTTAACTTTTAACTTTTAACTTTCCACTATGTTATATCGACCACTATCGTGGTGACGTTATCGACGGCGCCGCGCTCGAGCGTGGTTTCGATAAGCTGCTTGCAGCACTCTTCCTTGGTTCCATGCCTGAGCATTTCCTCCAGTTCCTGATCCGATACGTGCTTGGTCAGGCCGTCGCTGCAGAGTAAGTAGCGATCGCCGCCGCACAGTTCCTGCATATCCATGTCCAGGTAAAGTTCATCCACGGCCCCAACCGCGCGCGTGATCATATTTCCATGGGGATGCACCTTGGCTTCCTCGCGCGAAATCAGACCTTGTTCCACGTACAGTTCCACCTGCGAGTGGTCGGTGGTGATCTGGCGAAGTTGCCCGTCGCGCAGGCGGTACAGGCGGCTGTCGCCCGCCCATATGTAAATACAGTACTTGCCATAGGTGAGCAGGATAACCAGCGTGCTGCCGATGGTAACGCGCTTGACTGATTCGCGCGCCGTTTCCACCAGTTTCCGGTTGACCGCGAGAACCCGATCCTCGATATCGTCCAGATAGCGGGTCAGGGTGGTGCCCTCGTGAAGCTTTTTCAGGCTGTCCACGAGCATGTTACTGGCGACGTCTCCCTTGGCATGGCCGCCCATGCCGTCAGCCACCGCCCACAAGCCGATTTCGGGACGTTCGAGCATGGCATCCTCGTTGTGCTTGCGCACCTTTCCGACTTCGCTCATGCCGAACGACGACCAACTCAAGCGGGGCGTATTGTCAGGCCGGGCAGCAGGCATTTTTCGTCTCAATATTCATGGGAGAAAGAAACGACTTCCGTCGGGTTTTCGCTGAATCCCTTGCCCAGGCTGATTTTGCCTTTTCCGTGCAAGGGCATTTCCTCGCGCCGCAGAAAAGCCTCTTCGGCGTCGTCGATCAGAACGTGAGTACCGTTGGTGCTCTGGTCGACAATAAAGAACTTGTCGCGCCGCAGTTCAATGCGAACATGCTGCCGGGACGCCAGCTTTTCGTTGATGGGCAAATCGCAGTTCTGGCTGCGCCCCATCATCAGGCTGGAGCGCTCACGGCTGAGCTCGATCTCCTTGTCACTGTACCGTACCTTAAGCTTCACCTGGGGCTTCTGTTCGTCGGACAGGAGGCCGGTGGCCATTCGAGTCACGTCCTCCTCCTGCCAGATGATTTCGTATATCTCGATATCTTCCTTCTTACCCTTGATGGGCGCCCGGTCGATGAAGCGCGTGCTGGCCCGGAGCATGGGCGACAACTTATCGACTGTCGACAAGGTCGTTATAATCTGGCCGCCCTTGGCCTGGGCGGTCATCCGCGCCGCGACGTTCACGGCGTCACCGAATACGTCGCCGCCCTCAAGGATCGCCGGGCCGAAGTGCATGCCGACTCTTATAGAGAGCGCCGTAATGTCGCCGCCGACGCCTTCCGTTACTTCTTCCTGAATTGCTTCATGCATTTCGGCGGCGGCGGCCGCGGCGTCATCGGGAGTGGGAAAAGTGCACATGATTTCGTCACCGATGGTCTTGATGACCGTGCCGTTATGCTCTTTGGTCACATCGGTGAGGGTGCTCAGGCACTCAGCGACCTTGGCCCGGGCGGTGTTGTCCCCCAGGGTCTCGAACAGGCGCGTGCTGCCGCTGACATCGGCGAACAGAATGGCTAGGTTCGCAGTTTTCGGTGCCATGAATTTATGGGCTCATCAGAGGGCTGAGGTCGATACCGTGGCCGGCGAATCGGGGTTCGGAGTGTCGAGATTGTAGCAAGCTGGGCGCGCAATGGGATCACGCGGACACGCCGATGGAACAACATATCATGTCCGGAATCTCCCCACGCTTTCCCTCCCTGCTCCAGCCCCTCCCGCCGGGGGGTGCTGCGGCCCTGCCGCCGAGTACCCCGTCATGTCCAAAATCTCCAACCGGCCTGTATCATACTTTATTCTTCCTAAAGGGAAAATCCGGTCCGCGCCGAACCGCAGCGGGCATTTGTAGTCGAACCGATAGCTGTGTACGATGGCTCTCCGCCGGCGGCCGGTAGCGCGGGCGCAGTGACGTCAAGAAGACAAATTCAGGGGTTCCGCAGATTAATACCATGAAACGTTTAAGCATCGTGTCGAGTGTAGTTGTGCTGCTGGTCCTGGGATACGCGGTCTCCGGGGTCAGCGACGCGTTCTCAATGCGCCATTTCCTGGGCCTGGCCAAGGCGGATACGCCTGCGGCCAAGCCTGCCGCCGACCCGCCGCAGGCGAAACACGGGAAGAATTGGGCGCAACCCAGTGCCAAGGGAGGAAACGACGGTTTGAACGTCGCCTATCTCCAGAATCTTCTGGCCAACGTCAATCCGAAGGAGCGTGAAAAGCTGCTGTCCGACAAGAAGGTTTTTCACCGGTTTGTGGAAAATCAGGCCGACGCCATGGCTGTGCTTGAGGCCGCCAGGGCGAACAAGGTGCAGAACAATCAGGATGTCAAGTTCCTGATGCAGCGGGCGGCGCAGAACGTGCTGCGCGAGATCTATCTCAACAAGCTCATCGCCAGCAAGATCCCGAAGGATTTCCCCACGGATAAGCAGATGCAGGACTACTACAACAAGAACAAGTCCAAGTTTGTCATCGGCGAGCGCATGCACGTCTGGCAGATTTTCCTGCCGCTCACCAAAGGCATGAACAAAAAGCAGAAGGCCAATGTGGAAAAGCAGGCCGACAAAATCGTCAAGGAGTTGAAGGACGGCAAGACGACCTTCGCGGAGGCCGCCCTGAAATATTCCGCCAATGCCGCCAGCCGTAATAACGGCGGCTATATGGGGCTGGTCCAGGTATCCGAAATGAAGCCGGGGATACAGGCGCCCCTGCTGGCTCTGAAGGAGGGCCAGGTCAGCGCGCCCATAAAGGCCGATGACGGTGTTCACATACTCAAGCGCGGCGGTACCGTGCCGGGGCGCAACATAGCCCTGGACGAAGTCAAGCCGCAGGTGCGCAGGTTGTTGATCAACCAGGCGCGCAGGCAGCTTCTGCAGGCAATCTACGCGCAGGCCCGCAAGACCTATCCTGTCGCCCTGACCGATAACCAGGTGGAGGAGTGGCGGTTGCGGTTGCGCACCGACCTCAAGGACGACAGCGGTAAAGCCGCAAGTAAAGGCAAATGAAGCCCGGGAGTCGGAGCTTGCGCTTCGACTCCCTGTCACTGGTATTCCTCAGTCGTCCGGCGGCGGCGGCTGTTGCGCCGCACCATCCTGAAGCCGGCAGATCAGCTGCGCGGAAACCGGCGAAATTTCATGGAATAACAAAAACCTTTTGGCGTTGTCTCTTGCCGATTTTCGTTGCCGCTGGGGAGGGCTTCCTGATATAGTTCCACACTGACGAAAGCTGTGCCCGGCGGACGATTTGCGGTGTCCGCCACCGAACTGTCGCTGTTCGGGTGCCGCCTAATAACTTGTTGAAGAATAAGTAAATTTGCTTTCGCAAACACTTAACCGTTGGGGATCTGGGGACTGCTGGGGTGTAACGGCGCGGGTCGTTGCGCTGATTTTGCTGGGCGTGTGTCCTCTGGTTGCCGCCGCCGACCCCATACAATTGCCTGATTCGGCCCGCCCCGGCGCCGTCCGCCCGCAAGAGGTGGGCAAGCCGACAACGCCGCCGAAACCGGCGCCGGAAGTCGTGCCCAGCTCGACCGGCGAGACCATGAAGATTCCCCCGGTCATCAACCGTCCCCTGAATCCCCATTCCGGCCAGCGGCTGGTGGTGAAGGAATTCCGGCTGGTGGGGGCGCAGGATCTGCCGGAATTCGACGTCAAGCTTGCCGACGTCAAGAAGCTGCTGGCGGAGCAGGTGAGCAAGAAGCCCCAGGGCTTCACCGTCGGCGAAATGCAGAGCGTGGCCGACGCCGTTACCCAGTATTACCGGAAGAAGGGGTTGATCCTGGCCCATGCCGTTGTGCCGGTGCAGACGGTTACCTCGGACGTGGTGGACATCCGCGTCTACGTAGGCATCCTGGGGCGCGTGTTGACCGAGGGTAACAAGATGTACTCGGCCGCCACGTTGAAAGCGCCGTTCAAGCGGCTTATCGGCAAGCCTGTGGACAAGGCCCAGATCGAGTCCGCATTGCTGCAGCTTACCGATTTCCCGGGGCTTACCGTGTTCGGCGTGTTTCAACCGGGGCAGCTGGTCGGCCAGGCGGACATCGTGCTGCGCGTGCAGGAGGAGAAGCATCTCGACATTTCATTACGGGCTGACAACGAGGGGCTGAGTTCAACAGGTGACTATCGTTTCCGGCCCACGGTGACCTGGAATAACGTTACCGGCGGTGCGGACAAGTTGACTTTCACTGTCCAGCAGACCTACCGGCCCAAAAAGAACTTCTACGAGTCCATCGAATATCAGCATTACCTTACCCGCGGCATCACCGCCGGTGTTTTCATCAACCGCAATGATTTTGATGTGGGCGGCAATTTCGCCTCCCAGCATATTAAGGGTCTTACAACGCAGAAGGGCTTGTGGTTCGAGAAATCCTGGATCCGCAGCCGGCGTCTGAATATTTCCACCAGGATGGAACTGGACCTGAAAAAATCCAAAACCCGGTTGCGCGGTCAGCAGAGCAACCGCGACCGTCTCACCGTGGTTTCGCTCCAGGGTAATTTCGATAACGTGGACACGCGGTTCAAGGGTATCGATTTCGCGAGCGTGGACTACGAGCGCGGTCTCAACAACGTGTTCGGCGCCATGGGTTCGCCCGCCAGCGCCCTGCTCAAGCCCCAGGGCTGGCGGCCGGGCCGCCAGGGTGGTGACGGGCGTTACGCGGGCGGCCAATTCGAAAAGTGGTTCGTCACCGGATCGCGCCTGCAGACCATCACGCCGAACCTGACCTTCCTGGGCCGTTTTGAATTTCAGTGGTCCGACGATCTGCTGGTGCCCATGGAACAGTATTCGGTGGGCGGACCTGACAACGTACGCGCCTTTGCGCCGGCCCACTTCCTGCTGGACAAAGCGCTGTTCTTCTCGGCTGAGCTGATCCAACGCATGCCGTTTATCACCAACAAGGTGGCGTTCGGCGGCCACACCTGGGGCGATCTGGTGCAGGGGTCCATTTTCTACGACGAGGCCATCGGCCGGCTCAATGACCCGCTCAGCAGCGAACCCAACAGCGTCGTCAATTTCAAGGGCGCGGGCCTGCAGTTGCGGTTCAACATTCCCGGCTCCATCGATTCGCGCCTGATCGTGGCGTGGCCGGTGGGTAACGGTACCGGTCCGGGCAAGAACAATGGAAAGAAGGCCGGTCCTGATTTCAGGCGGCCGCAAATATGGGGAGATCTGACTTATAGCTTCTAGGTCCGGCGGAAATATGAGAACCGGAGTCTTTGGGCAACGAAAACAGAGACTTGGTACGCGTACTCGCGCCGGGCGCGGAGGAGGATGGACGCAAAACAGGAACCGGTTCGCATTGTCAAGACTGTGAAGCCGGAGATGGAAGGACTAAAATTTTGATATAACAATGCGTTAAGTATCCGATCCCGGTGATCTGGAGAAATACGCAGCGGAGTAGCTCTTAAAATGAGTGAACGGCGGCCCGCAAAGCGGGGGAAGGGAAGAACAACGGGGCGAAAGCGCGGACAGGCGGCGCAACAGTCGTCGTTGCGCGCGTTTCCACTTCGCCCCATAGCCCGCTTCATTCGGAATGCATCAATCCCGGCGGGGCTGCTGCTGTCCGCCGGCCCGGTATTCGCCGGCCCGCAGGGCGGGCAGGTGGTGGCCGGGCACGGCAAGATCTCCACGCCCAACGCCACCACCACCTTAATTAAACAGTCTTCCAACCGGCTGACGCTGGACTGGCAGAGTTTCAACGTCAAGTCCAACGAGCTGGTGCAGTTCAACCAGCCGTCCAGTTCCGCGTCCGCGCTTAACCGCATCTTCGACCAGAGCCCCTCCCAGATACTGGGACAGATCCGCGCCAACGGCGAAGTCATTCTGCTGAATCCCAACGGCGTCCTGTTCGGACCCCATGCGAGCCTGCACGTCGGCTCGCTGATCGCCTCCGGCCTGAATATCAGCACCGATGACTACATGCATGGGAAGTATGACTTCAAGGCGCCGCCCGGTTCCGACGGCGGCGTGGTGGTCAACCAGGGACTGATCGAGGCGGCAACCGGCGGCTCCGTCAGCCTTATCGGCGGCGCGGTGCAGAACCAGGGACTCATCCTGGCGACGGCGGGGCAGGTGACGCTGGCGGCCGGCCGGGAAGTCACCATGGATTTCGACGGCGACGGCCTGATCCAGTTCACGGTGAACAAGGCGCTGCTGAAGAACGCCAGGTCGCTTAACAGCGCGGTCAGCAACTCGGGCGAGATCGACGCCGCCGGCGGCCAGGTGCTGCTGACGGCCAAGGCGGCCAAGAGCGTGTTCACGGACGTGGTCAACAACTCCGGCGTGGTGCGGGCCGGCCGCATCGAGAACCAGGGCGGCACCATCAAGCTGGTGGCGCAGGGCGACGGCGCCTCCGCGGTGAATACCGGCACGCTGGACGCCTCCGGCAGCGGCGGCGACGGCGGCACCGTCAACATCTATGCCGACGGCGCGGCGGTCACCGACGACGGCAGTACTATTAATGTATCGTCCGCCGACGGCTCCGGCGGCACGGTGCAGGTGCTGGGCAACCAGGTGCAGTTGATGGGCATGTCCTCCATCGACGCCTCCGGCGCGCTGGGCGGCGGCACCGTGCTGGTGGGCGGCGACGAACACGGCGCCAACCCGGCGGTCAAGAACGCGCAGGACACCTACGTGGGCCCCGGCGCCACCATCAACGCCAGCGCCACCGCCAATGGCGACGGCGGCAAGGTGGTGGTGTGGGCGGACAACGTCACGAAATTCCACGGCAAGATCAACGCCCAGGGCGGCGCCCAGGGCGGCGACGGCGGTTTCGTTGAAGTCTCCGGCAAGGGCACGCTCACCTTTACCGGCCACGTGGACACGCTGGCGCCCAACGGGCAGGTGGGTACGCTGCTGCTGGATCCGCGCTCCCTGCAAATTGTTTCCGGTTCGGCGGGTGCCAGTTATTGGACTCGACGCTGGCCGGGAACCTCGGTTCCAATAACGTCACGATTCAATCAAGCGTAAGCGGCGCCAATACCGGTACCGGTACCAGTGGTCTGGTTACTTTCAAATCCGGCGCCAACGTCAGCTGGTCGTCCGGTTATAACCTTACCGTCGTGGCCGACAATGCCAGTGGTTCCCAGACATCGGCGGGCACCATCACGGTTGAGTCCGGCGTCACCATCAACGGCACCGGCGCCAACGTCGCCTTCGACGCGGGTACGGTCAATCTCTCCAGCGCGATACAGGCTAACGGCAGCCTCAGCGGCACCGCCACCACGGTTAACGTCAACGCCGGCGGCAGCGTCCAGAACGGCATCGACGTGGCGGCGTCGGGCAGCAGTGGGTCGCCGACAACCATTACCCTCGACAATTCCACATTCAACGGGGACCTGCTGATCCCAGAGGGCAAGGACTACATCACGATTCAGGGCAGCGGCTCCAGCATTATCCAGGGAACGTCCGGCGGCATGACCGCGTCCGGCAACTTCCCGCTGGCGGCGCCGGCCATCGAAATTCTCGGCAGCGACATCCGGCTCACGAATCTGACCATTGCCGGCCCGGCGGCGAATCCCGGCTACTACACCAGCGGCATCGTCATTGGCGGCCAGAACGTGTCCATCGACAACAACACCATCGAGGTTACCGGTGCCGCGAACCTGAACGACATCTCCCAGGCCATCGTCACCCTGAGCAGTGCCAATAACACGACGGCCGGCGGTAATGTCAACGGTCTCAATATCACCGGCAACACGTTCCAGAACCTCGCATCCAGCACCGCGGGCTGGGAAGGCATATACATTAACTATGACGGTGGCGCGGCCGGCAACGTGACCATCGCCAACAACACCTTCAGCGGGCAGATCATCCGTGCCATCACCACGGAGCGATCCAACACAACCATACAGGCCAACAACATCACCACGACCCTGACCGCTGACACCGGCAGCCTGGTTGCCGGCGAAGGATACGAAGGCATCGTGGTCGCGGATTTGAGTGGCGCGGCCAACGCGATCGACAACGTCACCGTGACCCAGAACACCATCACCGGATCCGGCGCCGGGGCCGGCTTCGGCGAAGCGATGCATTTCGGCGTCACCGGGGAAACGTTGACCAACATTACGGTCAGCCAGAACCAGATCGTCGGCGACAATTACAACGCGGTGCATGTCGTGGCCAGCGCCGGCGGCATCACGCTTTATAACAACGATCTGCGCGGCAACACCAACCTGGCGGTGCTCGACGACGACGGCGTCAGCACGCTGGATGCTTCGGGCAACCTGTGGGGCACGGGCGGAACGGCGGATACCACCGGCGGCGCCATCACGTCTGACATTTCCGGCGCTGGTTCCGCATTGGTGGATTTCAGCCCGTTCCTGACCAATCCCACGGATACCGGAGGCGCCACCGCCGGATTCCAGGGCGACTTCTCGGCCCTGACCGTCACCCAGGCCGGCGCCCAGACCAGCGGGCTCATCCAGGAAGGCATCAATGACGCCACCGGCACCGCCACAGTCACCGTCGAGTCCGGCACCTACGCCGAGAACGTCACCATCAACAAGGCGAACCTGACCCTCAAGGGCGCCACCGGTACGGCCACCGACGTGGTGCTGAATCCCTCCAGCGGTACCGATATCACCATCACAGGCGTCAACGGGGTCACCATCCAGGATCTGGAAGTGACGGGTAGCGGCGGCGCGGGCATTGGCATCAACGCCACATCGGGAACGAGTGGGCAGACGCTGTCCATTTCCAACGTGAAGGCGGATCATTTCGCC
>CAZNWR010000049.1:0-14393 GCA_964576645.1 uncultured Enterobacteriaceae bacterium | reverse complement strand
GGAATGCTCCCTGGGGTCGATCCTGGTCGCCAGCACCGCGCGCGGCGTTTGCGCCATTCTCCTGGGGGACGATCCGGAGGCGCTGGTGCGGGAATTACAGGACCTGTTTCCGCGGTCGGATCTGGTCGGTGGGGACCGCAAGTTCGAAAAAACAATGGCCCGGGTCGTGGCTTGCGTCGATGCGCCCGGCACCGGTCTGGACCTGCCCCTGGATGTACGCGGCACCGCCTTCCAACAGCGGGTGTGGGAGGCGATTAGCGGGATCCCCCCGGGTTCGACGGCCAGCTACGCTGAAATCGCCAGGCGTCTCGGAGCCCCGGGATCCGCGCGCGCGGTTGCCCGGGCGTGCGCATGCAACCGGTTGGCGGTGGCAATCCCGTGTCACCGGGTGATCCGTTCGGACGGCGCCATGTCGGGTTATCGCTGGGGGGTGGAGCGCAAACGCTCATTGCTGGCGCGGGAATCCGCGCTTACACCGCGCCGGGCGAAGCGAGACGGGTAGCAGGGGATCCCTTGGCTGCCGGCGCCCCGTACCGGCGATGGAACTTATGCTGGTTTCTCCGCGCCCAATTAGGAAAGCAGCAGGCAGGAGGACGCCCATATGACCAATTCACGGGGATTTCTCAACGGATTCTCGATGGTCCTGCTGGCCGCTTGTGTTGCGGCGGTTGGTACGGGCCCGGCCCGCGCGGACGCCAGCCGCGCGGAAATTTTGAGTATTATTCATTCCACGCCTTCGGGGAAGGCGCCGGATCTCAAAATGATATCGGCCAACAACATGAACCTTGCCGGTATCGACTTCAGGGGTGCTAACCTGCACGGCACTCAATTCCAGCACAGCGACCTGAAGCAGGCCAGGCTGGCCGGCTCGAACCTGGATTTGACCAATCTGATGCATGCCGATTTCAGCGGCGCGGATCTGCACGGCACCAGCCTGTACGGCACCGTCGCCATAGATGCGGATTTTCGCGGCGCCAACCTGTCCGATGCCAAGTTGCTGGGTAACTTTCATGACGCCGACTTTATCAAGGCGGATCTGAGGAAAGCACGCGCCGGCGCAAATATGAGCAACCAGTCCATGGGCCTCATTCGGTTCGTCGGGGTAAATGCCAAGTTCGACGGTGCGCAAATGGCCGATGCCGACCTGGCGGTCTGCGATGTGCGCTTCGCCTCCTTCAGAGACGCCGATCTGCGGGGCGCCAGTTTCAAAAGCTGTGACCTGCGCCAGGCGGATTTCTCCGGAGCGAACATGGCGGGCGCTGACCTTACCGGAGCCAGGCTGGACGGTGCCACCTTTACGGGCATTAAGGGCCGGGACTCGATCAAGGGCGCGGCGCACTTGCCGAACGGCAAATAAAGTCGATTAGGTCCGCCGGAGGCGGCCATTCAAGGTGCGTGCCGGGGCTGTGCGTCCTACACTTAGTCGGAGAGCCCGGCTTTGGCCGGATTGAGTCATTGGTAAAAGGGGCAGCAATTAGGAGGGTGGCCATGAAGTCAATAGCGCAACTTCTTGAAAGCAAGGGGGGTGAAATCTGGTCGACCGGCTCTGACGCATCGGTCTTCGAGGCCTTGGGTATTATGGCTGACAAGGACGTCGGGGCGCTGCTGGTGGTGGATGACGGCAAGCTGTCGGGGATCATTTCCGAGAGAGACTATGCCCGCAAGGTGATCCTTATGGGACATACCTCGCGCCAGACGCGGGTATGGGAAATTATGACACCGCAGGTTCACTACATCAGCCCGGAACGTTCCGTGGCGGACGGCCTGGCGTTGATGACCGACAGGCATATCCGGCACCTGCCGGTGATGGATGCGGGGAAGCTCATGGGCGTGGTGTCCATAGGCGACCTGGTCAAGGAAATTATCGCCGAGCAGCGATTTGAGATTGAGCAACTGGAACAATATATTGCCGGCTAGTTCTGGACGTAAGCGTTCCCGGCAATCGACTGGCGCCGGTTGACTATGATCCCGCGTGCATCTCGTGGCATTTGGATTACCGCCACCGGCGTCCTGGCGGCCGTTCTGTCGCTGGCTGGTCCGGCGGCAACCCACGCGGACGGTGGCGAGTCACTGACGCTGACGTCTCCCGCTTTCAGCAACCATGGACCCATCCCGACTATGTATACCTGCGAGGGGCGGAACATTTCGCCCCCGCTGAACTGGGGTTCAGTGCCTGAAAATGCGAGGAGCCTGGCATTGATTGTGGATGATCCGGATGCGCCCGATCCCAAAGCCCCCAGGGTCACCTGGGTGCACTGGGTGCTGTACAACATTCCGCCCGACGCCACCGGACTGCCGGAAGGCGCCGGCTCGGGCGAACTGCCCCCCGGCACCGGACAGGGCCGGAACAGTTGGCACAGGATCGGCTACGGCGGTCCCTGTCCGCCCATCGGCAGGCACCGGTATTTTTTCAAATTGTACGCGCTGGATACGGTGCTGAAGGGTTTACGCGGTCCGACCAAGGCGCAGCTCGAAGACGCGATGCGGGATCATGTGATCGCCCGGTTCGCGCTCGTAGGCACATATCAAAAGGAGAGGTAGCAGCGCGTGCCGGCGCAGTTCAAGACGCGGGTGAATCTCCAGGTGAAATGTCCGCACTGCGGCGCGACATTCAGTGCGAGCCTCGGCGGCGAGGTGGACACCGTAGTCGGCACCTGCAGCGGCTGCGGGACACCATTCAAAAAGACGGTGCCTCACCTGTCCAGGAAGATAAGCGAAAAGATGGAAGCTGCCGCGCAGGACGTGCTGCACCATGCACCGGCGGATGCAGGTACGACGACAGCGACGGAAACCACGGCTGGGGAATCCACGATGCCAGATGACTACGGCACGATGCAGTATCCCGGTGCGGCCGACCGCCAACGGCGTGCGGCGCAATCTCTGGCAAAAGCGCTGAATATTGCAGGCGGCATTATTGGCGTGTGGACCTGGCTGTACCCGCACCCCTACCAGCTTGTTATCGCGCTTTGCCTTCTTGTCCAGGCTGTGGCGCTGGTGGTCGTCGCGCGATCCAGGGGAGGCATCCTGCTCGCGGACGATCCGAAGAGCGGGTTGCCGCATGTGTTGATTGCCATCGTCGCGCCATCCATCGCGCTCGGCATGCGCGCGCTGGCCGATTTCAACATCGAACACTATTCCAATTTCTGGCTGCCGTTCGCCGCGATAACGCTGTTCCTGATACTTGTCACTTTTCGTTTCGGCCTGGACCGCAGGCACCGCAAGGGAGTGTGGGCGGCAATGCTCCTGTTTCTATTCTTCGATGGTTTCGGCATTACCGGCATGTGGAATGTGCTGTTCGATCATTCGCGAAAGCACGACTACGACGTGACGGTGCTTCACAAACGTTCCAGTTCCTCGACCAGTTCCAACAGCTACTACCTTGCGGTGTCACGCTGGGGAAACAATCCGCTGGGCGAGGAAGTGCCCGTGTCGGCCCGGCTTTATGGCGAAACCAACGTCAGGGGTCATGTGCTGATAGTGGAAAAACAGGGCTATCTGCATATTCCCTGGTATATCGTGCTGCCGGCACGCCATCACCGCTAGGCGCGCGATTGGAATTTGCGATAACTCCAGGACGGGCACGGGCGTTGCTTGTGTTTGTGCTTCTTTTCGGCGCGGCTGTTTCCACTTCCGCGGCCGCACGGAGCTCCGGCATCAAGGCAATCAATCTCCCGGGAGGCGGACGCGGGATCGGCTTTGACGACCTGGCTTATGCCAGGGCGTTTCACCTGCTGATCGTACCGGCGGGGCAGACCGGAAGCCTGGATCTGATAACGCCCGGATCAGGCGCGGTGACGGCCATTCCCCATGTGACCGGGGTTCACACCTCCGCCAGGGGGCACTGGGAGGGCACCACTTCCGCCGCTTACGGCCGCGGCTATTTCTTCGCCAGCGACAGGGATGCCAACGAGGTTGTGGTCATCGACGCCGGAACAAAAGCGATAATGCGGCGGGTGAAGCTGGAAAGTGGTCCGGATTACGTGCGCTACCTGGCGTCCGTTCACGAACTGTGGGTGACGGAGCCGCACGCAAAGCAGATCCAGGTGTTCGCCGTGCGCATTCACCCCGAAGTGTCGCTGGTCAACAAGACCCGCATTGCCGTCCCCGGCGGCCCCGAGTCACTGGCCGTTGACGAAGTACGGGGACGCGCCTACACAAATCTGTGGACCGATCGGACCATGGTCATCGACATTCGCGCACACAGGGTTGTTGAAAAGTGGCCGAACACCTGTAAAGGAGCGCGCGGAAGCGCACTCGATGAGAAGTCGGGCTTCCTGTTCATCGGATGCAGCGAAGGCAAGGCGGTGGCATTGGATTCACTGCATGACGGCCGCGTGCTGAGTAGCGCCGCCACCGGTAAGGGCGTTGATATCATTGCCTATAATCCCGCCTTGCATCACCTTTACGTGCCGGGGGCGGACAGCGCCACGCTGACGATCCTGGATGTGGACGGGTCCGGCCACCTGACCCCCAACGCAACCCTGCCCGTGGCGCGGGGTTCCCATTGTGTCGTCACAGATGATGACAGGCGCGTCTACGTTTGTGATCCGGCACAGGGGCGACTGCTGCTATTCAAGGACGCTGATCTGCGGCGTTGAGTTTGGATGCGCCTGCCTTGGTTGGCCAGCATGCGCGTGCGCAGTGCCTGGCCGGGCGGAGACAATGGTCCACGACGTGAAACACGAGCCGGGCAGTCCCGTGCAAATCACATTGCCGTCGATGTGTCGCCTCCCTATGATTCCTTGCATCAGTCTTTCTGCAGGAGTAGTCCGCGGTGGTGCAATACAAACATTGGGATGCTTCCCGTTTTTTCCTTCTATTGGCGATCACACTGTCTGGAGCGATTACCGCTCGTGCGCAGGGGGCCTTGAGCCCCGATGTTGCGGATCCGGTTTCAACCGCCGCGGTCCTCCATGACACCACCGAAACCCGGTTTCTGTCTCCCTGGGTGGACTACGTGCCGGAGTCCAAAACTGTGCCGTCGCCCCGGCAATTCTTCGGCCGCATCATGGGCGCGCCCGGCGATTTGGTCACCGCGGAGCAGGCGCAGGCTTATGCCCGCGCGCTGGCGGCGGCTTCCCCGCGCGTCAGGGTGTTCACCATCGGGCGCTCCCTGGAAGGGCGCGACATTCTCATGGTCGCGATCTCGGATGCAAAGGGCATCAGGAATATCGACAAGTTCAAAAGAGACAACGCCAGGCTCGCCGATCCCAGGACCGTCGATACATCCCAGGCGAAGCAGTTGATCGCCACTTCGCGCCCGTTCTATTACATAGACGCGGGCCTTCACTCCGATGAAACCGGCTCCACCGAGTCGGTGCTGGAACTTGCCTATCGACTGGCCGTCTCCGAGACGCCCATGATCCGGCGCATACGCTCGAAAATGGTGGTGTTGATCAACCCGGTGGTTAATCCGGACGGCCGCGATCGGCAAGTGGAGTGGTACTACAAATACCTGAAGGGTAAGACTGATTTCGCTACCTTGCCACGCCAGGCGCCGCCTTACTGGTCCAACTACGTGTACGTGGATATCAATCGCGATGCGCACCAGCTGGATATGCCCCCGTTCCAGGCCGTGGCGCGCATGTTTTTCGAGTGGCATCCGGTGGTCATCCACGATCTGCACGAAGCCGAAGCGCTGTTGATGAGCTGGAACGGCACCGGACCCTACAACCCGGACATTGATCCCATCACCTTCTCCGAAATGCTGGCGCTGAGCTTTCATGAAGTGCAGTCCATGACGGGCATGGGGATGCCGGGCGTCGAGACCTGGAACTTCGGTGAAAGTTTTTCGGAGTTGTATCTCGATTCCATCGCCATCAATCACAATGCCGTCGGCCGCGGTTTCGAGACCTTCGGCAATGGTTCGGCTGAAACCATGGAACGCAAGCTTGGCCCCGAGGACACGTCGCGCAAATGGTGGCGGGTGCTGCCGGCGCCCAAGAAGTTTCTGTGGTCGGCGCGCGATAACGTGAACTATAACGAGACCGGCTTGCTTGCCGCGCTCGATTACTCAGCCAAGAACGCGCGCGCGCTGCTGCGCGAGTTCTATGTGAAGGGTTTGCACAGTTGGCAGAACGGTCTGCACAAGCCGCCTTACGGATTTGTTATTCCAGCCGGGCAGGGTGATCCATTGCGCGTGGCGCAGATGGTGGAGGTGCTGCAGAAGCAGCATATCGAGGTCAGCCGCGCGACCGCGCCGTTCACGATCAAGGAGGGCACATTTCCGGCCGGCACCTACGTGGTGCGTGCCGACCAGCCCTACCGCAATTACGCGGTGGACCTGCTGATGCCGCAGCACTATCCCAAGAGCGGCGGCGAACCCTACGATGATGTGTCCTGGGAATTGCCGGCCAACTATCATCTGAAAGCCATCGCCAGCGCCGATCCGAAGATACAGAAGATCCCGCTGACGCCGTTGACTTCGGCGCCGCGGTTGAGCGGCGACGTGAAAGGAAACGGACCGGTGTACCTGTTGAAGGACACGGGGCAGGAAAGCTTTCTGGAAGCCCGCTTTCAACTGGCGAAGTTCAAGGTGGACATCGCCGAGAAGCCATTTACGGAAAACGGCGTGGACTATCCGCAAGGCTCCTGGATCATTCCCTCGCAGCGGGGTGTCGCCCGTGCGCTGAAGACGCTGGCCGACAACCTGGATCTGGATTTTGCCAGCGTGGCGTCCATGCCGGACGTCGCCCATCATGCATCGCCGGTACCGCGGCTCGGCGTGTGGGTACCCTGGGCGGACACGGATTCCATCGGCTGGATCCGCTATTCCCTGGACCAGCGGAAAATTCCGTATACCTACGTGCGGGACGAAGACATCCGCGCCGGGCACCTGAAAAGCAAGTTTGATGTGATCCTTTACGGCAACGTGGACCTGGAACTGCCGACGCAGATCCAGGGTCTTCCCAAGAGATGGGGCCCCATGCCCTATGAGAAGACCGCGAAAACACCGGCCTTCGGCGTGCCGGCTTCCTCGAAGGACATCACCGGCGGCGTTGGTTTCCGCGGCATGGCAAACCTCCAGGACTTCATCGATGAGGGCGGCGAATTCATCACCCTCGGCAGCGGGACCCTGTTGCCGATAGAGACCGGCATGGTGCGCGGTGTGCGCAAGGATTCCGGCGGCGTGGCGCGCAGCAGCCAGGGGCACGGCACCGAGGCGGCGGCGAGTTCAGAGGAAGCGGAAACACGCACGCCGGGTTCGCACGTGCGCGTGACATTTCTCCATCCGAACAACCCCATTGCCTACGGCTATCCCAAGTACACCTGGGTATTCCGCCAGAACTACGCCCTGTACGCCATGCCGCGACGCTGGTTGGAAATGGCCTATTGCACCACCTGTCTGGACGGCCCGGTGGATACCCGCCACGTGGTAATGGTCTGGGGCGGCCCGCCGGACAAACCGTTTGTGGTCAGCGGCCAGGCGTGGGGCGCGGACAATCTCATCGGCCGGCCCGCCATCTTCGACATGCCGGTGGGCAAGGGCCGCGTGGTGGCGTTCGACTTCAATCCCATGCACCGGGATCTTAACCGCGGCGATCAGCGCTTGCTGTGGAACGCCATCATCAACTGGAAGGCACTCGTCTCGGAGAACAACGCACAGGCTCACGCCGCTTCACCATAGAATCGGCAGGAGACAGAATTACAGCTCATTGTTTACCCGCCCGGCCCGGTGCCCAAGCCGGGAATCGTGCGTACACGCATTCCTGCTACCGAGCCGGTTTCGGCAGGTCCTTCCCTGCACTTTTGCGCCCGAACGGTGCCGGGCGCGGCATCCATGTGCCCCATGGATTTGGTAATGCCGCTGCAATGGTCGAACAACAGGGTATATTGGAATGAGGCTCGGGCGGCGGAACAGGTGAGCGCAAACGCGGAATCACACACACGAACAGTTTCACGTACAGCCTGGGTTGCCTTCTGGATCGCCTCGGTTTTCTTTCTGTTCGAGTTCGTTACCCGGGTGGAACCGAGCCTGGCGGCCGGGCCGATCGCGCATTTCTACGGCCTCAATGATGCCGGTTTCGGTACACTGGCGAGCTTGTTCTTCTGGGTATATGCGCCGATGCAGATCGTTGTCGGGTTGCTGCTCGACCGCTATGGCGCCAGGCGTTTCATCCTGATCGGAAGCTTCATGTGCGCCGCCGGTGTTGTCGTCTTCGCCTCCACCAATAATGTCGTGCTCGGCGGCCTCGGCCGCGCGCTGACGGGGTTCGGGGCCTCCTTCGCCTTCGTCGCGGCCTTGTGGCTGGTCAATCACTGGTTTGCGCCGGAGCGTTTCGCGCTACTTTCCGGCGGCGTCAATGCGGTGGGTATGCTGGGCACCGCCATCGGCGCGGTCGCGCTGTCGGCGGCCATCGCGGAGGCGGGGTGGCGGGACGTGTTCCTTACGACCGGTGTGATCGGGCTCGTCATCTTCCTGTTGGCGCTGTTGCTCCTGCACGAGCCCCATTCGCCCGCGGCAACAGCGACCACCGCGCCGACTGAGCATATCCGCCAAAGCCTCACGGAAGTTATCGGCCATCCGCGGACCTGGGCCATCGCGGTGATCGGGCTGCTCTACTACATGCCGGTGAACGTCTATGGCGTGCTCTGGGGTACGACTTCGCTGGTGAAGGATCACGGGCTCTCCCAGGTGCACGCGGAAACCGCCGTGTCCATGATTTTCTGGGGTATGGCCGCGGGCAGCATCGCCGGCGGTTGGCTGTCCGACCTTCTGGGCCACCGGAAATATATTGTCTTCTTCGGCGCCGTGCTCACCGGCATCGCCTACACCGGTGTACTTTACCTGCCGGGCGGGGAACTGACCGAAGCCGTGCTGCTGTTCGCCGCCGGGTTCTTTGGCGGCGCGCAGATGCTGACCTTCGCCATGGCCAAGGAAGGCCAGCCCAACCGCCTGGTGGGAACGGTCGTCGCTTTCGTCAATATGATCGGAATCGCCGGCGCTTTGCTGTTCCAGCCGCTGGTGGGGGCCATCGCGGACGCCACGGGCGGAAACTTCCATGTCGCCCTTCTGACGATACCGGCGTGCATCGCACTGGCGGCCCTCATCGTGTTATTCCTGCCGGAATACCGACATCCCGAACACCAGCCCGGCGCGCGCACGCCAAAATCCGCGGCGGCCGTGACCGCGGGGCAGGCAGGGTAGCCGCATTCAAATGCATGCGCCGTCACTACGGCGAGATCGAAGCCGGCGGTGATTTCACGCGGGCGCTGAAACACCTTACCATCATGGGCCGGGACAGTACGTTGTCTTCGCTCACCGGATAGAAAATCTGTAATGCACAGCCTGTAGTCAAAGGTACATGAACTCCCAGGGATCAGCCGTTACGCCAGCCCGCCACCTCGGTGTCGTCACGCTGACGCTGATGACCGCGGCGCTTTTCCTGACTTTGCGCAACATGCCGATGATGGCGGTTACCGGCCTGCAAATGGTGTTCTTCAATTTACTCACGGTGTTCGCTTTCCTGATCCCCATTGCCCTGGTTTCAGCCGAGCTGGCCACCGCCTGGCCTAAAAACGGCGTGTTCCATTGGGTGGAAGAAGCCTTTGGCACATCCTGGGGACTGACCGCGGTATGGTTGCAATGGGTGCAAAGCCTGTTCGGCATCACCTCCATCCTGTCCTATGTCGCCGCCAGCCTGGCCTACGCCTACGCCCCGCGCCTGGCCGGCGATCGCTATTTCATCGTCGTGGTGATACTGGCGGTCTACTGGACAGCGACATTCGCCAACCTGCACGGTACCCGCGCCTCGGGCCTGATCTCCAGCATCTGTCTCGGCGCCGGCGTGCTGTTGCCCAGCATCGTGCTGATGGCGCTTGCCGGCCTGTACGTTGCCCAGGGCCGGCCGCTGCACCTCGACCTGGCACCGACCGCCGGCAACTGGCTGCCCCTCGCTCACCCGCAGCAATCGCTGGTGCTGTTTTTGAGTTTCATCTTCGGCGTGGTCGGTATCGAGGTCTCGGCCAGCCATGCGCGCGAGGTCCGCGACGTGCGCCGCAACTACCCCATCGCCGTGTTCTCTGCCGCCATACTCGGCTTCACCGTCACCCTGCTGGGCGGACTGGCTGTGGCAATCGTCGTGCCCAAGTCGCAGATCAATCTGGTATCCGGCAGCGTACAGGCCCTGCAGGCCTTGTTCGATGGCTGGGGACTATCCGCGCTGCTGCCTATCGCAGCTCTCCTGGTGGCACTGGGTGCCGCAGGCCAAGTAAGCACCTGGGTAATCGGCCCCATCAAGGGCTTGTGGGCGGCCGGCCGGGCCGGCAACCTGCCGCCCGCGCTGCAGCGGGTGAACGTGCATGGCGTGCCGCGCAACCTGTTGCTGGTTCAGGCGCTTCTCATGAGTACAGTGGCGCTGGTATTTCTGCTCATTCCATCAGTGGACACGACCTTCCTGATGCTCACGTCGGCGGCAGTCATCCTCTACGCCGCCATGTACCTCATGTTATTCGCCGCCGCCATACGCCTGCGCTACAGCGAACCCGATACGCCGCGTCCCTATCGCGTACCCGGCGGCCGGCTCTGGGGCCTGTGGCTGGTCGCCGGCACAGGCTTCGTTACCACCCTGGTTTGCCTTCTCATCGGCCTGCTGCCGCCCGGCAGCGGCATCAGCGAGGACATCTACCTTCCGGTGATACTCGTCATCCTGACGTTCATGCTCGTTTTCCCGCAACTGCTTTATCGCTGGCGCCGCCCGGAATGGGCAAGCGCCGCACAACAGGAGTAACCTGAACCATGGTCAAAAAACTGTTACCCGACGCCGAACTTTCTCCCACCTACGGTTCCCGCGCCATGTCCGAGCCGGTGCCCAAATACCGCCTGCCGGACGGAGAGATGAATCCGCGCACGGCATACCAGCTCATCCACGACGAACTCATGCTGGACGGCAACGCCCGCCTCAACCTGGCCACTTTCGTTACCACCTGGATGGAGCCCGAAGCCGAGCGTCTGATGGCCGAAACCTTCGACAAGAACATGATCGACAAGGACGAGTACCCGCAGACCGCGGAAATCGAGACACGCTGCGTCAACATGATCGCGCGCCTGTTCAATGCGGACGAAGACGAAGGCCCCGTCGGCGTGTCGGCAATCGGTTCCAGTGAAGCGGTCATGCTCGCCGGCATGGCGCTGAAATGGCGCTGGCGCGCGCGCCGCGAGGCGGCCGGGAAATCCGCCGCCAGCCCCAACCTGATCCTCGGCGCCAACGTGCAAGTGGTCTGGGAGAAATTCTGCCGCTACTGGGAGGTGGAGCCGCGCTACATTCCCATGCGCGAGGGCCGCTATGTCATCACGCCCGAGGAAGTGACCGCGCGCATGGACGAAAACACCATTGGCGTGGTCGCCATACTCGGCACTACCTTTACAGGCGAATTCGAGCCCATCGAAGCGATTCACGACGCGGTGGTCTCGCACAACGCCGCGCACGATCTGGCCGTACCGCTGCATATCGACGCCGCCAGCGGCGGCTTCGTCGCCCCCTTCATCCATCCGGACCTGCGCTGGGATTTCCGCCTGCCCAACGTCGTCTCCATCAACGCCTCGGGCCACAAGTACGGGTTGGTTTATCCCGGCGTCGGCTGGGCCGTATGGCGCGGCAGGGAGCACCTGCCCGAAGACCTGGTTTTCCACGTCAACTACCTGGGCGGAGACATGCCCACCTTCACCCTGAACTTTTCCCGCCCCGGCAACCAGATTGTCGGCCAGTACTACAATTTCCTGCGCCTCGGCCGGGAAGGATACACCCGCATCATGTGCACGTTGCGCGACATTGCCACGGAACTTTCCGCTCGGATCGCCGCGCTTGGCCCCTTTGAACTGCTCAGCAAGGGATCGACGATTCCGGTGTTTGCCTTCCAACTCAAGGATAGCTCGCGTTATTCCGTATACGATGTGTCCGAACGCCTGCGCGTCCGTGGGTGGCAGGTGCCGGCCTACACCATGCCCGCGGACGCCGGGAACGTCGCCGTGTTGCGTGTGGTGGTGCGCGAGGGCTTCTCACTCGACATGGCCGAACTCCTGCTCGGCGACCTGGACAAGGTCGTCAAGGAACTCGAAGCCAACCCACCGGCCCGGCCCAAGCAGGCGGACGGAAACTTCCATCACGGCTGAGCGCAGGCCCGTGGCTCGCATCAACCGGGTTGCCATCCGCCACATGGTGAAACGATTGCCCGGTTGCAGTGAATGAAGACTTGATGCCCGTGCCGCGGAGTAATATAGGCATAGGGGATACAGAATCTAAAAGGACAACCATGAACCACAATCACCCGTTTGCCCGCGTCCTGCTGGCCGCCGCCCTATCCTTGCTGGCTGTCAGCCCGGCCTGGGCCATGAAACCCAAGCTCACTCTCAACGAGTTCTTCAATTGGGTTTACTTCAATACCGTCAAGGTTTCGCCCGATGGCAGTGACGTGGCTATTGTCACCGAGCGCCCGGATTGGAAGGCGAACCGCTTTCGCCACGATCTGTGGCTCTACCGCGTGAAAGGCGAAACCGGCGGCTCCCTGGTTCAGCTTACTTGGTCAGGGTACGACACCGATCCGCAATGGTCCCCGGACGGCCGCTGGGTGGCCTTCCTCTCCGATCGTCCCGGACCGCAAGCGGACGACGCGGGCTCCGGCGCCAGGGACGTGGAGCAGCTCTACGTGATCTCTCCTCGGGGAGGCGAAGCCGTTGAACTGACAAAAGGTGATGAGGATGTCCACGCTTTCGCCTGGTCGGCGGATTCCTCCACGCTTTACTTCGCCACCCGAAATCCCTGGAGCAAGAAGCGCAAAGAAGCATACAAAAGGAAATGGAAGGACGTTATTCAGTACCGGGCCGGCCTGCGCGGCGACACCATCTTCAGCCTCAAGCTGCGCGCCGTCCTGGCTGCGCGCATGCACCCCAACGCCGGTCCCGCCGATGAGGCGCAGCCGCATAAGCTGGCCACCACGCCTTACCGGGTGGCGCAGATCGCCGCGTCGCCGGACGGGCACCGGCTGGCATTCGCCACGGACTCCCGTTCCCAGCGCATGGATTCCCTCAAGCCCTACAGCCTCTACCTGGTGGACTTGCCGGGCGGCCGGGTTCGCCTGCTCAGCCACACCAAGGTGGTGGTCTACCAGCGCCTGCACTGGGCGCCTGACAGCCGGCATATCTTCTTCTACGTGAGTCTGGGCTCGGTCAAGGGCCCGTACCAGGATACGCAGCCGCGCGCCTACTGGGTCAACGCGGACAATGGCAAGATCGAGCGCTGGGGCGCGAAGTTCAAGGGGTCCGTGAAAAGCTACGCGGTCGCATCCGACGGCTCCCTTGTTGTCGCGGGCAGGCTGGGAACCCAGGTGCAGGTTTATTCCCAGGCCGATCCGTCAGGCGCATTCAGCGCGGATAAGGGCTGGCCGGGCACCTACGAGCGCCTTTCCGCCGCCGCGCACTCGTCGCGCGTGGCCTTTGTTTACTCCACGCTGCAGAAGCCAAACGAGGTGTATCTGGCCGACAGCCCGCGGGACCTGGCCAAGGCACGACCCATTACCAGCTTTAATCACCTTTTCACCGAACGCGCCCTGCCGCGCGGCAAGACCTTTCACTGGACGGCCGACGACGGCACGTCCATCGAGGGCATGCTGATCTATCCTCCCGGAAAGTTCGAGGCGCGCCATCTGCCCATGTTCATGCTGATCCACGGCGGCCCCGAAGATGCCGACGGCGATCACTTCGAAGCTGACTGGTACCAGTGGGCGGCGCTGGCGGCCAGCCATGGCTGGCTGGTCTTTGAACCGAATTACTGCGGTTCGACCGGTTATGGCGATGCGTTCCTTCAGGCCATCGTGCCGCACCTGGTGTCGCGCCCGGGCAAGGAGATCCTGGAAGGGGTCGATGCACTGGTGAAGGCCGGCATCGCCGATCCTAATCATTTAACCATCGGCGGCTACAGTTATGGCAGTTACATGACCAACTGGCTGATTACCCAGACCACCCGCTTCAAGGCCGCAGTCACCGGTGCCGGCGCCGTCGAGCATGCACTGAACTGGGGCAACGACGACATGACCCTGGATGATTCCTACTTCGTCGGCGGCGAGCCCTGGGAAGCGGAGGCCAATTACAACCGCGAGGCCGCCATCTGGCGGTTGAACAAGGTGCGCACGCCGACTCACATTGTCGGTGGCGCCGATGACATCCGGGTTTACGTGGGGGAGGACTATGCCCTGGAGCGCGCCCTGTTCCGGCTCCACGTTCCCCATGCGCTGCTCATCTTTCCGGGCGAAGGCCACGAGCTTGCTCACAATCCCTGGCACGGGAAAATCAAGGTGCGGGAGGAACTGAAGTGGTTGGAGAAGTACGGGATGAAGTGAGGTCCCGGCTCTTGGGCGGGGGCGCGGGCGAACCCGGGCGGCGTCGTCAAAACGTGCGG
>CAZNWR010000048.1:11287-14440 GCA_964576645.1 uncultured Enterobacteriaceae bacterium | reverse complement strand
TTGTCCCTTTATTTTCACCTGCCGTTCTGTGCCCGGGTCTGTTACTACTGCGCCTGCAACAAGATCATCACGGCCAATCGCGCCAGGGCCGACGACTACGTGGATCACCTGGTCAGGGAATTGCGCATGCATGCGGCGCTGGTGGATGACGACCGCATGGTTCATCAACTGCACTGGGGCGGCGGCACGCCCACCTTTCTTTCGCCGGAACTGATGACCAGGTTGATGGAGGAAACCCGCGCGGCCTTCCCCATGGCCGACGACGACATCGGGGAATACTCGATCGAGGTGGATCCTCGCGAGGCTTCTCCCGATACCATTGGATTGTTGCGCGAGTTGGGTTTCAACCGCCTCAGCGTCGGCATCCAGGACTTCGATCCCGCCGTCCAGGTAGCAGTCAACCGTGTGCAGTCGGTTGAGGAGACGGCGGCCGTGATCCAGGCCGCCCACGACTGGGGCTACCGGTCGGTCAGCGTGGATCTGATTTACGGCCTGCCGAACCAAACCGAAGAAAGTTTCTCCCGGACCCTGGATCGTGTGCTGTCCATGGAGCCGGACCGGCTGGTGGTATTCAACTACGCGCATCTTCCACGGATGTTCAAAACCCAGCGGCAGATCGATGCGTCACTCCTGCCGCCGGCTGGGGTAAAGCTCTCAATTCTGGGGGATACGGTCGCCAGATTGACCGAGGCGGGCTACGAATATATCGGCATGGACCATTTTGCACGCCCCTTTGATGAACTTGCCATTGCTCAGCGCAACGGCGAGCTGCAGAGAAATTTCCAGGGATATTCCACCCACGGCGACTGCGACCTGCTGGGCATGGGCATTACCGCTATCAGCATGACCGACGGCGGTTATTGCCAGAACGTGCGCGGCATTGATGAATATCGCGAGAGGATAGCGTCGGGCCGGATCCCCGTTTTCCGCGGCGTGGGCCTGAGCCCGGAAGATAAACTGCGCCGCGACGTGATCATGGCGCTGATCTGTAATTTCAAACTGGACTTCAGCGCGCTCGAGCGCCGCTACGGAATGGAGTTTCCGGAATATTTCGCCGACGAGTTAAAGCAGCTTCGCGCCATGGAGGATGACGGGTTGCTGTCCCTCGACTCCGGCGGTATTGCGATCACCCCCGCCGGGCGTCTGCTCATCAGGAACATCTGCATGGTGTTCGACGACTACCTGAAGCCGAACACCCAGACCAGCTACTCGCGCACCGTCTGAAATTTTTTCCGTAGCTACGGCGTCTGTGGGTGTTTCTTCGTAAGACGGTGTGCGGCCTGGGTGGGCCGCACCCGAGCCTACTGGGATGTTTTCAGGGCGTGTCTTCCGGAGGACTACCCAGAGACGCTGACCGGCCAATCAGCCGCAGGCGCCCAGTTCGCCGCAGACGGTGCAGATATCGCAGCCGTCCTTGCGGATGACGGCGTAGGCGCCGCAGCTTCCACAGCATTTCCCGGGCTTGGCTTCCTGGGCGCCGGCGGCGCGCCGCAGGGGCACCACGCCTTCCGGCAGATCCAGCACGCCCATGGGCTCCACCGGGTAACCTTCCTCGTCAAGAATGCCGAGCATGGCATAGCGGTGGATCATGAGTCGGGCCAGGTAGGCGATGGTGGACGGCCAGCTTTGCTGGCGTTTCTTGCCGGGCACCCAGGCCAGGAAATCGCCCATGGGTTCCGGGTAGTTGAGCAGTTTGCGCAGCTTGGCGCCGATCCAGGCCGGGTCCACCACGCGCATGTCAAAAGACAGGACCTTGCACAGTCCGTCCAGCCCGTGGGGGTACACGCCTGAGAGCCACACGGAGTAGGGGCAGCGCTGGCCGTTGGGCAGAACCAGTTCCTTCATGCCCAGCACGAAATCGTCGCCGGTGGCGGCATTTAATATGTCCACTGTCCAGGACATGGTGCCGTCGGTGCCGGTCTTGGGCTCCTTCGGGCTCATGAGCGCACTCAGCACCGGTCCCTCGCCCATCTCCTGGAACAGGCCCAGTTCCTCCAGCCGGTAGTTGATGAGCGTGGCCACGCCGCTTACCAGGCTGGGGACCCAGCGCGGTTTGCCGTCGGGCGGCATGGCGAGCCAGAACGCATCGTCACCCGAGGCCTTCATGAGCGAATCCAGCTTGCGTTTGAGCCATGCTCGGTCGTTGGTGCGCATGTCCATGGAAAGAGTCTTCGCCAGCGCGCCCAGGCCCCGCGGCTGCTCCGCGCCGTTGATCCAGACCTCGAACGGATAGGCGCGTCCGCCGCCGTTCTCCACGTGGCCTATGAACAGGGCGAACTTGGCGCCGTTGGGATGTTCGATCATGTAGGTCCACGCGGCGTTGCCGTTGGGCAGTGCCGGGCGGCCGGGCCAGCGCAGGCTGGCCAGGGCCGGCGTCGGAATATGATCCAGCCGGATGCGCCGGTCGGGATCCGACTGGTCGAAGTCCTGTGGTTGGGTCTTCCCGTCGGCGCCGGCCTCGGAGGTCTGCAGCACCGATCCGGTAATGGTGTTGGGACGGAAGGTCGCCAAGCCCTTGAGGCCCGAGCGCCAGGCTTCAAGATATAAATCCCGGAACGCATCGAAGTCGTAGTTCTCCGGTACATTTACCGTCTTGGAGATTGAAGAATCGACGTAGGGTTGTACCGCCTGCAGCATTCGCATGTGATCCAGGGCGCTGATTTCCAGCGCCGTGACAAACGCGGCCGGCAGCTTGTCGGTGTCGCCGCCGCTCTGCCGGTACAGCCGCCAGGCGTGGTCCTCGACGATGTAGGCGCGGCTGGAATCATCAGCCATGCGCTTCATGCGGCGATAGGTCCACGAATAGGGCGGCTCGATGCCGTTGGAGGCGTTGTCCGCGAAGGCCAGGCTGATGGTGCCGGTGGGGGCGATGGACAGGAGGTGGCTGTTGCGCACGCCGTATTTTCGGATCTGCTCGCGGATATTCTCGGGCAGGCGTGCGGCAAAGCCCGACGCCAGGTACTTGTCCGCATCGAACAGCGGAAACGCGCCCTTGTCACGGGCCAGTTCGACGGAGGTGCGGTATGCCTGGTCGCGCATCGCGGCGGCGATACGCACCGCCATGTCACGGGCCTCCCCGGTGTCATATTTCAGGCCCAGCATGATCAGGGCGTCGCCGAGTCCGGTGAAGCCAAGACCGATGCGGCGCTTGTT
>CAZNWR010000048.1:0-11187 GCA_964576645.1 uncultured Enterobacteriaceae bacterium | reverse complement strand
TACAGGTTGTTGTCGCTGTTCATGCGATCGATGAACACGACGCCGGGTTCGGCATGATCGTATGTCGATGCGGCTATGCTGGCCCACAGCCTGCGCGCTTTCACCACGCGATAGACCCACATGCCGTCGTCACGCATGCGGGCGCCGGCCTTTTTCAGGTCCTCGCCCGGCTCGGCCTTGTGCACCAGCTCGAAGTCTCCGTCGGTTTCCACCGCGTGCATGAATGCATCGGTCACCGCAACGCTGATATTGAAATTGGTCAACTCGCCGGCCTTGTCCTTGGCGTGCACGAATTCCTCCACGTCGGGGTGATCGCACCTGAGTACGCCCATCTGCGCGCCGCGGCGCGCGCCCGCCGACTCCACGGTTTCGCAGGAACGATCGAACACGCGCATGTAGGAAATGGGGCCGCTGGCGCGGGAATCGGTGCCGCGTACATGGGCGCCCCGGGGACGGATGGCGGAGAAGTCGTATCCGACGCCGCCGCCGCGGCGCATGGTTTCGGCCGCTTCCGCCAGCGCGGTGTAGATGCCGGGTTTGTCGTCGATGGTTTCGGTGACGGAATCGCCCACCGGTTGCACGAAACAGTTGATGAGGGTCGCGCGCAGATCGGTGCCGGCGGCGGAATTGATGCGGCCGGCCGGAATGAAGCCGTCAACTTGCGCCTGGTAGAAGGCGGCGGTCCAGAGATCCGGGTCCTGTTCGCGCGTGGCCAGCACCTTTGCCACGCGCCGGCGTACTTCCTCAATGCCGCTTTCCGTGCCCTTGGCATACTTCTCCAGGAGCACGTCCAAGCTCACTTGCTGGGGCGCCTGTACTGCGGATTGGGGAAATTTGCTGTCTGCGTTCATTGCGGTATCGGCCAGCATATCCCGGCGCTTCTCACATTGCTACTTCAAGTTAAATGGTAAATGCATAGCATTGATTTATATCAAATTAAATTTTCGCAATCTTAATTTGAAAATCTTCCTGAATGCGGCCACAATCCAAGCAGCATCTGGGCCGATCCCCTGTTCCGCGGCCCCGGGCACTGACGATATTAGTGCTCGTCCCTCTGCACAGAGGAAGACCATGGAAGTCAGGTACAGATTTGCCGCTGTACTGCTTGTATTCAGCATGTCGGCCGGTCCCGTGGACGGCGTCTGGGCCGATGCTTTCACCGATCAATCCGATGGCTCGACGACGGAGCCGGAAGAATCTTCTCCCCCGGGTCAGCCGCAGCAGGCTTCCAGCGGCTGCCTTTCCGATCCGATCCAGGTAAAGCTCGGCAACGCGGGCGCCGAAGAAGCGGCGAGGGCGACCGGCAAGAAGGCTATCGGGTCACTGCTCAGTTCCGCCACCGGCGGGCTCGTCGGGTTCGGCGGTGGGGAGAAACCGAAGCTCGCGCGGCGGCCCCGTTATCCCAGGTCAAAAATCCAGGAAGGACGACTCAAGCTGGAACTGCAGGGCGCCGCCGAAGACGGCAAGCTGCGCATGGCCGTACGCATCAAGGACGATCCGGAAAAAGGCGCGCCGCACCTTATCGCCTTGCAGGATCGCAACTGCCGAATACTCATGCCCGTGAAAGTCAGCGCGTTTGAACTGTGGGGCACCTGGTCGCTGCAGGTGAGCTGGACCAAAAGCTATTACGAGAACGGCCGGTTGATGCGTGCCGAGAGCGGCGGCTGGAACACAAGCTGGACTGAACTCCTGGGGCGCTATCACAGCAGTGCGGAGATCCCCGGTATCTGGCAGAGCTTCGGCAACAAGCCCTTCAAGGGCGTGCGCGGCATCATCGCCGAATTCCAGCTACCGCCGGGGGAAACCTTTACCCCCGGAGACTGGTACCTGGTGACGCAGGTCACCCGTCCCGGACCCACGAGCGACGCAATTGTCACGGAACCCGTCGTCGCAAGCCTGCACCGGCAGAAGGACAACACTTTCCATTTTGAAGCCGCGCATGATGTCGCCTGGAATACCGGTGCGCCGCGCGCAAACGCTTCCGGCGTCGTAGCCCTGGTGGGGGCGGGTGCATCAGCGCAGGGGCTGGTGTCCGCGCACGACTGCAAGAAGATCAGCGACGAGATCAACCAGCTGCAATGCGCGGCTAACAATTGTGAAAAGGAAAAGGCGGCACTGGCGGCCGCCGAGCAGGCTTATGCGGATGCACAGCAGGGCCGTCTTGATGCCCAGGCCGCGGTGGACAAGGCGCGGGACGATGTGCAGAGAAAGCAACGCGCGCGTGAGAAGGCCATGGCGGACCAGGACAAGGCGGAAAAGAAGAAAGCCATCACGGAAACACAGCAGGGCAGGCTGATGCATGACCTGAGCGAAGGCGGTTTCGGCCTGAGCGCGTCACAGACGGCCCATGCCATGGAGGCTAGCCGGCAGACGATGGAGAAAGCCCGCGCCAACGCGGAGCGCGCCGGGGCCGCGGCGGACCAGGCTGAACACGAGCTGGAAGCGGCCAACGCCGCCTTCGATTCCGCCCGGTCTGCGCTTGCTTCGGCTGCCGCGGACGAGGATCAGATGAAGCAGGCAGTGGATGCGGCAAGAGATGCGTTGAAGGAATGCCTGGAACGGGATAGGAAACGCTGCGAGCAGATTGAGCAACTGATGCAACAGTACGATGACTGCCGGCACCGCTATCGGGAGCAGGAGAAGACACGGGACACCATTGACCGTGCGAAGGACGACGTGGCGGACGGTCAACAGCAGGTAGCCGAAGGCCGCGACGATTACTATGCCAAGGCCAAGGACTTGAAAGATCGCCAGGACGCGCTAAACGGCCTGGGCGGCACGCCACCGGCGTCATCCGTGGATAACGCCGGCAAGGCCGATGTCGCGCGACAACGGGCCGAGCAGTATTCCCGGGACGCCGATGCCAGGATCCGTGAAGCCGAGAACAAGTACCAACGCGGCGATCTGGACGGGGCGACGCAGTCGGCGAATGAGGCGAAAGACGCCCAGGACAAGGCGCGCCAGGCCATGGAGGCCGCCAACGACCAGATGGACAACGCCAACGACGACATGGACAGCGAATACCGTAAGGTGCTGTTGGCCAAAGAACGGGATGACGAGCGCCGCAGGGAAATCGCGGCCAGGGAAGCGATGCTGAAGAAGGAAGTCTGCATCAGGCATCTCGCGGAATATTACGGGCAGCAAAGCGATGACGATACCCTGTTGAAAACCCTGGGTGGATTTGTCTCCAAAGACGCCAAGGGCGCCATCGCCGATGCCCAAAAGCTGGCCTATTCGAGGGAGGCCAAGGAGGCCCTGGACGAACTGGAGAAGAAGCGGCAATTGCTGGAGAGCCTGCTGGGCGTCCTCAACGGCATCGCGGACAACGATTCCCTGGATGCCCGCAACCAGGCATTTTCCTCGGCACTGGAAATCTCCAGGCAGATCTCGGAAAAAATCCCCGGCATGGGCGCGTTCTTCGACTTTTACATCGGTGGGTTCAACGCGGCGGTGAAGGCGCTCAATGCGCTGGGTGAGAGAATAGTGAGTATCTATAAGCCGGACGTGGACAATTACATCAGAAAATCAGGGAAACTGATGTGCTGTTCCTACAACTACCGCCAGCTCGACAAGATCAACCTGGATGATCTGATTAACTATGCCTGGCTGGAGTACAAACGTTCATGGCCCGCCGGCTACGAGGCTGGACTGCGCGGCGGCGAAGGCAAGCTGGAACAGTATTTCAAGGCCAGGCTCAGGGTCCATTGGATCCACTGCTGCCTGGATTACGCGCTTCACGGGCCGAAATGAGCAAAGCCTCAATACCGGGGTAGTCGGCGCGCCGGATAAGGAACTTGCGGCTGCTGGCCGCCAGCCCCCGGTCGGCTTTCAAATCCCCGATGGCCGCTTCCGCATCCAGGATCTCGGTGCCGCCCATGGCAATTACGCCGCGCCGGAACAGCGGGTCCGGCAGGAAGCTGGCCGTGGGCCCGACAATCACCGTGGCCTCGGCCCGGCGCGTATGGGTCAGCACCTCATCGATGGAATCATTGAGCAGGGTGGAGGCGGTGCAGAGGATCTTGTTGCAGGCCTCCAGCTCACCGATATCAGCGCCGATGGTGATGTTGTCGCTGTCGCTGAAAAAGTGGGTTTTCCGCTCGATGACGCTGACCCTGATGCCTGATTCCTTCAGGCGCGCGACCAGTGACGGAAAGTAACCCACCATCCCTAAATGGTCCTCGGGCTTCAGCGCCAGGGCGCCCATGGAGTCGCCGGCCGCATCCAGATGGAAACCGGCGCGCCTGAATACGGACTGGCTGACGGCGTTAACCGCGGCCATCCCCAGGGATCGGGCCGCGTCGTCTTTCTCCTCCAGTAAGCAGGCAATGTCCAGCACGTTGCTGCCCACCAGCCTGCTGGAGGAAAAGCGCCGGCTCATGCCTTTCTGGGATTCCCCCAGCCACGCGTAGTACAGCCCGGCGGCGCCGTCGTCCAGTTCGATGACGCCGAACTCTGTGTGTTCGGCCACGTGAGGACGCGGCTCCGGGACGTAGATGTGCTTGACCGGAGGCAATTCGATGGCGTCGCTGATTCGCCGGATCAGTCCCAGCAGCTCCGATTTAACGGACATCCCGGTTTTTCTCCGTTGACGCGGTCCCCCAAACGCAAACCATAGCACCGTCGGACAACAGGGGATACAACGCTCTGCAACAATCCCAAGTGTTTGATAATGATCAAACAGATGCGGAGCGATTTTGCATAGGCTTTTTATTGTAAGTAAATGGGGGTGGTTCGCCGCGGGCACAACAACCATGCTTGAAATCATAATCCAGGGCCGTGGAGGCCAGGGCGCACAGACTGCTGGAACGCTGCTTGCAAAAGCATTTTTCAGCGAAGGAAAGTACGTCCAGAGTTTTGCCACCTACGGCGGCGCGCGCCGAGGTACGCCGGTGAGTTCATTCATCCGCATCGACGATCGGCCCATACGGCTGCGTTGCGACATCGAACACCCGCACGCCATTCTCTGCTTTGACGCCAGCCTGTTGCAGGGCAAGCTGCTGGACTGCGCCACCGCCGACACGCTCATCGTTGTCAACTCGACAAAGTCGGCGGACGAATACCGGTCCCTTGGCGACTTTCATATTTTCCCCATCGACGGGCTTTCCATCGCGCGTGACTGCGGGCTGGGGCGGATCGTAAATTCCACGCTGCTGGGCGCGTTGGCCTGCGCACTGCAGGCGCCGGATATCGGGACAATGCAGAAGACCATAAGCGCCGCCATGGCGGATAAGACCGCGGAAAATATCCGTGCCTGCTTGGGCGGCTTCGATTACGCGCGGGAAATCATTCTGCGGGAAAGCATCAGTGTCAGTGACTGACGTCATCCCGCCAATCTGGACTACCGCCAATACGGGCGGATTCAAAACCGGCACCTGGCGCAGCGCCCTGCCGGTGCACTACACGCCGCCGTCCCCCTGTCACAACGCCTGCCCGGTGAGCGGTGAAGTGGCGCGCTGGATCGGCCAGGTCCGCAAGGGTGAGTACTATGACGCCTGGCTGACCTTGGTGGCCAACAACCCGTTCCCGGCCGTCACGGGGCGGGTGTGTCATCATCCCTGCGAGTCGGCCTGCAACCGCAGCGCCTATGACGAGTCACTTTCCATCTGCCGCCTTGAGCGTTTCGTCGGCGATATGGCGCTCCGGGAAAGATGGGAATTCGGATCCGTGCCGATCAATTACAGGGAAGAGGTCGCCGTTATCGGCGGCGGGCCGTCCGGTCTTGCCGCGGCCTACCAGCTGCGGCGCATGGGTTACCCGGTCACCGTATTCGAGGCGCGCGAGGAACTGGGCGGCCTGATGCGTTACGGTATTCCGCCGTATCGGCTTCCGCGCGATATTCTTGATGGAGAGATCGAACGCCTTCTCGACCTCGGGGTAAACGTGGTGACAAACTACCGTGTTGACTCCGAGCAGGTGCTGGACGACCTGTGCCGGAACCACGCTGCCGTCTATTTTGCCGTCGGCGCCGGCAGAACAAAACGCCTGCCACAGGTAGATTATTCACATGACTGGGTCATCGATGGCGCCCGCTACCTTGCCAGCGTCAACGCCGGCGGAAATTTCAATATCGGGAAGCGCACGGTGGTCATCGGAGGAGGAAGCGCCGCAATGGATGTGGCGCGCACGGCGCGCCGGCACGGCGCCGATGTCACGGTTCTGTCGCTGGAGTCGCGGCGGCAGATGCCGGCGCAGAAGGAGGAGGTTGAAGAAGCAGAAGAAGAGGGTATCCGACTGCAGGGCGGCGCTGTCCTGCAGTCGGTCAAGCCCCTCGCCTCCGGTGAACTTGAGTTGCATTGCATCAGGGTGAATTTCGAGCCGGGGTCCCGTCCCGGCAAGTTTCACGTCTCGCCGGTGCCGGATTCCAGTTTCGTGATCCACGCTGACACTGTCATCACCGCCATCGGACAGGACCCGGACGTGGCTTTCCTGTCGGAACTGCTGTGTACCGAAGACAACCTGGTGGCGGTCGACGATTGTCAGGCGACCAGTCTCCCGCGTGTCTTTGCCGGCGGTGACGTCGCCAGCCTGGATCGTTTCGTGACCCAGGCTTTCGGCATGGGCAGGCGCGCGGCGTCCGGCATTAACGCTCAACTTCGAGACGCCACAGTTCTGGAGCGGACCGGCGGCGATGCAGTAACCCCTGAGGCCATCAACGCCTTTTATTATCCACGCCTCCCGCGCGCGGCCGATCGCCGCCGTAACATCGAAATGCGCCTTGCGGATTTCAGCGAGGTGCAGCTCGGCCTGTCCGAGGACGAGGCGGCAGCCGAATCAGAACGCTGCTTCAGCTGCGGCGAATGCATCCTGTGCGACAACTGCATTGTCTTCTGCCCGGACATGGCGGTGGTACGAAGCAGCAACGGCTATACCGTGTTGGGAGACTATTGCAAAGGTTGCGGACTGTGCGTGCAGGAATGTCCGACCGGCTCTATCGCGCTGCGGGAGGAGATGCGATGAACGATCAGGTACGGCGCATGCTGTTGCACGGCAACCATTCTGTGGCGTGGGGGGCGCGGCTGGCGCGGCCGCAAGTGATCCCGGTCTACCCGATCACGCCGCAGACGCCGATACTGGAGAAACTCATGGCGTTCCAGGCGGCGGGGGAACTTGACGCGGAGATCCTTACCCCCGAGTCCGAGCACTCCGCCATGGCCGCCTGTATCACGGCGTCGCTTACCGGCGCGCGTGTGTTCACGGCGACCGCCTCGCAGGGGCTCATGCTTATGCACGAGCTGCTGCATTACGCCTGCGGCGCGCGTGCGCCCATCGTGATGTTCAATGTCAACCGCACGGTGGCTTCGCCCTGGGGATTCTGGCCCGACCAGACCGACAGCATGGCGCAGCGCGATACCGGCTGGGTCCAGTTCTACAGCGAGCACGGCCAGGAATCCCTGGATACGGTCATCCAGGCCTTCCGCATCGCGGAAGAATTGACCGTTCCGGTGATGATCAACCACGACGCCTTCTATGTTTCCCACGCCATGGAGGCGGTGGAGGTCCCGCCGCAGGAACTGGTGGATGAATATCTGCCGCCCTATACGCCGGCCCACTTTCTGGACCCGGATCGCGGCGAATCCTGGGGCAACGTGGTCAGCCAGGAACTCTATCGTCGCCATCGAAAGGATATCGGCGAAGCCATGGACCAGGTGCCGGATGTCGCGGCCGCCGCGGATGCGGACTGGCAGGATTGCACCGGGCGGGGCTACGGCGTGATCGACGCCTACCGTTGCGACGGCGCCGACACCATCATCGTTACCCTGGGCAGCATGTGCGGCACGGTGCGTGAAGCCGTGGACCAGATGCGGGAACGGGGAAAGAACGTCGGCCTGCTGAAGGTACGCCTGTTCCGCCCGTTTCCCGTTGCGGCCCTGCGCACCGTGCTGGCCGGGGCGCGCGATATCGTGGTCCTGGATCGCAACTTCTCACCGGGCGTGGGCGGCGTTCTGCACCACGAACTCAAGGCGGCGCTTTACGGTCTCAAACCCGCACCGCGCCTGCACGGTCACCTTGCCGGCGTGGGCGGCATCAACGTGTCGCCGGCCAAGGTACAGGATTTCGTGACCATGGCCGAGTCCCGACACGAAACGGTCAACCAGTCGTTGTGGGTGGAATGAACCTTATGGATGCGCTGCACATTGAAGACCGTCAGATGCTGTCCCCGGGGCACTTTGCCTGTCCCGGCTGCTTGGAAGCCCTGTCCATGCGGCACATCCTGAATACGCTGGGGCCGGATGCCGTGGCGGTGGTGCCGCCCTCGTGCATCGCCATTATCTGCGGTCCGCAGCCGTACAATTCCACGAAGATCCCTGTCTACCAGACCACGCTGGAATCCAGTGCGGCATCGGCCAGCGGCATTCGCCGGGCGCTAAACATGCGTGGCAAAAAGGACACCCAGGTGGTGGTGATGGCCGGTGACGGCGGGACCTACGACATTGGTTTCCAGGCCCTGTCTTCGGCCGCGGAGCGTAACGAGGACATGATTTATTTCTGCCTGGACAACGAAGGGTACATGAATACCGGCGCCCAGAAGAGTTCTTCCACGCCGCTGTACGCGGCGACGGGGTCATCGCCGAGCGGCAAAAAAAATCCGAAGAAAAATCTTACCGAGATCATGGCCGCCCACGGGGTACCCTATGCCGCCAACGCCACGCCGGGTTTCATGGATGATTTCGTGCGCAAGATCGAAAAAGCCCGCGACATCCGCGGTTTCAGGGTCATTACCGTACTGGTACCCTGCCTGGACGGGTGGGGCATACCGGATCATCTGGGCATTCGCGCGGCACGGCTTGCCGTGCAGACCGGCATGTTTCCATTGTATGAAGTCGAGGACGGGCATCGCTACACCCTGAACCACTCGACGCGGGAGTCTCCGGTATCGGAATATCTTTCACTGCAATCGCGCTTCCGCCAGCTTGGCGATGCGGAAACCGCGGAGATCCAGGCGGCGGTGGACGCCAACTGGCTGCGGTTGCACCAGCGGGTGGCGGCGCGCCCTTGTCCCACCGCGTTGAAGTGGGCCGCCACGTAGGGCGCTCGCGGTTTTCGCCCGGCATCACCAGGGCGCGGTGTGAAGGGTACGCCTCCCTTGGTTCTAATCTGGAATCTCGGCTTGGACAAGCTTTCCCAATAGAGCGAGCGACTCCTGCCAGCCGAGATAGCAGGCTTCGGGTGGAATGACATCCGGCACGCCTTCCTGGACGATGGCCAGATCGGTTCCGGTCGACACCTTCTTCAGCGTTACCGTAACCAGAAGTTCGCCGGGCAGGTTCGGATCATCGAATTTGTCCGAGTAGCGAATAAGTTCGTGGGGAACCAGCTCAAGATACTTTCCGCCAAAACAATGGGTGTTCCCGGAACTGAAGTTCGTAAACGACATTTTATGGACACCACCGACTTTGGCATCCAGTTCGTGAACTTTGCAGGTGAATCCGTTGGGCGGCAGCCATTTTGCCAGGGCGTCCGGGTCCAGGAACGCCCTGTAGACCCGGTCCGGCGGCGCGTTGAGAACGCGATGAAGGCGGATGGTGTTTGTTGCCATGATTATGCTGTCCTGGGAACGCTCACAGGTTGCGGGCTTTCTTCCAAAGCTGATCCTCCGGCACACATATTTATAGAGTACCGTTTCCTGCAATTAATACGTTTAAAGGATTGCATAATCCAGTCAATTGTCCGCAATAAGCCGCTTGCCGAAACTGACAACTTCATCCTCCGCGTAGCCAATGTGACGATAGAATTCCAGTACCGGGTGATTGGTGCTGCGTACCTGCAGATTCAGCTTGGGACAACCGCGAGCCTGGAGTGCGGTCTCCACGTGCGCCATGAGCATGCGGCCGAATCCGGATCGGCGCCGCTCCGGGGCGACAGCCAGGTAGTTGACCCAGCCGCGGTGGCCGTCAAACCCGGCCATGATCGAGGCAATAATTTCTCCAGCCAGGTGCCCGACGAAGAACAGGTCCGCCTGGGTGGTCAGCTTCCTCTGGATGTCCTTGCGCGGATCATTCCATGGTCGTACCAGGCCGCAGCGGCGCCACAGGTCGATGACGGATTGTTCATCTTCAATGGTAAATGCGCGAATCTCCATCACGGCTTACGTCTCCGTGGTTCCCTTCTCTGCTGAAAAACGCAGGCGTACATAGTCCGCAATCCAGTTTCCCTGTTCGTCACAAAGCGGGCCTCGAAGTTCATTGACGACTTCGGTGATGAAGCCCGGCCTGTCTTCCTCGGGCAGGATCGCAGTGTAGGCATGGGCAAATGTCTTCAGCCAGTCGCCCACGTCTCCGGGGAGGCGTGTCGGGCGGGAAAAAAGTTTGATGGTCTTGACGTTGAAGCCCGCCGCTTCGAGCAAGCGCCTGTATTCCGCGGAGCGGGGAAAGTACCAAGGGCAGGCAACGGCTTTACCTCTTGAAGCCAATGCCGATTCCAGCGCACTTGTGATTTTACCGACATTGCCGTAACCGCCGAATTCAGCGACAAAGCGGCCGCCGGGCCTGAGTGCGCGCCAGGCGCCCTCGATCACGCGCTCCGGCTCTTTCATCCAGTGCAGCGCGGCATTGGAAAACACCGCATCGAACTCGCGGTCGAACTGCAATGAGCAGCCGTCCACGACGCGGGCGTCCAGGCCCTGTGATGCGGCGGCCTTGATCATTTCCGGACTCGCATCAACGCAGACCACGGTGCAGCCCAGCTCAATCAGCTTGATGGACAGCGCGCCGTCGCCGCAGCCCAGATCGAGAATGCGCTCACCGGGCCGCGGCGACAGCAATTCGACCACGGGCATGCCCAGATCCGAAACAAACCGCGCGTTCCTGGCGTACTGCTCCGGATTCCATGAGTGGGTTTTGGGTGAGGACATCGGGGTCAGGACCAGGGACTGTTATCTTTGCTAGGGAGAAACATCTCGCTGACCAGCAGCGGGCCGGTGGGAAGATGATAAACCGCGCGGCGCCCCCATACCATTTTGTCGATGGGTCTGACCGCATCGGGAAATCGCTTCCAGTCCGGCGGGAAGCGGCCGATTTCCGTATCCCCGCGGATAATGCGCGGATCCGTATGCAGAATTTCACCCAGCGGCCGGTTGGCCAGCGTGCGCAGGTGGCGGTATGGACCGGTAAGTGTTTTCAGCGGCAGGACGCTGTGGGCGAATACCCAGGGGCTGTCGTGTCCGTACAGGATCACTTCGCGCACCAG